>NZ_ANAD01000157.1 GCF_000341245.1 Nocardiopsis halophila DSM 44494
CGGCGGCACCGGGGAACCGCCCTGCCTTCGTCGTCGCCGCCTCCCCCTGGCCCTCCGCCGACCCACCGCCCGGCAAGCAGCCGCGAGCGGGGCACCGGCCGTCCCGTCGCCTCTCAGCGGCGGGCCGGGCGGGGATCTCCGGGTGGGCGCCAGTCGTCGACGGGGCGGGTGTAGCGGGCCAACTGCCACGGGGCCACCTTGCCCACCAGGCCCGCAGCGGTGTCCCGCAGCCCGGTCAGCACCGGCGATTCGTTCTGCACCGCCTCCGCCAGCTGGGCCGAGCGCTGCACCAGGGCGGCTGTCCGGGACCGCCGCGAGGCGGTGTAGGACTGCACCGCCGTCGGCACGTACGCCATCGAACCGCTGGCGTGGTGGGCCAGCACCACCGCGTCCTCGATCGCCTGACAGGCGCCCTGGGCCAGATTGGGCGTCATCGCGTGCGCGGTGTCCCCCAGCAGGGCCACCCGGCCCTTGTGGTACGCGGGCAGCGGGGTGTCCACGTGCCAGACGTCGCTGCGCACCACCGCCTCGGGGCGGGCCGCGGCGAACAGGTCCGCCAGCGGCTCCCGCNCGGGCCACCGCCTCGGCGCGCTCGTCTGTCGCCCTCCCGCCGGCGGGCACGTTCCCGGTGACGTAGCAGTACACCTCGTCGCCGCTGAGCGGGAGCACCCCGGCGGTCCCGCCCCGCCCCCACGTCTCGCCGAAGTCCAGCGGGTCCTCCGGGCGCCAGGGCACCACCGCGCGCCAGCAGGTGAAGCCGGCGTAGACCGCTCCCGGGTGCTCCAGGAAGAGCTCGCCGCGCAGCGCCGAGCGCGCCCCGTCGGCGAGCACCACCAGGTCGGCGGCGACGTCCCCGGTCTCGGTGGCCACCCGGGCCGGCTGGCGGGTGGTGCCCGGCTCGACCGCCGTCACCGCCGAGCCGGTGCGCAAGGTTCCGGCCGGGAGCCGCTGCAGCAGCGCGTCCACCAGGTCCGCATAGCGCAGCACCGAGACCGCGTCGCCGAAGCGCACCTGAGTCTCGTGCGGGCCGGTGCGCAGCAGCCACCGTCCGTCCCGGCGGCGGATCGCAGCGATCCCGTGCGGCGCGGACCGCTTGCGCACCTCCTCGCCCAGGTCCAGGGCGTCCAGGGCGCGCAGGGCGTTGGGTGCCAGCGCCAGGCCGGCGGCGACCGGGTCGAGCACCGGTGCCTTCTCGTACACGGTCACCGCGCACCCCGTTCGGGCGAGTGCGACGGCGGCGGCCAGGCCGCCGATGCCGCCCCCGACCACGACGGCGTGCGGTTGTGCCATGAACTGCTTCCTCCGGACCTGCTCGGCGGCCCGCGCGCGCCCGGCTGCACAGGGGCCCTGCCCCCTCAGGCTAGGGTCGGCGGCCGAGGAATGCCACGAGTTGCCGGGTATTCGTGGCCTCTGGCCCAACCTGGACTTCCGGGTCGAAGAATCCGGCCCGCGCGTCGTCGGGCAGGGCGAGGCGGGAGAACTCCAGGACCTGCCCGGCCACGTCCTCGGGCATATCCTCGCTCTGCCCTGTCGCCCGGGCGATGTCCCAGCCGTGCACGAGCATGTCCGTGAGCGCCAGGGACAGTGCCACGTCGCCGGACGTCCCCGGGAAGGGGGCGTCGACGACCGCGTTCCAGGCGGCGGGGTCCGCGGCGGCCCGCCGGAGCCGCTCCGCGGCCTCGGCGAAGGCGTCGCCGGCGGGCCAGGGGGCGGACGGGGCGAGCGCGGGGTCGGTCTCCAGGCCGGCGACCTTCTCCCCGGACAGCCCGCGCGCGGTGCGGTCCACCACGGCCACCAGGTGGTCGACGAGGCTGCGCAGGGGCCAGTCGGCGCAGGGGGTGGGGGTGTCGGGCGGGGCGGCTCCGATGCCGTGGATCCGGGCCTGGGCGTAGGCGGCCCCGGCGTGGACGGAGGCGGTGTCGATCATGGCGGTCCCTCCTCGGAGGACGCGGGCGATCGGCCGGAAGGGGCCAGCCTACGCGGGCCCACCCCCACCGTCCGGTGTCGCGCGGACGCGCCGTCCGGCGCCGCGTACCCGCCCCGCCTGGAGCCGCGCAGACGTACCGCCCACTGCCCACCCGCACCGTGCGGAGCCGCGCAGAGGCGCCATCCGGTCCCCACCCGCCCCGCCCGGTATGCGGACGGGCCGTCCGGTACCGCCCACCCGCACCGTGCGGAGCCGCGCAAACGCGCCGTCCGGCGCCGCGCGGGTCCCTTCCCCTGCCAGCAAGCGGGCGCTAGGTTGGATGCCGCGCACGCCCCCTGCCGGAGGGAGCCCGCCCGTGTCCCCATCGCCGCGCCGCCCCGGCGGCCCCGCGCCCCCGCCCCTCCTGTTGCGCCTGGCCCGCAGGGCCGCCGCCGCACCGCTCTTCGCCCGTCTCGCCCCGCCCGTCCTGCCGCGCCTGGACCGCCTGCTGCACCGCCTCACCGGCGGCCGGGTCCAAGTCGCGCGCTGGGCGGTGCCGAGCCTGATGCTGACCACCACCGGCCGGCGCAGCGGTGAGCCCCGCAGCGCGCCCGTGGCCTGCCTGCCGGAACGGGAGCGGACCCCGCGCAGCTTCCTGGTGGTCGGCAGCAACTTCGGCCGCGAGAAGCACCCCGCTTGGACCGGGAACCTGCTGGCGGCCCCGGAGGCGGTGGCCAACTACAAGGGCACCGACTTCCCGGTCCGGGCGGTCCTGCTGACCGGCGCGGAGAGGGACGAGGCCTGGAAGCGGCTCAACGCGATGTGGCCCTACGAGTCCTACGCCGCCCGCTCCGGACGCGAGCCGCGGGTGTTCCGCCTGGTCCCGCGCGAGGCCTGACCCCGGGAGGCCTCACCCCGGGAGGCTCAACCGCGCAAGGCCCGACTCCGCAAGGCCCGACCCCGCGACGTCCGACCGCCGCGGGAACCGACCGCGCGCAGCCCGGCTCCCTTGGGCCCCGCCCGCGACTCCCGGCCAGGAGGAAGGGCGCCGCACACGGCGGGCCCCCCGGGGGCGGGNGTGGCGGGGTGGTGCTAGCCGCGCTTCTTGTGCGCCGCCATGCGCCCGCGCTCCTTGTGGTCGAGCACCACCTTGCGGATGCGCACGGCCTCGGGGGTGACCTCCACGCACTCGTCCTCGCGGCAGAACTCCAGCGCCTGCTCCAGGGACAGCTTCCGCGGCGGGACCAGGCGCACCAGCTCATCACCGGTGGCCGAGCGCATGTTGGTGAGCTTCTTCTCCTTGGTGATGTTGACGTCCATGTCGTCCATGCGCGAGTTCTCGCCGACGATCATGCCCTCGTACACCTCGGTGCCCGGCTCGACGAACAGCACGCCGCGTTCCTGCAGGTTGAACATCGCGAAGGCGACGGCCTGCCCTGCCCGGTCGGCCACCATCGACCCGTTGGCCCGGGTGCGCAGGTCGCCCGCCCAGGGCTCGAAGCCCTCGAACACGTGGTGGGCGATGCCGGTGCCGCGGGTCTCGGTGAGGAACTCGGTGCGGAAGCCGATGAGCGCGCGCGAAGGGACCAGCCAGTCCATGCGCACCCAGCCGGTGCCGTGGTTGGTCATCTGCTCCATGCGGCCCTTGCGCACGTTGAGCAGCTGGGTGATGGCGCCCATGTAGTCCTCGGGCGCGTCCACGGTCAGGCGCTCGACCGGCTCGTGCAGCTTGCCGTCGACCTCCCGGGTGACCACCTGCGGCTTGCCGACGGTGAGCTCGTAGCCCTCCCGGCGCATCTGCTCCACCAGGATCGCCAGCGCCAGCTCGCCGCGGCCCTGCACCTCCCAGGCGTCGGGGCGCTCGGTGGGCAGCACCCGCAGGCTGACGTTGCCGATCAGCTCGCGGTCGAGGCGCTCCTTGACCAGGCGCGCGGTGACCTTGGCGCCCTTGACCTTGCCGACCAGCGGCGAGGTGTTGGTGCCGATGGTCATCGAGATGGCCGGCTCGTCCACGGTGATCAGCGGCAGCGGCCGCGGGTCCTCGGGGTCGGCCAGCGTCTCGCCGATCATGATGTCGGGGATGCCGGCGATGGCGATGATGTCGCCGGGGCCCGCCTGGTCGGCCGGCTTGCGCTCCAGCGCCTCGGTCATCAGCAGCTCGGTGATCTTGACCTGCTGGACGGAGCCGTCGCCGCGGATCCAGGCCACCTGCTGGCCCTTGCGGATCTCGCCCTGGCGCACCCGGCACAGCGCCAGGCGGCCCAGGAACGGCGAGGCGTCCAGGTTGGTGACGTGCGCCTGCAGCGGGGCGCCGGGGCTGTACTCCGGCGCCGGGACGGTGTCCAGCAGGGTGCGGAAGAACGGGGTGAGGTCGCCGTTGTCGGGCACACCCCCGTTCTCGGGGCGCTCGAACGAGGCCTTGCCGTCGCGGGCGCAGGCGTAGACGATCGGGAACTCGATCTGGGACTCGTCGGCCCCCAGGTCCATGAAGAGCTCGTAGACGTCGTCGACGACCTCGGCGATGCGGCTGTCGGGCCGGTCCACCTTGTTGATGCACAGGATGACCGGGAGCTTGGCCTCCAGGGCCTTGCGCAGGACGAAGCGGGTCTGGGGCAGCGGCCCCTCGCTCGCGTCGACCAGCAGCACGACGCCGTCGACCATCGACAGTCCGCGCTCGACCTCGCCTCCGAAGTCGGCGTGGCCGGGCGTGTCGATGATGTTGATGACCACGTCCTCGCCTTCGGGCGAGGTGTAGTGCACGGCCGTGTTCTTCGCGAGGATGGTGATGCCCTTCTCGCGCTCCAGGTCATTGGAGTCCATGACGCGCTCGTCGACGTCCTGGTTGGAGCGGAACGCCCCGGACTGCCAGAGCATGGCGTCGACCAGGGTGGTCTTGCCGTGGTCGACGTGGGCGACGATGGCGACGTTGCGGAGATCGGTGCGGCGTGCGGAGCCCTCAGCGGGAGTGGCGGTGGACATGCGAAAAGGTCTCGTTCTCATTCACTGGGTACAACCGCGACACCCGCGGCCACGACCAGTTTAGGCGCTTGCGCCGGTTACCACGGGAAACGACCAGGTCGACGGGGTGCTCTCCACCACCCCCACTGGACAAGCCCCCACATTTCGGACTTAGGATAGGCGCGCCTAACCACTGCGGGCCGCACCCGGCCCGTCCCGTCCGCGGCGGCCCGCCCCCCAGGGCCGCGCCCGAGAACCACCAGGGATCCTCCATGTCCGTCACCCTGTCCCGCCGCACCGGCCCGACCGCCCGGGCCGCCGCCCTGTGCGCGGCCGTCGCGCTCGCCGCCACCGCCTGCACCTCCGGCTCCGCCGAGCCGGAGGCCGAGGGCGGCGGCGACTGGAGCCCGGTCACCGTCGAGCACGCCCACGGCTCCACCGAGATCACCTCCGAGCCCGAGCGCATCGTCACCGTCGGCTGGTCCGACGAGGCCGCCCTGCTGGAGCTGGGCATCGTCCCGGTCGGCATGGCCGCCTCGACCTACGCCGGCGACGAGGAGGGCTACCTGCCCTGGGACCTGGAGAAGATCGAGGAGCTGGGCGGCGAGAAGCCCGAGCTGATCAACACCGACGACGGCCTGCCGGTCGAGGAGATCGCCGCCCTGGAGCCCGACCTCATCCTGGGCGTGCAGTCCGGGATGGAGGAGAACGAGTACGAGCAGCTCTCCGGGGTCGCCCCCACCATCGCCTACCTCGACCAGCCGTGGATGACGCCGTGGCAGGACGAGGTGCGCACCATCGGCGAGGCCGTCGGCCGGACGGACGAGGCCGAGAAGGCCGTCGCCGACACCGAGGAGTACCTGGACGGCCTGGTCGAGGAGCACCCCGAGTTCACCGACGCCACCTTCGCCGCGGGCACGCTGATGCCCGAGAGCGGGGAGCTGGGCTTCTACATCAACGGCGACCCGCGCAACGCCCTGCTGGAGCAGATGGGCCTGACCCCGGCGCCGTTCCTGGAGGACGTCGAGGCCGAGGAGAACGCCTTCTACGGCACGATGAGCCAGGAGAACGCCGAGGACATCGACGCCGACGTGCTGGTCATGTGGTTCAACTCCGAGGAGGAGCAGAAGAGCCTGGAGGACAGCGCCGTCTTCGGCGAGGTGGAGGCCGTGAAGAACGGCGGCTTCATCGGATACACCGACCGGGCGGCCTCGATGGCCATCTCCTCGCCCAACCCCCTCAGCATCCCGTGGGTGATGGACGACGTCGCCGAGGACCTGTCCGCGGCCGTGGAGGGCGAGGCCTGAGGGCCGCGCGGCGACGGCGGGCGGCGCCGTCCCGGACCGCGGCCCCGCGAGGGGGTCAGCGGGTCGGGGCGGCGCCGTCCCTGTTGCCGCCCCTTTGGCCGTCGCTCTGCAGGAGCGGGCGGACGGCGTCCAGGAAGGGAACGTCGGCCGGCAGCCAGTCCACCTCGTCGAGCGCCTCGGGACCGAGCCAGCGCAGCGCCATGTGCTCCAGCGGGCGCGGTTCGCCCTCCACGACCCGGGCCGCCCACACCCGCAGCACCGCCCCCACCGCGCCCGGGCGCACCGGCATCGCCACGTCGCCGCCCAGCCGCGCGCCGAGCGCGATCTCCACGCCGAGCTCCTCGCGGCACTCGCGGACCAGCGCCTCGGTGTCGGCCTCGCCGGGGTCCACCTTGCCGCCGGGCAGCTCCCAGCGGCCGCGCAGCTGCGGCGGGTCCGCGCGCTGGGCGGCGAGCAGCTCGCCGCCGCGGATGATCGCGGCGCCGACGACGATCTGGATCGCGGCGGGGCCGCCGCCCTGAGTCCGAGTCACGGTCGACAACGCTACTCCAGGCGCGGCGGCGCGCGGCGGCTCCGGACGACCGAAACGACCGACAGGGGCGACACGGACGGCATTGCCCGGAACCGGACGGGGTCGTGTGGGATCGCAGCGATCGGGGCACCTTGTTCGGCACGGACCCCGGTGCGACGGCGACGCGACGGAGGAGTGCGCATGTCGGCTCTCAACGCTCTCAAGGGGTGCTCGCTCGACGGGACCTGGGTGGACGTTCCCGGCCACAGCGTCACGCTCTCCCTGCGCTCGCCCGCGGGCACGATCCCCGCCGTCACCTACACCCTCGTCCTGGAGGGGGTCACCGACTTCAGCTTCTTCGACGAGGAGGCCGCCCCCTGGGGCGGGGCCGAGGTGGGCGACGTGCAGTCCGAGCACGACGAGGACTCCCTGCGGCTGGACTTCTCCTTCGGCGGCGAGGCCTCGGGGCTCGCGGTGACCTGCGGAAAGGTGCTCCTGCACCGGACCAGGGACCCCGAACCGGGGGCCGCGGGCGGCGGGCCCTGAGGCGTGGCCCTAAGCCCTCGGGCGCCGGCGCGTGCCGGCGCCCGAGGGGGCCGACGCTCTCCGGGGGGAGTGGAAAGAGCGTCAGCGTCCATTGGGGTCGGCGTTGCCTCGGCCCCTCGCCTGGGCGAGGAGGAGAGTCGGCGCTGCGGGCACGCCCCGAATGGTACGAGACCGCAACGCGGCCGGGATGCGCGCCAGAGGGGTCGTGCGCGCGTCCGCACCGCCGGTTTCGGCCTCATAAGGGGAGCCTATTCAGCCATGGGCCGCCTTGGGGGCGAAACGCGGAAAACGCGGGCGGGACCGCGCCCGGGAGGGGGTTCGGGCACGGCCCCGGGGTGGAGGAGTGCGACGGGTCGGGAGAGGGGATCCTGCCCGCCGGGCCACCGGCTCCACCGTAGGGAAAACTACCGCTCGGTTCTGCCGCCGACAAGGACGAAATTTCCCGGAATTTGCCGGGGCCCCGACATTCCGCGAACTTCAAACCGAACATCGATGCCATTATCCGGCGAATATGCCATTACCCGACGAAATTGCCCCCCTGGAGCCGGTGGGCCAGTCCGGTGTACCGCCGTCCCGCCGCCGCCGAGCGCACCGCCCGGGCCACCGCGCGCCGCGACCCCACCAGCACCACCAGCCGCTTGGCCCGGGTGATGGCGGTGTAGAGCAGGTTGCGCTGGAGCATCATCCAGGCGCTGGTGGTCACCGGCACCACCACCGCCGGGTACTCGCTCCCCTGCGACCGGTGCACGGTCACCGCATAGGCGTGCGCCAGCTCGTCCAGCTCGGCGAAGTCGTAGCCGATGTCCTCGTCCTCGTCGGTGCGCACGGTCAGCCGCTGCTCGTCGGGGTCGATCCCGGCGACCACGCCCATCGTCCCGTTGAAGACCCCGTTGGCCCCTTTCTCGTAATTGTTGCGAACCTGGGTGACCTTGTCCCCCACCCGGAAGACCCGGCCGCCCAGCCGCCGCTCCGCGGCCCCCTCGCGCGGCGGGGTCAGCGCACGCTGCAGCAGCGTGTTGAGGTTGCCCGCGCCGGCCGGGCCGCGGTGCACCGGGGCGAGCACCTGCACGTCCCTGTGCGGGTCCAGCCCGAACCGGCGCGGGATCCTGTTGGCGACCACGTCCACGGTCAGCTCCGCGGTCTGCTCGGTGTCCTCGCAGGGGAACAGGAAGAAGTCGTCCATCCCCTGCAGCAGCGGCGGCTCGCCCGCGTTGACCCGGTGGGCGTTGGTCACCACGCCCGACTTCTGCGCCTGGCGGAACACCCGGTTCAGCCGCACGGCCGGCACCGGCGACCCCTCGTCGAGCAGGTCGCGCAGCACCTGCCCGGCGCCGACCGAGGGCAGCTGGTCGACGTCGCCCACCAGCAGCAGGTGCGCGCCGGGCGGCACCGCCTTGACCAGCTTGTTGGCCAGCAGCAGGTCGAGCATGGAGGCCTCGTCGACCACCAGCAGGTCGCAGTCGAGCGGGCGGTCGCGGTCGTAGGCGGCGTCCCCGCCGGGCTTGAGCTCCAGCAGCCGGTGCACCGTGGAGGCCTCGTGCCCGGTCAGCTCGGTCATCCGCTTGGCGGCCCGGCCGGTGGGGGCGGCCAGCACGATCTTCGCACCCTTGGCCGCGGCCAGGGTGATCACCGAGGCGACCGTGAAGGACTTGCCGCACCCGGGGCCGCCGGTGAGCACGGCGGCCTTGCGGGTCAGCGCGAGGCGGACCGCCTCCTGCTGCTCGGGCGCCAGGTCGGCACCGGTGCGCCGGCGCAGCCACTCCAGGGCCCGGTCCCAGTCGACGCCGGCGAAGGCGGGCAGGCGGTCGGCCGGGTCCTCCAGCAGTGCCCGCATCCGCGCCGCGAGCGAGGCCTCGGCCCGCTGGAAGGGCACCAGGTAGACGGCGGTGACGGTCGCGCCGTCGGGGCCGGGCAGCTTCTCGGTGGCCACCCCCTCCTCCTCGGCGAGCGCGGCCAGGGCCTCGATCACCAGCCCGGAATCGACCTGGAGGATCGTGACCGCGTCGGCGATCAGCCGCTCCTCGGGCAGGTAGCAGTGGCCCTCCGACGTGGACTCCGACAGGGTGAACTGGATCCCGGCCTTGATCCGCTCGGGGCTGTCGTGCGGGATGCCCACCGCCCGCGCGATGGTGTCGGCGGTCTTGAAGCCGATCCCCCACACGTCGGTGGCCAGCCGGTAGGGCTCGCCGCGCACCACGCCGATGGAGGCGTCGCCGTACTTCTTGTAGATGCGCACCGCCAGGGAGGTGGAGATCTCGATGCCCTGCAGGAAGACCATCACCTCCTTGATGGCCTTCTGCTCCTCCCAGGCCTCGGTGATGCGCCGGGTGCGCTTGGGGCCCAGCTTGGGCACCTCGATCAGCCGCTCGGGGGCCTCCTCGATGACGTCGAGGGCGCCGGCCCCGAAATGGTCGACGATCTTCTCGGCCAGGCGGGGGCCGATCCCCTTGATCAGCCCCGACCCCAGGTAGCGCCGCACACCCTGGACGGTGGCGGGCAGCACGGTGGTGTAGTCCTCCACGGTGAACTGCCGCCCGTACTGGGGGTGGGAGCCCCAGCGTCCGCGCATCCGCAGCGACTCGCCCACCTGGGCGCCGAGCAGCGCGCCCACCACCGTGGTCAGGTCGTCGGACCCGCGCCCGGTGTCGACCTTGGCGACGGTGTAGCCGGTCTCCTCGTTGGCGTAGGTGATGCGTTCGAGGACCCCTTCGAGCTCGGCGTACCGGAAGCCCTGGCCGCCCTGCGCCCGGTCCGCACCGCCCACAGGTCACCCTCCTCGCACTCGCCTCCCGCCCCCATCATGCCGTCCCGGTGCGACGGGCGGGGCGGCGGCCGTGCGCCGTCCACAGGCGGCGGACGGCTACCCTCGTCCCCCGTGACCGACAACGCTTCTGACAGGGGCTGCGGGGACGCCGCACCCGACGGCGTCCACGTGGGCAACGCGGGCGCGGACGCGCCCATGGACCGCGGCTGGCTCCTCGGGCACTTCAAGCCGGAGGGCGACCCGCGGCACAGCACCGACGTGGAGATCAAGTGGGGGACCCACCCTCCGGGCGACGAGCGGGCCGAGTGGGCCGTCGGTGAGAAGCGCACCGCTCTGCTGGTCCTGATCAGCGGCCGCTTCAGGCTGAAGTTCCCCACGGGGGACGTGGTCCTGCACGAGCAGGGCGACTACGTCCTGTGGGGCCCGGGGACCGACCACTCGTGGGTGGCCGAGGAGGAGTCGGTGGTCATGACGGTGCGCTGGCCCTCCATCCCGGGGTACGCGGTCGAGCACTAGGCGGAACCCCCTCCGTGACAGGATCCAAGGCATGACGGAGAGAACGACGGAGAGAACCCGGCTCGCCCCGGACCGCACCGCCGTGCTGGCCCTCCACTGGCAGGTGAACGTCATCAAGCCCGAGGGCTTCTTCGGCGGGTTGCTCGCCGAACCGGTCCGCGTCTCCGGAGTCGTCGAGCGCGCGGTGCGGTTCCACGACGACGCGCGCGCGGCCGGCGTCCCCATCATCTTCACCCGCTTCACCGTTCCCGAGGGCGAAGGCGCCCTGGTGCGCAACACCGACTTCATGAACGCCGTCGCCGACGCCCAGAAGTCGTTCCGCCCGGACTCACCCGGGGCCGCCCTGATTCCGGAGATGTCCGTGCTCGGCGACCACGACGAGCTCTCGGACAACCAGCGGCTGTCCGGCCTGGCCGCCACCGACCTGCCCGACCGCCTGCGCGCGCGGGACATCGACACCCTGCTGATCACCGGGGTGGCGACCAACCTGACGGTCGAGCAGACCGCGCGCGGCGCCACCGACCTCGGTTTCACGGTGCACGTGGTGGCCGACTGCGTCGCCGCCGACGACCCGGCCGTGCACGAGGTGTCCCTGGCCAACCTGGACATGACCACCGCCGGGCGGCTCACCGCCGCCGAGGCCGTGGAGCTCCTCTCCTCCTGAGCCTCAGCGGCCCGGGGTGCGAGGATGCTCCCCATGATGCTGCTGGACGGCCGGCCGGTCACTGCGGATGAGCTGGAAGCCCTCGCGCTCTACGGCTACGGGCACTTCACCACGTTGCGGGTGCACGGGGGCCGGGTCCGCGGACTCGCCCTGCACCTCGACCGCCTGAGGACGGACTGCGCGGCGATGATGGGCGCCTCTCTCGACCCGGGGGAGGTCCGCTCCCGGGTCCGCCAGGCGGCCGCGGACGCGGACGGTCCCGTCGTCGTGCGCGTGACCGTGTTCGACCCGGGGCTGGAGCTCGGCCTGCCGGCGCGCCCGGCCCGGCCGCGGCTGCTGGTGTCCACGCGGCCGGCCCCGCCGGTCCCGGCACCGCCGCTGTCACTGGAGGTCCGCGAGCACGAGCGCGACCCGGCCGCGGTGAAGACCACCTCGCTGGCCGGCGTCCTCCGCCAGCGCCGCGCGGCCCAGCTCGGCGGCTTCGACGACGTGCTCTTCGCCGACCGGAACGGCCGTGTCACCGAGGGGGCGACGTGGAACATCGGCTTCGTCCGGGACGGCGAGGTGCTGTGGCCGCAGGGCGAGGTCCTGGAGGGGACGACGATGCGCCTGCTCGCCCGGGCCGAGGAGGCGGCGCACCCCCACCGCACCGCCCCCGTCCCGGTGGCATCGGTCCCGGCGATGGAGGGCGCCTTCATCACCAATGCCGCCGTCGGCGTACGCCCGGTGTCGAGGATCGGCGACCGCACATTCCCCGAGCCCACGGCCCTGCTCGCCCGCCTCCGCGAGGCCTATGCGTCGGTCCCCCAGGACGAGGTCTGAGCGGAGGCCGCTCAGACGCCTTTCAGACGCGATGAGGCGTACTCGGCGTCCATCGCCGCCGTCAGTCCCGCATGTGGGGTTCGGCCTCGCCCCCGTACGGCCGCATGCTCGGTCCTGAGGGGAGTCCGGGCTGCACCTCGACGCTCCGGGCCAGACTGGGAGACGAGCTCGCCGCGCGCTTCGACAGGGGTGAACGGCCCCGGGGGTCAGAGGAGGTCCCGGCCGCGTTGCACGCGTCGTTCCTGGCCGGGGCCCTGGTGGGGACCATCGCCCACGTCACCGCCGACCCGGGGACGGCACCGGCGCCGGAGGCGGCCGCCGACGCCGTGTGGCGCCTCATTCAGGTTCGTCCTGCGCGTCCACCAGCGCCCGGACGGTGAACTCCTCGCCCAGGGAGAGGGAATCGAGCCGGGCCCGGACCGCGCCCTCCACCGCCCGGCGCCGGGACTCCTTCCTCACCGAGGAGACGGCGACGCGCACCACCACGCTCCTGGCGCCGAAGCGCACCCGGACCCCGTCCACGCCGGACACCGTCACGGCCGACTCCTCGATGGCCTTGCGCACCCCCGGGAGCGGATCGCCTCCGTCGCCCGCGTGCAGACGCGTCCGCGCGTCCGTCCCGCCGCGCAGCGCCCAGGCCCCGGCGGCAACGACGGTCCCGCCGCCGATCAGCAGCAGCACCGCCGATGCGGCGCGCAGGCCGGGATCGTCCCACCGGGCGCCCCCGTGGTCGGCCATCCCGTAGACCGGGATGAAGACGTGGACGTCGGCCAGGACGGTGATGACCTCGGCCGCCGACACGAGCGCGGCCGCACCGGCCGCCACCGCCGCGGCGGCCGCGAGCGGCACCGCCGCCCGCGCCGGGACCCGCGCCCTGCGCAGGCCTTCGGAGGACCTGCGCCGCCAGCCCGATCCCGTGCGGCCGGGGGCCGCCGCCTCTCCCTGCAACGCGGTCATATGGTCCCCTCTCGGTGCGAGCGCCTTAGGACGGGCGCCGAGGCGGCGGGCCCAGGCCGACCAGGCCCCCCTCACCGGTCAGCGGGCCGCACGCTCGCCCGCGGCGCCCGTCACATCTGAGACACCTCTCCTCCGGTTCCGCTCACGCTCCCCAGTATGTGACGTGTCCCACATTCGACACAACCGCACATTCCCAGGTCATAAGGGGTAACGTTGCGTCACCACTCCCCTCTGCAACGTGGCCCCGGCACCGCGCCGGGGAGCGGAACCGGAAGGGGGCGGAGCGTGGCGGGTCGTCCGGACCCACCCGACGGGGTGCTGGCCGAACGCGCCCAGGACGGCGATACGGCCGCATTCGAGGCCCTCGTCCTGCGCCACAAGGACGCCGTCTTCCGCATCGCCCTGCGCACGCTCGCCGACCACGACGAGGCGGCCGACGCCGCCCAAGAGGCGCTCGTGACCGCATGGCGCCGGCTCCCCGACCTCGAGGACGCCGACCGCTTCCGCCCCTGGCTCTACCGGATCGCCGCCCGGCGCGCGCTCAACACCGTGCGCGCCCGCGCCGCGAGCGGGCCGCTGCCCGAGGAGGCGGACGTCCCGGACCGCTCCCCCGGACCGGCCGGACACGCCATCGGGAGCGGGCTGCGCCAAGCGCTCGACCAGGCCCTGGCGGGGCTGCCGCCTCCCCAGCGCATCTGCTGGATCCTCAGGGAGATGGAAGGATTGGGATACGAGGAGATAGCCGAGGTGGTCGACGCGACCCCGACAGCCGTGCGCGGGCGCATCCACCGCGCGCGCACCCGTCTCGTGGAGGCGCTCGAACCATGGCGGTGAACGACCCGGACGACCCGGACCTCCTGCCGTGCGGGGAGTCCGTCGACACCCTCCTGCGCCGCCTCCGCGCCGGACGGCCGAGCGGGCACGAGCGCACGTGCCCGCACTGCCGTGCCGCGGCCGAGGAGTTCCGGGTGCTCTCGGCCGCGCAGGACGAGGCGGACCAGGAGACCGTGGCGGCCCCGCCGGACCTCGTCGACCAGGTGATGCGCACCGTGCGCGCGGAGGTCCGCTCCGGCGGGTTCGTCACCTTGGACGCCGGGGGGCGCGGGTGGACGCGGATGCGCAGGGAGGCGGTGGCCGCCCTCCTCAGGGCCGCATGCGACACGGTCCCGGGCGCCGCCGTGGGCCGCTGCCGGTTCACCACCGGCCCCGACGGGGTCGCCGTGGACCTGACCGCCCGCTTCACCGGAGAGGTGCCCGCGCCGCGCCTCGCCGACGAACTGCGGCGGGCGGTCCGCGAATCCGCCCTGCGCCACCTGGGCTGGCGGGTCACCCGCGTGGACGTGCGCTTCCAGTGACACCCCGTCGCCGCCCGGACGTGGCACCATCGCACACGGGCCCGGTGCGCGCCGGGACCTCCAGGACCCTCCGGACAGGCAGGTTCCCATGGTGCACAGCTGCGTGATCGTCGCGCTGGCCGAGGGGCCCCGCGGCGACGGCGCCGCCGGGTGCGACTATCCGGCGCTCAAGGAGGCCATGGCCCCCTTCGACCAGGAACTGGAGGTCGCCCCGTACCCGGACTACACCGAGTTCCAGTCGCGGCCCGCGGACTTCTGGGCGGTCAAGTACCTGCGCGCGCGCTTCGGCTTCGCGGTCCCTGACGAGGATCTCACCTGGCAGGACGTGGCCGAGGCCTACAACCGGGACCTCGCGCCGGCCGACGGGGAGCCGCCGATCCTGTTCGACGGGGTGGGGCGGCCCTACTTCGCCTCGACGTTCAACCCCCGAGGCGAATGGGACCGCTGGCAGACCGGGGGACGCTGGAAGGGGTACTTCCACGTCCTTCCGGGGGTCGAGAGGGGCTCGGGCCTGCTGCAGCCGCACACCTCCGAGAAGGGGGCGCGGGCCGACGGCGGGCGCAAGGGCCTGCTCGCCCTGGGATCGATGCGGGAGAGCGCGGCACGCGAGGCCGAACTGGAGTGGGACATCTTCCAGGAGCGGGCTGCGTCGCTCCCGCCGGCCCTGGGCTGGTCCTCCTTCGCCCGCCTGGTCTCGCCCGACTACGGCAGACAGCGGGCCGAGGCCGACTACAAGAGCCAGCCCCTCGTGGAGGCCCTGGCCAGGACCGGCCTGGGCCGAGTCATGGACTACGCACTGGACGCACCGGGCGCCTCCAAGGAGGGCTATATCGAAGACCGCAGGTCCCGCGCCGTGACGGGCGCGTCGCTGCTGACGCTCGACGGCGAGTGGATCGACGAGCCCTTCGGCGGCTGGATCGGAAGCACCCCGGACGTCCGCTCAGCGGCCGCCGGCTACCGTGCCATGGCCAACGCCTACATCGACGAACTGACCGACGACACCTGGCTGGTAGCGGTCGACGCCCACAGCTGAGCCCCGGCCGTCCCTTGGGCGCCCTGAGCCTCGCTCAGCGAACGGCCGCCACGGGCTCCCGTTCCCGCGGCCGACGAAGCCCGCCGCCTTCTCGTCCCGCCTGAAGCGCGGTCCAAGGTGGTCGTCGCGGTTCCCCGAGAGCCGGCGGACGAAGTCGTACACGAGGTACGAGGTGCACTGCGACGTCGTGCGCACTTCAGCCCGGGCCCGCCGTGGGCGCGGGCCGCCCCTCGCCCTCCAAAGCGCCCAGCAGCGCCAGGAGCCTGCCCCGCTCCTCAGGGGGACGGCGTCCGCTGGTGTGGGGGACTCCGGCGCCCCGCCGCCCCAGGCCGAACCCAGGGCGACGCTTCTCGGGGAACGGCTCGCGGGCATCGGCCGCGGGTCCGACAGGGTCCTTAGAGCACTCCCTTGCCTTACCCTGCCCCGCGCCTAGCCGCCGACCGTTCCGTCGATGCGCTCGCGGAGGAGGTCGGCATGGCCGTTGTGCCGTGCGTACTCCTCGATCATGTGCACCAGGACCCACCGGAGGGACACCTCTCCCCGCTCCGGGTCCGTTCCCGTCACGCCGAGGCCGGAGGCGTCCTCGACCAAGCGTTCCGCGAAGGCGACCTCCTCACGCCAGTGGTTCCAGGCGTCCCGGACGACCGCCTCGGCGGCCTGCGCCCCGTTGAAATCGCCGTCCGGGTCCTCCTCCGTCCAGTAGTACGGAGGGGCCCCGGTGCCTGCCATGACGACGCGGAACCAGTCGCGCTCGACGTCGGCCATGTGCCGGAGGAGGCCGAGCAGGGACAGAGTCGAAGGGTCGACCGCTCTGCGTGCCAGGTCCTCGGGGGCGAGCCCGGAGCACTTCAGCTCCAAGGTCTGCCGCTGGTGGCGGAGGTACCCGGCGAGGACCTGCCCCTCCCCGCCGAGCCGGGGAGGGGCGACCCGGGGGTCCTTGTCGGTGCTGTCGAACATCTGAGGCATTCGGGGATTCTTCACCATCCGACCGCGGGGCGGTCAATGGGTTTTCCCGCCACCTTTCCCGCCACGGGGCCGATGGGTCCTGCTCTGCTGCTCTCCTACCTCCTGCGGACCCGGCTCCACCGCCCCCTGGCACGGCGGAGCCGCCCGCCGGGGGCGCGCCGCGCCGGACGGGCGAGCCGACGGGCCACGGCGCCGGCGGCCGCGGCGGCTCCGACGGCCGCCCCCGTCCCGAACGCCGCGACGAGGAGCAGGGAGCGCCGGCGCCCGTCCCCTGCACCGGCTGCGGGTGCGCCGGTGCCCTCGGACAAGCGTGCCTGGTGCACGACCGGGGTCGCCGCCAGGTACGCCTCTTCGAGGATCCGGTTGAAGCGCCGGTCCGCCCGGCGCGCAGGCGCGGAGAGCCGCCGCCCGCGTGCCCGCGCCCAGTAGGCGCGACCGACCGGGCCGCGGAACATCTCCTCGGCCGCGGCCCGCAGCCGCGCCTCGGGCATCGCTCCGGCCCGGAACGCCGTGCCCCACTGGGTGACGATCATGTTGGTGTAGAGCTGCTGCCTGCGCTCCGTGCGGTCCTCGCCCTCGGGCACGGGCCCCCAGCACGCGTCCAGATCGGGGTCGTCCATGGCCATCCGCAGCAGCTCGGCCATCGCCTGGCGCCGCCCCTCCTCGACGGCCCGCCGGGTCTCGCGCGCCTGGAAGACCAGCGTCACGGCCACCCCCACCAGGGCGAGGACCGCGATCAGCGCGGACACCGCCCCGTAGGTCTGGCCGATGAGGCTCAGCCGCTCCCACTCCCCGTCACCGCCGCCGAACCCCCTCAACGCGAGAGGTGAGGCCAGCACCAGGGCCAAGGCGGCGAGCGAGAGGATCACCACTGCGAGCGGGAAGGCCTTCACGGCCCCACGGTCGCCCCGCACCCTCAGCGGCGATCTCGCGCCGGTAGAAGTCCATGAACGGCTCGGCCCGCTCGTAGAGCCCGGCGATCGCCGCGGCGACCCGGACGGCCAGGGCGGCGTCGTCGATCCGCTTGGCACCGGC
The DNA here is from genome assembly GCF_000341245.1 of Nocardiopsis halophila DSM 44494. Taxonomy (GTDB): domain Bacteria; phylum Actinomycetota; class Actinomycetes; order Streptosporangiales; family Streptosporangiaceae; genus Nocardiopsis_A; species Nocardiopsis_A halophila. The sequence goes on from NZ_ANAD01000157.1 coordinate 17,341, forward strand.
CGGTGCCCACTCCCGGTCGTAGAGCACCTGGTAGACCACCCGGCCTCCGTAGACCATGGTCTCGGGCAGGGGCCGCCCGCGTTCCCAGGAGCGGATCTGTTCGGCGTCCAATACGGCGATGTCATAGCCGCTCTCGACGAATACCCGGTGACTGTGCATCTCCCATCGCAGGTAGGGGCTCGGAGGCGCCTCCGCCACCCGCAGCCTGCGCATCCGCAGGCCCAGGGCGCGATAGCGCGCGACCTGTTCCCGGAGCCGCTCCCGCTCGCCCTCGAATATAGCGATGGCGCGCCCCATGTCCCCGGCGAGGTAGGCCTCCCAGGCCTCGTCCCCCGATTCGTCGAAGCGCTGCGACCGTTCGAGCTTCCATACGTCGCCGGTGAGCTCCGGTGACTCCCGCAGCGCCTTGGCGTCGGCGTGGTAGGCCGCGCGGTCGAGAAGCCTGCCTTCGGAGGCGCGCACCTCGTCGAAGACCCGCGAGTCGGCCGTGGGCGATTCAGGCATTGGGGATGTCCGGCTTCGCCGCTCGCAGCATGATCCCCGGAATGACGACCAGCCGCTCGTCCGGGCCGACCGTGACCCCGCTGGGAAGCCGGTCCGCATAGCGATCGGTGGCGTCCCTGCCGACCACCGCGATGTCGCCGTTGTCGAGTTCCCAGATCTCCGGGCAGTCGTCGTCCAGGCGGCTCTTGTCCAGCTCCGCGGCGGTCTTGCCCAGCCTTCGGCGGAACCCTGCGGACGGGTCGGCATCCCAGAGGCGTTCCATGGGGGGATCCTCTCGCATCGAGGGGACGGGCCAGTGGTCTTTCCCCGGAGATGCGGAGAATCACGGCGCGGCCGAATCGAAAAGTGGCGCTATGCGGCCATCCGCGCGACAGGTCCCCCGGATTCCCCTTGTGGAATCACCCCGTCGATTGCACCCCGGCGCGAACCGGGCCGGGAACGGCCCCGCCGTCTCCGCCCGTCCCCCGGCCCCGGGGCCTGCTGTACCTTTGTCCCCCGCCGCCCGGGGACCGGCCCGATGGCGGCCGCCCGCCCCGGTCCATCCGCCCCGGCCCACTGGAGGAACGTTGTCCATGGCGCTATCGACGGCCCCGCCGGTCACCGCCGCCCTGCTGGCGGTCGCCGGCCTGGTCCTTCTGGGCAGGATCAGCCCGCACCGGCGCGGCATGGCCGTCACCGGGATGGTGCTGCTCCTCGTTTACGCCGTCTGGACGCCCCTGCACACGTTCATCCTGTACAAGGAGTTCATCGCCGGTCCGATGTGGATGGCGACCGCCGGCTCGGTCCTCAACGCGCTGCTCGGCAACGGCACATGGGCGCTGGGGATCCTGCTGCTGGTGCTGGCCGCCACCCGCGCACCGCGCGCCCGGGCGTCCGCGCCCACGGGCCCGGTGCCGCCCGGGCCTCCGGGACCGCCCGGCGGGCCGCACTATGGTCCGCCCGCCGGCTACGGTCCCCCGCCGCCCCCTGCCGGACCTCCCCCCGCCGTACCGCCCCCGCCGGCCGCGCGCTGACGATCGGAGAGGCCGATGATGCTCCAATCCGTCCTGTACTTCCTCCTCGACGCCCTCACGGCCGTGGTCGGGGTGATCGCCCTCGCGCGCGGCGGCAAGGCGCCGTCCGGAACCGGGCCGGTCCGCGCGGCAGGGGCCCTGCTGATCGTGGCGGCCCTGGTCTTCGCCGGGTGGCGGGTCTACACCATGGCCTTCCTGTACGACACACTGCTCCTGCCGGAGTCGGTCGAAGCGGCGGCCGCCGTCCAGACGGTCGCCTCGCTGCTCCTGTGGGCCGCCGCGGTCGTCCTGATCCTGGTCTCGCTCGCCGGAAGCGGAAGGGCCGAGGGGCAGTCTCCCCCCTCTCCTGCAGCGGGTCCGATGCCTCCTGGCCCTGCTGGGCCCCCTGGTCCCCCGAACGCTCCGTACCCCCCGCGGCCGCCACAGCAGCCGTCCATGCCGCCAGGGCAGCCAGGGCACCCCATGCCGCCGGGGCCGCACAGGCCTTCAGGTCCGCCACGGCCGCCAGGCCCGGCCGGACCGCCGGCCGCCCCTCACTCCTGAACGACGGGGCGGCCGCAATTGCGGCCGCCCCATAACCGTGCCCCTGTCCTCATTCGGCCGGTGTCACTTCCGAATACCGCATCCCTAAGAAGCCGCTCTCCGCCTCTCCCATAACAGACGAAGTCGACCTCCGAACGCCCCTCCCCCCTCCGCCTCTCCCATAATTGCCAAGAAACCCGGAACAGGGAGCGGCATGACCGACGTCGCAGGAAAGACGATCTTCATCACCGGCGGCGCACAAGGGATCGGTCTGGGAATGGCCCGCGCCTTCGCACTGGCAGGGGCCGATCTCGCCTTAGCCGACATCGACGCCGACGCTTTAGACGCCGCCCGCCACGAGCTCTCCGCCACCGCCCGCACCGAGACCTTCCCGCTCGACGTACGCGACCGCGACGCCTTCGCCCAGGCCGCCGACGACGCCGAGGCGCGTCTGGGCCCCGTCACCGTGCTCTGCAACAACGCCGGAGTCCTGGGCACCGCGTCCGTCACCGACCCCAGCCCGGCGGTGTGGGACCACATCCTCGGCACCGACCTGGGCGGGGTCTTCAACGGGGTGAGCGTGTTCCTGCCCCGGATGATCGCCCGCGGCGGCCCCGGCCACGTGGTGAACACCGCCTCGACCGCCGGGGTCCGCGGCGGCCGCCTCTTCGAGTACAGCGCCGCCAAGGCCGCCGTGATCGCCCTGTCGGAGTCGCTGCACGCCGACCCCGACCTGGCCCGGCTGGGCGTGCGGACGACCGTGCTGTGCCCCGGCGGCGTACGCACACGCATCATCGACCACGGCATCGCCGGCATGCCGGGCGGGACCTCCGAGCGGCAGCGCACCCGGATCGACGACGAGCGCATGCGGACCGTCGTCGAACAGTGCGGCCTGGCCCCCGAGGACGTCGGGGAACTCGTGCTCACAGCCGTCCGGGAGGACCGCTTCTATGTCTTCACCGACCGGTCCGCGCAGGCGGACCTGCAGGAGCGCGCCTCGGCGATGCTGGCCGCCCTGCCCGAGGAGTCCGAGCACGACCGCAGGCTCGCCGAGGCGCGCCGGCGCCTGGGCCCCGCTCAGGACGCGTAGTACCTCCGTGCGTCCGCCCCGGTGATCAGGGCGATCTTCACGATGCACAGCACCAGCGGGACCAGCGCGAGCAGGTTCAAAAGCAGCAGCTGGAGCGCCCACCCCAGCGCGAGCAGCGCCTGGAACGCCACGATCGACCAGAGCCACAGCCGGGACCGGCGACCGGCCACCGCCGACAGGAACAGCGAGATCAGCCCGGTGACCAGCGGGACGCCGATGGCCAGCCCCAGGACGACCGCCATGGCCGCCGGGTCGATCCCCTCCTCGCTCAGCACCTGCAGCACCGTCTCCTGGGCCTCGGAGAGGTCCTCGACCTGCCTGGGGTCCACGCCCAGCAGGGCGCCGAAGAGCACCGCCACGCCCACGCCGGCCAGCACGCCCAGGCCGCCTCCCAGGAACATGAGCACGCGCACGGCGGTGACCGTACCGGGCAGCGGCGGCGGCTCCTGGGGCGGTGCCGGATAGGCGTACTGGTGGTGTCCGGGGTACTGCGGGTACATTCGACCGTCCTCTCTCGCCCGGGTGCGGCGGCCACGCCGGCCGCCGTTTCGGGCCCGTCCCCTCCGACGGCCGCCGGACCGCTGCGGTTCGCCCCGGCCGCCCCGGAGGCGAAGTCGGGACGAACCCGACCGGTCCCCCATCCGCGACACTGCGTAAAATGCCGTCGGACAGGGCCCGTTCACCAGTCGATCCCTAGGAAGTCCAGCGGTGTCAGTTCGATCCCCCCAACCCGAGCCGGCGGCCGACGGCGAGGACTCCGGCGCGTCCGCCTCCGTGCCGTACTCCGAGCTCAGTGCGGACACGCTGATCCGCCGGGAGCGCCCCGCCCCCAAGGGCGGCTGGCGCCGCGCGCTGTACACCGTCACCGGCGGCAGGATCAATCCGGGGGACTCCAAGACCGAACAGCGGCGCCAAGAGCTCGAAGCCGCCGTCGGCCGCGCCCCCCTGCCCGACGAGCACCAGTCCATCGTGGTCCTGGGTACCGGCGCGGAGGTGGGCACGACCACGGTCGCGCTGGGGCTCGGCTCGGTGCTGGCCGCCCACCGCGGCGACCGGGTGATCGCCGTCGACGGAGACCCCGAGCGCGCGCCGATCACCGAGCGCATGGCGCTCAAGTGGCACGCCGAGCTCCCGATGCAAGAGCTGATCGCCTCACCCGACGCGGCCGTGCGCTACTCGGAGATGAACCGCTTCACCGCGCAGACCACCTACGGCCTGGACGTGCTGGCCTCCGCCCCCGACGACACCGCCTCGCGTCCCTTGGGCATGGAGAGCCTGCGCCGCATCTCCGACGCCGTCGAACGGCACTACCCGCTGCAGCTGGTCGACGCCGGCAGCGGACTGCAGCGCCCGGGCGTCCCGGTGCTCCTGGGGCGCTGCACCCGTCTGGTCCTGGTCACCCCCGCCACCCGCGACGGCGCGATCGCGGCCGCCAACGTCCTGGACGAGGTGAACGGGACCGCCCCGGGACCGCTCGCGGAGTCGGCCGTCGTGGTGCTCGCCAAGGGCCCCTCCGGCGGGCCGGGCTCCTCGCCCGAGACCGACGACCTGGAGCGGCAGATGGGCGAGCGCTGTGCCCGCGCGCTCCAGCTCCCCGAGGACCAGCACCTGGGCTCGGGCCGCCCGATCGACCTGGCGGACCTGCGCGCGCCCTCCGCCCTGGCGCTGCTGGAGCTGGCCGTCGAGATCACCGAGGGGTTCGCCCGGCCGGAGCGATCGAAGCGGCCGGACCCGCGGGACCGGTAACGACTGGGCCACGACCGGTGGCCGGGCCGGGCCCACGGGTAGGAACCGTGAATGGTAGTCGCTGCCCTCGGCGTCCTCCTGCTCCTCCTCATCCTGTCCGTCCTCGCCGCCCGCACCTCCCGCCACTCCTGCTGCATGGGCTGTCTCGTCTTCTACGTCCTCCTCGGCGCCGTCTTCGCCGCCGCCCTGCTGGGCGCCCAGATCGGGCTGTGGGCCGCGCCTCCCTGGCCGTAGGATGCCGCTGACGCCGTCCCCGGACATTGGGAGTTGGTCGCATGCCCCCGGCGGTCCGCCGATGAAGGCCCGCGGGCCGCGGAGGCTGGGCCGCCTACTGCCCGACGACCCCGGGCGCATCGGCTCCTACACCGTGGTGGGCCGCATCGGCTCCGGGGGGATGGGCACCGTCTACGCCGCCACCGGAGAAGGGCTGCGCGGCTATCTGGCCGTCAAGGTCGTCCACCGGCGCCACGCCGAGGACACCCGGTTCCGGGAACGCTTCGCCGCTGAAGCGCGGCTGCTGGCCCGGGTGAACAGTCCCTGCGTCGCGCGCTTCGTCGGCGCCGACGTACTGGCCGAGCTCCCCTGGCTGGCGACCGAGTACGTCCCCGGGCCGACCCTGCGCCACCACGTCGACCGCCACGGGCGGCTGCGCGCGGCGATGGTGCGCGCGCTGGCGGTGGGGACCGCCGACGCCCTCAGGGCTGTGCACGGCACCGGGGTGGTCCACCGGGACCTCCAGCCGAGCAACGTGGTGCTGTCCGCCTCCGGCCCCAAGCTCCTCGACTTCGGCATCGCGCACCTGGGGCTGCGCGAGGAGGCCACCCGCTGGATCCGGGTCCGCCGCTACCGGCGGGCCGTGCGCGACATCGGGCTGCCCGAGCCGGCCGGACCGCAACCGCCCGAGGAGCTGCCCGGACCCCGCGACCGGCTCGGGACGCCCGGGTGGACCAGCCCCGAGCAGTACAGGGGCCGCCCGGTCACCGCCGCCTCCGACGTGTTCCTGTGGGGCGCGCTGGTCGCGTTCGCCGCCGCGGGGCGCGACCCCTTCGGCGTCGCCGAGCCGACGGAGCTGGCCCGCCGGACCGTCCGCGAGGCCCCCGACCTGGACCACCTGCCGCCGGAGCTGGAGGGCCTCGTCGAGGCGGCGATGGCCAAGGACCCGCGATCGCGGCCGACGGCGCCCGAGGCGCTGGACCGCGCGCTGGGGGAGGACCTGCAGCGGCACCCGAACCGTCCCGCGGCGGTGCGGGCGGTGCTCGACCGGGACTGGACCGACGTGGCGGTCCACCCGCCCAAGCCGCCCCGCCGCCTGTTCTGACGCACGGCTCCGACTCACGGCACCGGCCCACGACTCCGGCTCACGACCCGGCGGCGCCGGGCACCGGGGGCAGGTCCTCGCCCAGGGCGGCCGTGAGCCGGTCGCGGTCGGCCCGGCGCATCCCGGCCACGACGCGCTCATAGGAGTGCCGCAGCATCTCCGCCAGCTCCTCGTCGGGGACGCCGCCGTCGACGGGCACCGTGTTCCAGTGGCGCTTGTTCAGGTGGTAGCCGGGGACCACGGCGGGGAACTGCGCGCGCAGCTCCAGGGCGAGCCCCGGCTCGCACTTGAGGGACACGCGCGCGGGCTGGTCCCCCGACTCGGGCATGAGCAGCGCGAACACCTTCTCGCGCACCTTGTACACGAGGACCCCCGGCCCGAAGGGCTCGGTCTCCCGTGTCTCGGGGAACCACAGCGCCGCATCGATGAACTGCCCTGGTGTCACCGGATCTTCTCCTCCCGATACCTTCCCCCGCCGATACCGCCAGCTTAGAATTCCGGACCGACAGTGCGTATGTAATCGTTTTCCATCGAGAGTGAGCGCATGTCCGACCATCCCCTGCGCCGCGCCGCCGCCCCCGTGGCGCTGCTCACCGCGGCCGCCCTCACGGCCGGTGCCTCCCCCGCGGCCGCGGACCCGGGCCGCGGCCTGGGACCGGGCCACGGCCCCGACGGCCGCAAGGCCGACTACACCCTGACCGTGCTGCACGCCAACGACCTCGAATCCGCCCTGCTCGGCGCACCCGCCGACCCCGACTACGGCGGGGCCGNCGCCGCCCGCTTCACCTCGCTGGTCGAGGACCTGCGGGCGGCGGAGTCCTCCCCCAGGGCCGCCCGCCCCGGCGAGTCCAAGCGCCGCGGCGTGGTCACCCTCTCGTCCGGGGACATGTACCTGGCCGGCCCCGAGCTCTCCGCGGCCCGCCAGGAAGGGGCGCCCTTCTACGACGCCGTGGCCGCGGCCCACACGGACTGGGACGCCATCGCCTTCGGCAACCACGAGTTCGACTTCGGCCCCGACTTCTACGCCGACTACATCGAGGCCTACCGCGACGCCGGGGGCGAGGCGCCCTTCCTGTCGGCCAACGCCGACGTGTCCGGTGAGGAGCGCCTGGCGGAGCTGGCCGGCGAAGGCGCCATCGTCCCCAGCACCGTCCTCAGGGAGCGCGGCGAGGAGATCGGCGTCGTCGGGGCGATCACTCCTGAGCTGCCGTCCATCTCCAGCCCCAGGGACGTCACCATCGACCCCGACCTGCGCGCCTCCGTCCAGGGCGCGGTCGACGACCTCACCGACGACGGCGTCGACAAGGTCATCCTCCTCTCGCACCTGCAGGGGATCGGCAACGAGCGCGCGCTGGTGCACGAACTCCGCGACGTCGACATCGTCATCGCGGGAGGCGGCGGCGAGGTCCAGGCCGGCCCGGACACCCCGCTGGTCCCCGGAGACACCGTGACCGAGGACCCCGGGACCGGCGAGCCCATGGGCTACCCCCTCTGGGTGGACGACTCCGGCGGCGCGCAGGTGCCGGTCGTCCAGGCCAACTCCGACTACAAGTACGTCGGACGGCTGGTCGCCGACTTCGACTCGGACGGGGAACTGATCGGCGTCGCCGACCGCTCGGGGCCGGTGCGCGTCTCGGGCACCGGCGGCGACGCGGTCGAACCGCACCCGGCCGTCCAGAAGGAGGTGCACGAACCCGTCCAGGCCTACGTGGACGACCTGGCCGAGCAGGTGGCCGCCGACTCCGAGGTCCCGCTGAACGGGGTCCGCGATCCGGGCGTGCGCACCCGGGAGACCAACCTGGGGAACCTGGTCGCCGACGCCGTGCTGGCCGCCGCACGCGCCAAGGCCGGGGAGTACGGGGTCCCCGAACCGCAGATCGCCCTGCAGAACGGCGGCGGCATCCGGAACAACTCGGTCATCCCCGCCGGCCCGGTGAGCGAACTGGACACGTTCTCCATCGTCCCGTTCACCAACCAGGTCGCGGTCGTCCCCGAGATCCCGCGGACGCAGGTCAAGGAGCTGCTGGAGAACGGGGTGTCCCGCATGCCCGCGGCCGACGGCAGGTTCGCCCAGGTCGCCGGGGTCTCCTTCGACTACGACGCCTCCCGCACCGCCCAGGAGCTCGACGACGACGGGAACGTGCTCACCGAGGGCGAGAGGGTGCGCGAGGCCGAGCTGGCCGACGGAACGCCGATCGTCCGCGACGGGGAGGTGGTCGACGGCCCGCCGATCACCGTGGCCACCGTGGACTTCTCGGCCGCGGGCGGCGACCAGTACCCGTTCCGCGGCGCCGACTACACCGTGGTGGGCACGGTGCACCAGCAGGCGCTCTCGGAGTACCTGCGCGAGGACCTGGACGGCACCGTCACCGCCGAGGACTATCCCGAGGGCGGCGCAGGGCGCATCACCCGACTGGACTGACCGCACGCGCGCTGAGGGGCCGGGAGACGGGCCCTCAGGCGATGAGGACGGCGGGGCGCGGAACCCTCCGCGCCCCGCCGGCGCATGCACCCCTGCGGGATCAGGACGTGAGCCTGTCCCTGAGGTAGCGCAGGGCCGCGGTCCATTCACCGCAGGCCTCGGCGTCACCCCCGCAGGCCGTGATGAACGCTCCTACCAGGGCAACGGTGGGCATCGCCCTTCCGGCGAGCGTGGAGCGGAAGCGCTGGGCGGTGCACACCCCGCCCGAGCGGTGCTCCATCTCTTCGAACGTGGGGTCGCCTGCACGTGCCCGGTAGTCGCGCATGGCCTGGAGGAATTCCGCCGTCGTGGTGGCCGCGTACGGGTTGATGTACTCAGCGGCGCCGGTGTTCCGAACGCCTGTGGGGGAACCGAAATGGGGGTCGAGGGGCACCATCGCACCTCCGGGAGGATGAAGAGTGCGGCTATCAGCGGAATCGTTCTCGGCTCAACGTCCGGAAAACACGATCAGTTCCCCCGCGGGGCGTACATGATGACCGCGACGCCGAGAAGACAGATCACTGCTCCCGCAATGTCCCAGCGGTCCGGCCGGAACCCGTCCACGACCATTCCCCACGCCAGTGAACCGGCGACGAAGACGCCCCCATAGGCGGCCAGGATGCGTCCGAAGTGGGCATCGGGCTGCAGAGTCGCCGCGAACCCGTACAGCCCCAGGGCGATCACCCCCGCCCCGATCCACAGCAGCCCCTTGTGCTCCCTGACCCCCTGCCATACGAGCCAGGCCCCGCCGATCTCGAAGAGCGCGGCGACGGCGAAAAGGGCGACGGATTTCAGGACGGTCATGGGTTCCTTCCCAGGGCGGCGGGGCGACCATGGTAGGACCGGCGACGCCCGGCCACATCCAGGCGCGCTCTGATGCGCTCTCAGGTGCCCTCAGGCGCCGGGCAGCGCGGACGCGCGCTCACCCGTGCAGCAGGGCGATGCCCACCAGGACGGGCAGGGTGGCGATGGTCGACAGCAGGACGGCCTCGCGCACCATCGTGGTGGCCGCCCCGTACCGCGAGGCGTAGGTGAACACGTTCTGCGCCGTCGGCAGTGCGGCCAGGACGACGACGGCGAACAGCATCTCCCCGTCCAGGTGGAACAGCCACGTCCCGATCGCCCAGGCGGCCGCGGGCTGCAGGAGCGTCTTCAGCACGACCGCCAGGACCACGGGCCCGCGCTCCGGGCTGCGCCCGGGCAACGGGCTGCCGTGCAGGGAGATGCCCAGCGCCAGCAGCACGGCGGGCACCGACATCGACCCCACGAGCTCGAACGGCTGCATGAGCGGGTCGGGGACGGTCAGCCCTGAGAGCGCGACCGCCACGCCCGCCAGGGACGCCACGGCGATCGGATTGCGGAGCGGAGTGGTCAGGACCGTCAGCACGCCGACGCGCTCCCCGGGGCTCCGCGACCCCGCGTCCAGCAGGGTGACCGCGATCGGAGTGACCACGAGCTGCTGCAGGAGCAGCACAGGCGCCACCAGGGCGGCGTCCCCCAGGACGTAGGAGGCGATGGGGATGCCCAGGTTGCCCGCGTTCACGTACGCCGAGCACAGGGCCCCCATCCCGGCCGTCCTCGCGCCCCAGCGGCGGACCACCGCGACGGCGACGAAGAGGGCCGCGGCCGCCGCCATGCTCAGGGCGGTGACCGCCAGCGGGGCGGAGAAGAGCACGGAGGGGTCGGACCCGGACAGGATGGTGAACAGCAGCGCCGGGGTGGCCACGGAGAAGGCGACCCTGGTCAGCACCTCCCGCCCGTTGGCCCCGAGCGCATCGCTGCGGCCGAGCACGTACCCGGCGGCGATGATGCTCGCGATGACCCCGAAGCCCGTGATGACACCGCCCATGCCGCCTCCACGGTCCCGACGCTCCCCGAACGCGGTCGACGGTATCCAACAGGGCGCGGCCCCCAAGCCGCGGCCCTGCGTGGCCGCGGTCACGTGTGCCCGTGGTCACCACGCCGAACCCCGGGGGCCGAACGCGCCCGCGCGCGAGGCGATCTATGCTCGGAGGCGACAGCGCCGGGGCGGCAAGCGCGGGACACGGCCCGCTCCCCGGCCGCAGGTCAGAACAACGGAGGACAACACCTATGGTCGGTACCGTCGCCGCCGTGCTGATGTTCGTCAGCCTTCCGCTGATGCTCATCGCCGGGATCCTCGGCACCTTCTTCACCAAGACCTACGACGGCCCCAAGACCGACCGCTGAGCCACCGGGGCGCCCGCCTCGTCGACCGAGGCGCCCCCGGCGGACGACGGCGGCGGCCGCCTCGCTCCGCTCGGCCCGCCGGACCCTGTCCGGCGGGCCTTGACGTGCCCCCTCTCCTCCCCACACTCCCCAATTGCGGTCCTTCCAACGACGGGAGCGGCATGCGCAAGATCCTCATCGTCGGCGCCGGGCAGTCCGGCCTCCAACTGGCGCTCGGCCTGCGCGACGATGGCTACGACGTCACCCTGCTCACCCTGCAGTCCCCCGCCGACCTGCGCTCGGGGCGGGTGATGTCCACCCAGTGCCTGTTCGGGGACGCCCTGCGGCGCGAGCGCCGCCGGCGCCTGGCGTTCTGGGGGCCCACGGCACCGGCGATCACCGGCGTGGCGATGAGCGTCGCCGACACGCACGGTGCTCTGGACACCCAGTGGACGGGGGCCCTGCGCGAGCCCGCCCAGTCGGTCGACCAGCGCGTGAAGATGGCCGCCTGGCTGGAGGAGTTCGAGCGCCGCGGGGGCCGCACCGTCCTGCACGGGGCCACGCTCTCGGACCTGCAGTGGTTCAGCTCCTCCTACGACCTCGTGGTGCTGGCCACGGGCAAGAGCGAGCTGGCGGGGCTCTTCCCCGTCGATACCGAGCGCACCCGCTTCGACGCCCCTCAGCGCACCCTGGCCCTGGCCTACCTGCGCGGCATGGAGGACCACCCGTCCGGGAAGGTGCTGCACCGCACCTGTGTGCCGGGGGTCGGCGAGGTGCTCGCGGTCCCCTCCCTCACCCTGACCGGGCCCTGCCACGCCCTGCTGGTGGAGGCCGTGCCCGGCGGCCCCATGGACCTGCCCGTGCCGAGCTGGCGCCGGACCGGCGACGTGCTGGAGGGCGTGCTCTCGGTCATGCGCGACCACGCCCCGTGGATGTACGAGCGCTGCCTCGACGTGGAGCTGACCGACGCGATGGCCGAAGCACGCGGCGGCTACACCCCGCACGTGCGCAAGCCCGTGGGGCACCTGCCCGGCGGAGGGGCCGTGCTGGGCATGGGGGATGCGATCGTGGCCAACGACCCGATCACCTCTCAGGGGGCCAACGCCGCCTCGGCCTGTGCGGAGAGCTACCGGCGCGCCATCGTCGACCACGGCATGCGCCCGTTCGACGAGGACTTCATGAACGCCGCGTTCGCCTCCTACTGGAGGCACGCCCGCCATGTGACGGCGTGGAGCGAGGTCATGCTGAAGGGTCCCCCGCACGTGTGGGAGGTCCTCCGAGCGGCCGGGAGCGACCAGGGGCTGGCCGACAGGTTCGCCGAGGCCTTCGAGGACCCCGCCGACCTGATCACCTGGTTCCTCCACCCCGAACGGGCCTACGCCTACGTGGACGCCCTGAGCCGCTCCGGGAGCCCGTGACGGAGCAGGCCGAGGGAAACGGGCGACACCGTCACAGAGAATTGCGTTGCTCTCGGGGAAGTCGGCCTTGTACCGGCCGGTATAACCCCGACTTCCCTGAAGAGCGTCGACGCGGGTACTGAGTAGCTCTACTCAGGGCGCCTGAGCTTCGGCGACGATGCCGCGGAAGCCCCCTTCGGGCGAGTCTGTCGGCATGGACGGACTCTACGCACTCAAGCCCTGGTTCGCCGACCGTCTGGCATCGGTCCGCCGGGCGCTGGTCGCCCGGGGCGTGGCCCCCTCGGTGCTCACCTGGGGCGGGGTCGCGTTCGGCGGCGCCGCCGGGGCGGTGGTCGCCGCGGTGCCGCCCGGCCCGCTGTGCGCCGGCGCCGTCGCCGCGCTGCTGGTCGCCCGGCTCGCCTGCGCCAACCTGGACGGGGGCGTCGCCCGGGAGAGCGGGCGCAGCACCCGCGCCGGCGCCGTCGACAACGAGGTGGGCGACCGCGTGGCCGAGTTCGCGGTGCTGGCCGGGTGCCTGGCCGCCTACCCGGCCGCGCCGGTGCTGGGCGCCGCGCTCGCGGCGACCCTGCCCTCCTGGGTGTCCCTGGCGGGCGCCGCCGCCGGAGCGCCGCGCCTGCAGGGCGGCCCCTCGGGCAAGACCGAGCGCTGCGCCCAGTTCGTGCTGCTGGCCCTGACCGGGTTCACGGCCCTGGTCTTCCCTCTGATGATCGCGGGGTCGCTGGTCACGGCCGCCGTCCGGCTGGTCCGCGTCCGACGGGCGCTGCGGGCCCTGGACACGGCGGGCCCGGCGGACGCCGGGGGCACGACGGGCGCCGCGAACACCGCGGATACTGCGGGCGCCGCGACGGCCGGGGGCCGACGGTGATCGGCGCGGTGGAGGCGGCCCCCTATGTGGCCGGGGCCCTGGGGGTGAGCGGCGCGGGGGTGTGGCTCTCGCGCCGGCGCGAGCTGGTCCGGCGCTGGGCCAGCTGGGCGGTGATCGCCCCGGTGGCCGGCGGCGCGTTCGCCCTCGGCGCCCCGGCGACCGCCGTGCTCGCCGCGGCCATCGCCGCCGTCGCCATGGCCGAGTACGGACGCATGGCCGGCCTGCGCGCCCCCGAGACCGCCGTGGCCGCCGCAACCGTGGCGGCACTGCCCCTGGTCGCCTGGCTGGCGCCGGAGCAGCTGTGGCGTGCGGCCGCCGCCGGGGCGCTCGCCGCCGCGCTGGTCCCGGTGGCGGCCGGGGACACCGCGACCGGGGCGCACCGCTCCTGCCGCGCCGTGTTCGGCGTGGTGTGGCTGTCGGCCCCCGCCGGCCTGGTGCTGCTCGGCCCGGCCGCGTTCGCGCTGTGCGCGGCGGTCGCCGCCGCCGACGTCGGCGGCTGGGTCGGCGGGGNCAAGCGCTGGGGCGGCGTCGTCGCCGGCGCCGCCGCCGGTATCGCCGTGCTGGCGCTGCTCGGTGCGCTCACGCCCGGCCTGGCGGTGGCGGTCGCCGTCGCCGCACCCCTCGGCGACCTCCTCGAATCCCTGGTCAAGCGGGACGCGGGGGTCAAGGACGCCGGCGGCTGGCTGCCCGGCATGGGCGGCCTGCTGGACCGCGTCGACTCGCTCCTGCTCGCCCTTCCCGTCGGATTGGTGCTGTCATGAACGGAACACCCGCCTCTCCTCTCTCCTCCGGCGCCGTCGGCCGCGCCGTCCTCTGGCGGCTGGCCCTGTCGGCCACCGGGGGCTTCCGCACCGTCGGCCGGCCCCCAAAGGGCCCCTGCGTCCTGGTGGCCAACCACTCCTCGCACGCGGACACGGCCGCGCTGATCGCCGCCCTGCCCGCCCGGACGAACCCCGCCGTCGCGGCGGCAGGCGACTACTGGTTCGCCCACGGCCCGCGCTCCTGGGCCGCCAAGGCACTCACCGGGGCGTTCCCCGTCCGGCGGAACGGCGGCGGGTGTGCGGACCTCCTGGCCGCGCGTGCGGTGCTGGATGCAGGGCGCCCGGTGATCGTCTACCCGGAGGGGACGCGTTCGGTCGACGATGACCTGGGCCGCTTCCACTCCGGGGCGGCCCGGCTCGCCGCCCATGCGGGGGTCCCCCTCGTGCCGGTGGCGATCGATGGCACGCGCGCGCTGCTTCCCAAGGGCGGCGGCATCACCCGCACCCGTGTGACGGTGCGGTTCGGCACGCCTGCCGAGGGGACCGGAGCCGCGAGGGAACAGATCAGTCGGATGCTCGCCGGGATCCGGGGGCGGACCGAAGAGAAGAGTACGGGAGGGGACCGGACCCATGCGTGAGCCGCGTGCAGCCGAACCGCTGAAGGCCGAACCGCTGAAGAAGGGCGCCCGTGCGGCCGACGACTCCGCGCTCCGCGTGCGGGCGGCGCGGCTGGCCAGGTCGCCGTATGGAACCGCCCTGGCGGCGGGGTGGGGCTTCGCCGAAGCCCTGTCGTGGCCGGTGCTCCCCGAGGTGGCCCTGGCGGCGCTGTGCGTGGCCGACCCCCGGTCGGGGCCGCGGCTGGCGGCGTCCGCCGCCGCGGGAAGCGTCGCCGGGGGCGCCGCGGCCTACGGCCTCGCGCGCGCGGGCGTGGACGTCCCCGCGCCGCTGACCACCGACAGGATGCGCACGGCCGTTGCGGAGCAGATGGCGGCCGAAGGCCCGCGCGGGGTACGCCACCAGCCGCTGGCGGGCATCCCCTACAAGCTGTACGCGGCCCGGGCCGGGCGCGACGGCCTCGGAGCGGCCGGATTCGCCAAGGCGAGCGCCCGGGCCCGGGGCACCAGGATCCTCACCGCCGGCCTGGCCCTGTCGGCCTTCGGCGCCGCCGCCCGCGGCCGGCGGCGCCACTACCCGGCCTACCTGGCGGCCGTGGGCGCGGGGTTCACCGGAGCGCTGACCCTGATCGTCCGCGGATGGCGCTGAGGCGGTGCCGGGGGCGGCCCCAAGGGGCCGGGCCGCCCCCCCTGATACCGCCGGTCAGTACCGGGATCCGACGGGCGCGGGGACGGCGTCCAGCTCGCGCAGGTCCTCCTCGGTGAGGTCGACGCCGGCGGCGCCGATGTTGTCCTTCAGGTAGCGCATCTTCTTGGTGCCCGGGATCGGGATGACGTGCTCCCCTTGGGCCAGGGTCCAGGCGATCGCGATCTGCGCCGGCGTCGCGCCCTTGCGCCCGGCCACGCGCTTGACCACGTCGACGATGCGCATGTTCTGCTTCATGGCCTCTTCCTGGAAGCGCGGTTGCGCTGACCGGAAGTCCCCGTCCTCGATGGAGGAGGTGCTGACGGCGCCGGTGAGGAACCCGCGCCCCAACGGGGAGAAGGGGACGAAGGCGGCCCCGTTCTCGGCGCACCAGCCGACCACGTCGCCGGGCCCGTCGCTCCCGGCGCGGCCGCCCCCGCCACCGGCCGTGCCGCCTTCGGCTCCCTGGGCGTCGCGCGTCCACAGCGACAGCTCCGACTGGACGGCCGCGACGGGGTGGATCCCCTGCGCCTCCGCCGCCTGGGCCCGGGTGACCTCCGAGAGCCCCAGGTAGCGCACCTTGCCCTCGTCCACCAGCTCGGCCATCGCTCCCCAGGTCTCGGCCAGCGGGACCTCGGGGTCGATCCGGTGCAGGTAGTACAGGTCGATGGTGTCGGTCCCCAGGCGCCGCAGGCTCTCCTCCGCGGAGCGCTTGACGTGCTCGGGCCGCCCGTCGCGCTTGAGCGTGTAGCTCGCGGCGTCCTCGACGGCCAGGCCGGTCTTGGTCGCCAGGACGACCTGCTCGCGGATCCCCTTCAGCGCCCGGCCGAGCAGGTCCTCATTGTGGCCGGAGCCGTAGACCTGGGCCGTGTCGATGAAGGAGACCCCCATGCCGACGGCGTTGCGGATCAGCTCCACAGACCCCGCGTCATCCCGCTCCGAGGCCGAGTAGCCCCAGCTCATCCCCATCAGGCCGAGGCCGACCGCCCCGACGTCGTGCCCTTGGAATCCTCGCGTGCGCATTGCGGACGTGTCGTTCATGGGTTCAGCATGGCGCGGCCCCCGTGTGCCAGGTAGCCCCTGACGGTCCTGACACTGGCAGTGTCAGGCTCGGTCGGGTTCGCTCAGGCCCGCCCCGCCGTGGCAAGGCGCCCGGACGCCGCGAGGCGTTCCAGCGCCTCCTCCGTGCCCGTCCCGGGGCGGGGGTTGTACAGCACCAGGAAATGCCCCGGAAGCTCGGGTACACCGAGCATCGTCGCCTCGAACACCAGGTCGCCGACGTCGGGGTGGACCAGCGCCTTGACGGCGCGGGTCGCGGCGGCGACCTCGTGGCGCTCCCACAGCTCGGCGAACTCCGCGCTCACCGACATCAGGTCCGCGGCGATCCTGGAGAACTCCGGGTCGTCCGGGTGGCGCGCGGCGTCCGCGCGGAAGCGGGCCACGACCCGGGGCGCCGCGGCAGACCACTGGCGGGCCAGCGCCCGGTAGCGGGCGCTGGTGAAGAAGGTGACCAGGCAGTTGTGGTCGCCGTCGCCGTACCCCAGGACCTCGGCGGTGGCGTCGTTGATCGCCGCCAGGTTCCAGTACCGGTCGCGGATGTAGGCGGGCCGGGGCGACCAGGACTCCAGCACCCGGACGAGCTCGTCGGGGACGCGGGCGCCCGGCTCGGCCGCGGCCTGCGGCGGGTTGAGCCCGGACAGCAGGTAGAGGTGCTCGCGTTCGGCCGCGTCCATGCGCAGCGTCCGCGCGAGGGCGTCCAGGACCCCGCCGGAGACGTTGATGTCGCGCCCCTGCTCCAGGCGGGTGTACCAGGACACCCCCACCCCGGAGAGCACGGCCACCTCCTCGCGGCGGAGCCCGGGGGTGCGGCGCCGGCCCGCCGCCGGCATCCCCACGTCCTCGGGGGTGAGGCGGGCGCGGCGGGAGCGCAGGAACCCCCGCAGTTCATCGCGGCGGCGGAGGACGGGGTCGGCGGGCGGCGGCGCGGCGCTCATGCCTCCACGATAGTCCGCCGCGCCGGACCCGCCCCCGGGGCGGCGCCGTCCCGCTCGGGGCCGCCCGGGGAGGCGGCGCGGAACGTCCGCCGGTAGGCCAGCGGCGCGACGCCGATGGCGGCGTGCAGGTGCCGCCGCAGGGAGGCGGCGGTGGCGAAGCCGACATCGGCGGCGATCCGGTCCACCGGCAGGTCGGTTCCCTCCAGCAGGTCCCGGGCGCGGGCGACGCGCTGGGCGGTGAGCCACCGCCCCGGGCTGGTCCCGGTCTCCTGCCGGAAGCGGCGGGCGAAGGTGCGCTCGCTCATCCGCGCGTGCCGGGCCAGTTCGGCCGCGGAGAGCGGCCGGTCCAGGCGCCGCAGCGCCCACTCGCGGGTCGCCGAGGTGCCGGCCTCGCCGTCCTCGGGGACGGGGCGCTCGATGTACTGGGCCTGCCCTCCGTCGCGCCAGGGCGGGACCACGCAGGCCCGCGCCGCCCGGTTGGCGGCCTCGGCGCCGTGGTCCCGGCGCAGGAGGTGGAGGCAGGCGTCGACCCCCGAGGCGGCCCCGGCTGAGGTGAGCACGCGCCCCTCGTCCACGAAGAGCACGTCGGGGTCGACCTCCACGCGCGGGTAGAGGCGGCGCATGAGGTCGGCCTGGTGCCAGTGGGTGGCCGCGCGCCTCCCGTCGAGCAGCCCCATCGAGGCCAGCAGGAAGGAGGCCGTGCAGATCGACACCAGCCGCGCCCCGGGGCGCATCCTGTCCAGCACCTCGACCGCCTCGGCCGGGGGCTCGCCGGTCTGCAGCAGGGACGACAGGTCGAAGGGCGGGATGATGACGGTGTCGGCCTCCGCGACCGCTTCAGGGCCGTGTTCCAGGGCGATCGCGAAGTCCTCGCGGGTGGGGACGCTCCCGGCGCCCGTGCCGCACGTGACGACCTCGTACAGGCGGCCCAAGGCCCCGAAAACCCGCGCGGGGATCCCCAGCTCGAAGGGGTAGACGCCGGGGAGCGCGAGAACGGCCACGTGGTGCATGGCAGGATCGTATCGGATGTTGGCGTTTCCGCCATTCCCTTCTCCCGCGTCCTGCGCCACTCTGGTGTCCATGAGCAACGACACGACGACGAGGCCGGAGATCCCGGCGACCATGCGGGCGGTCTCCCAGGACGTTCACGGCGACCCGGAAGTACTGCACCTTGTGGAGAAGGAGGTCCCCTCCCCTGGACTGGGCCAGGTCCTGGTGAAGGTGCGCGCGGCCGGCATGAACCCGACCGACTACAAGCACCGCAGCGGCCGGCGGTTCCTCGGCGATCCGCCGTACGTCCTGGGCTGGGACGTATCCGGCGTCGTGGTGGCGGCCGGTATCGGGGTGACCCTGTACCGGCCGGGCGACGAGGTGTTCGGCATGCTGCCCTACGCCTACGGCGCGGGCTCGCACGCCGAGTACGCGGTGGGGCCGGCCCGGGCCTTCGCCCCTAAGCCGTCCTCGCTGGACCATGTGCACGCCGCGGCGGTGCCGCTGGCCGCGCTCACCGCCTGGCAGGCCCTGGTCGACACCGCCGACCTGAAGGCCGGGCAGAAGGTGCTGGTGCACGCCGCCGCCGGAGGGGTGGGACACTTCGCGGTCCAGATCGCCAAGGCGCGCGGCGCCTACGTCGTCGGGACCGCCAGCGCGCCCAAGCACGACTTCGTCAAGAGCCTGGGCGCCGACGAGGTCATCGACTACCGGGAGCAGGATTTCGCCGAGGCCGTGAGCGGGGCCGATGTCGTCCTGGACACGGTGGGCGCGGACACCGCGCCGCGGTCGCTGGAGGTCCTCAGGCCGGGCGGGATCGTGGTCAGCATCCTGCCCACCGGAACCGACCGTCTGGCCTCCGAGGCCCGCGAGCGCGGCGTGCGGGGCACGGAGATGGTGGTCGAGCACGACCAGGCGGGGATGCGCGCCATCGGCGCCCTTGCGGACTCCGGCGCCCTGCGCCCGGAGATCGCCGGCGTCTTCCCGCTGGAGAAGGCCGCCGACGCCCACCGCGAGGGCGATACCGGCCGCGTCCAGGGCAAGCTGGTGCTGTCGGTGTCCGACCACTGATCCGACGGCCGCCCTGCGGCTGATCCGACGGACGGCTCGAAGGCGTACCGGATGGCCGGCCCGAGGACCGGCCCGGCCGCCGCGGGCCCGACGCCGGGGCGTCCGCGGCGGCCCCGGTCAGGTGATGGCGCCGGCCAGGGCCGTCGCGAGCACGGCGGCCCCGGCCGCCGCGCACATCAGCCAGCGGATGCGCGCACGCTCGTGCAGGGACACCAGGACGCTGCTGATCAGGAGGATCAGGCATCCCGCCCACAGCCCGTGGGCGAACCAGGGCAGGGTCTCGATGTAGTCCGGGAGCACGGACGTGACCAGGGGCGCGCCGGGGACGGAGTGGCCCCGCAGGTAGGCGGCGGCGAGCACCGCGGCGGGAAGGCCCGCGCCGCACACCGCCAGCGGCACCCGCCAGGGCCGCCCGCGCACCCCGCCCCCGGCCGGGGGACCGGATCCGTGCTGCTCGGGGCCGTGCTGCTCAGGGCCGTGCCGCTCGGAGCCGCACCTCTGGGGACCTCGGCGAAGACTCGACGCCCGCACCTCTTCCGCCTGCTCTCTGTGAGTGGTCGTGCTGGGGACGGAACGCCACCTTATCGCCGCCCGAGCGTGTACGGACCCCCCTCGGCGGCGGTGTCCGAAGTCGCCCCCGCACCGGGCGCGACGTCCTCGGGGAGCAGGTTCTGCAGCTCTTCGAGCGTGGGCTCCCGTCCGTCCGAGGCCTGCTGCTCGATCCGGTGCGAGTGGCGGGCGACGCCGTCCTCGAAGAGCTTGCGGATCTCGCGTGCGTTGCCGGTGGAGAACCGCTCCCGCCCCGCCCGCACGACCGCGGCGACCGCCTCGCGCGTGGCGTCGGGCACCAGGAAGTCCGCGGCGGCCGCCGTGGCGGCGAAGATCTCCACCAGCTCGGCGGGCGTGAACGGGGCGAAGTCCACCGTCCGCGAGAAGCGCGAGGCCAGCCCCGGGTTGGCCGCCAGGAAGTCCCGCATCCGGTCGGTGTAGCCGGCCGCGATCACCACGACCTCGTCGCGGTAGTCCTCCATCAGCTTCAGCAGCGTCTCCACGGCCTCGTGCCCGAAGTCGTTCCCGCCGCCGCGGCCCGCCAGGGCGTAGGCCTCGTCGATGAACAGCACCCCGCCGCGGGCCTTCTCGAACACCTCGCGGGTCTGCTGCGCGGTGTGCCCCACGTAGCGGCCCACCAGGTCGGCGCGGGCGGCCTCCACCACCTGCCCCTGGGCGAGAACGCCCAAAGCGGCCAGCAGCTCGCCGTAGATGCGCGCCACGGTGGTCTTGCCGGTGCCGGGCGGGCCCGCGAAGACCAGGTGGCGCGAGGGCAGCGGGGCCTCCAGGCCGGCGGCCTGGCGGCGCCGCCCGGCCGAGATCAGGCTGGTCACCTCGGCGACCTCGCGCTTGACGCCCTCCAGGCCCACCATGGCCTCCAGGCGCCCCATCAGGGCCTGGGCCTGCCGCTCGTCGCGCGGGGCCCCCACCCGGGCGGTCAGCCCCGGGTCGACGGCGCCCTCCAGGTCCCCCGGCACGATCCGGGTGAGGTCGGCGGCCGACGTGGTGCCGTCGGCGACCAGCCGGCTCGCCTGGCGCTGCACCACGTGCTCGAACATGCGCCGCGCCTCGCGCCCGTTGCCGAAGCTCGCGTCCCGCGTGAGCCCCTGGAAGTGCCGGACCACCAGGTCCCGCACCCCCCGGCCCAGGACGTAGCCCTTGCCCTCGGCCGCGGCCGTGAAGATGGTGGCCAGCTGTTCGGGCGTGTAGTTCTCGAACTCGACCGTGCGCGAGACCCGCGACTTGAGCCCCGGGTTGGCGGCGAGGAACCCGCGCATCTCGTCGGAGTAGCCGGCGAAGACCACGACGACCTCGTCGCGCGCGTCCTCCATCAGCTTGATCATGGCGTCGATGGCCTCCTGGCCGAAGTCGGCGCCGCTGCCGAAGGTGCGGGAGAGCGCGTAGGCCTCGTCGATGAACAGCACGCCGCCGCGGGCGCGCTGGAACAGCTCGGTGGTCTTGCGCGTGGTCTCGCCCAGGTGCTCGCCGACGAGGTCGGCCCGGGAGGCCTCGATGAACCCGCCCTTGTCCAGCACCCCGAGGGACCGCAGGACCTGGCCGTAGATGCGGGCGACGGTCGTCTTCCCGGTGCCGGGCGGGCCGGAGAAGACCAGGTGCCTGCTGAAGTCGAGGCTCGGCAGACCGGCCTCGGCGCGCTTGGCGTTCACCCGGTGCAGGTCCACCAGCGCGCGCACCTCCTTCTTCACCCCCTCCAGCCCGACCATCGCGTCCAGCTCGGCGATGACGTCCTCAAGCGGGCGCACGCCGCCCTCGGCGGGCGGCGCGGCCTGCGCGGGGGGCGCGTTCCGCGCCGGGTCGGCCGCGGCCCGCACCGGCCGCTCGGGCGGGCCCTTCTCGTACTCGGTGTCGTCGACCTGGAGGACGGCGCCGGAGTCGGCGTACAGGTCCCGCTCGCCGTTGCGGCGCAGGGTGCAGCGGAGGAGCCGCAGGCGGCCGCCGCCCTGGACACCGGCGCCGACCCGGTTCGCACCGGTGATGGTGGTGTCCTCGACGGTGGCCGTGCCGCCGTCCATGACCGCGAGGCCGTTCTCGCCCCCGGC
The DNA here is from genome assembly GCF_000341245.1 of Nocardiopsis halophila DSM 44494. Lineage (GTDB taxonomy): Bacteria > Actinomycetota > Actinomycetes > Streptosporangiales > Streptosporangiaceae > Nocardiopsis_A > Nocardiopsis_A halophila. The sequence continues at coordinate 39,189 of NZ_ANAD01000157.1, forward strand.
GACGGTCGAGTCCTTGACGCTTGCGCGTCCCCCCTCGCCCACGGTGACCCCGTTGGTCCCTCCGCCCAGGACCCTCAGGTCGGCTCCGGAGACCTCGCAGTAGCCCCCCGCTTCGACCATCAGCGCGCTCCGGTGGCAGCGGGAGACGGTCAGCTCTTCGGCCTTGAGCGTGGCGTCCTCCAGCACCCGCACCCCGGCCAATACCCCGGTGATCTCCACCGACCGCAGTGCAGCGCTGCCGTCGCGGGCGATCACCCCGACGTTCGCGCCGGTCCCCGTGACGGTGGCCCGCTCGATGTCCGCGCGCGCTCCGGCCAGACGGATGGCGGGGCTGGGCTCCTGCCCCGCCGGCGCAGGGGAACAGCGCATATCGAAGTCCCGCACCTCGGCACGGGCGTTGTAGAGGTTGAGCCCGACGCCGGACACCTCTCGGAGCCGTGCGCCCTCGACGGTGAGGCGCCCTCCGGCCACCTGGACCGCGTCCCCCGCGGCGCCCTCCACCTCCAGGCCGGATACGCGCGCCTCGCCGGAGTCGACGTGCAGGACGGTGCTCTTGGCGGCCTTGACCCGGCAGTCCCGGAAGGAGGCCTTGGAGTCCTCGGCGACGCGCAGGACCTCCAGCTCGGGGGCGCCCCCCGTGATCCGCAGTCCGGTGAAGGCCGCCGACGACTTCTGCCCCACCCAGACCGCCCGCCCGTGGAGGTCCTCGAACGAGCAGTCGGACACGGACGGGGAGGATCCTCCGACCGCGGCCAGGGCCGGGGCCTCCTCTCCTCCTGCCGAAACGAAGGAGCACTCCGTGATGTCCGGTGCGGCGCGGTCGGCGGCGGCGAGGGCGGGGCCGGGCGCCTCACCGGTGAAGCGGAGGCGGTGCAGCTCGGCGCGGGCCTCCCCCGCCACCTCCAGGGAGGCCTTGTCCAGTTCGGTGCCGACCACGCGGCCGCCCCCGCCGCGCAGCAGCACCGTGCCGCCCGTGATCCGGCAGTTCTCGATGTCGACGGGGGCGGCGTCCGCCATGACCCCGACCGCCAGGTCCAGGGTGCAGTCCATGGCCTTGAACGAGGTCCCGGGGTACAGCTCGATCCCGGGCCGCCCCGGCGCGGGGCCCGCGACGTCGACCCCGTACAGCTCCAGGCGCCCGCTGCGCACCTCGAACACCGAGTCGTCGGCCACTGAGACCGACACCGTCCCCGGGCCCCGGGTCGGCACCACGATCACATGCCGGTCGATGAGGTGCGCGCCGTCGGCCGTGTAGTGCCCCGGGTCCACGTGGAGGTAGAGGTCCATGCCCGCACACGAGGGGTGCCGCAGGATCTCGTCGAGTCCGGAGGCCGCCCCCCGGGCGGACCTCGATACGTGGACCGTGAACATGCATGAACTCCCGAGGGAACAGGTTCGCTTCACCGCCACCGGGGACCGGCACGCCCGCAACGGTATGTTCCGTACGGTATCGCCCCCTCAAGCGCCGTGTTCGGACGATGAGAGACCGTGTCCGGGCCGGGGATGCGGCGTCGGACACGGGTTCGGCCCCGCACGGCGTGCTGCGTAGAATGCCCGCGACTGCGGGCGAGCGGACGCGCCGCTCTCGAAGATCTGGGTTGGAGATCCCGTTGAGTTACCCCCCTTCCACCGGTTCCTCCGGCCAGGGCGGCCGTTCCTACCCCGCGCCGCCTCCCCCTCCGGGATCCGCACCGCCGAAGGGCACGAGCGGCGGGAGCGGCGGCAACAAGGCGCTCGTGGTGGCGGTCGTCTTCCTCGGCTTCGCCGTGCTCGTCGCCGCGGCGGTGGTGTTCGTCGTGGCGGGGCGGGGCGCGGATGAAGGGTCCGCCTCCCAGGACGCCGGCGCCGGCGCGCAGGGAGGCGGGGACGGTGCGGGCGGCGCGGAGGACGCCGCGGCCGGCGAAGGAGAGGCCGAGGGCTCGGCCGAGGAGCCCCAGGAGGACACCGTGGCGTTCGGCCCCGATGAGGAGCTGAGCATCGAGGTCGTCAGCCCCCAGACCTACGTGGACCTGGACGGCGATCCGCCCCTCGTGGTCGAGGACAGGGTCGACGGGTACGACTTCGTCCTGCGCCCGAACATCAACGGTGTGGCGTTCGAGAACTCCGGCGGCGGCATCGCTCCGCTCCCCGAGGGCGGGGAGGCTCCGGACCGAGCGGCCTGCCTGGACGCCGTCGAGACCAACGGGAGCACCGGTACCGGTTTCTCGAACGGCTCCCGCTTCTGCGTCCAGACCGACCAGGGACGCGTGGCCTACATCGAGGCCGTGTCATCGCCGGGCGGAACCGGAACGGCGACCGTGCAGGCCACCGTCTGGGAGTGAGCGCCGGTGAGCGATCCCTACGCGCCGCAGGGGCGGCAGGCGTCGGACATGTGGCAGACCGGCTGGGAGAGCGGCGTCGACCTGCGTGAGGCCCTGCTGTCCGGAATGGAGCTGCCGGAGCTGCCGTTCGTCCCGGTCCGCCTGGAGCCCGGGGAGGTGCCCCACGCCGAGGTGGTGGCCGACTACTCGCGCTTCTACGCCATGGACGTGGCCTATCAGCAGTCCAACGGCCTCTACTTCGGCTCGCCGCTGTTCGTCGCCGCCGGGCTCACGGCGCAGGCCATCGGGAACGCCTCGGCGCGCTCCCGCGCCCAGGCCATGGCCGCGCCCCAGTGGCGGGAGTTCCAGCGCGTCACCGTCTATGTGACCAGTCGGCGCCTGCTGGCCCTCATCGACGGCACCCGGTGGCTCTCCTGGTGGCACGCGGGGAACATGCAGGTCAACCCGGTGCTCGACCAGTGGGCCCTGGTGCAGCTGTTCAACGACACCGAGCCGCTGCGCTGGCAGGGCCCGGCCGTGCCGTGGCTGTCGGTGGCCGTGTCCTACCTGGCCCACGGTCCGGGCCACCTGCTCCACCACCCGGAGTTGGCGCGCCTGGCCATGATCGAGGGCTGAACCGGCGGGGCCGTCCGGGCCGACGGGGCCGACGGGGCCGACGGGGCCGGCGCCGCCGGTACTGCGTCCCCCGGTGCTGCGTCCCCCGGTGCTGCGCCGTCGAGGGCCCGGTGCCCGACGCGCCGCCCCGGTCCGTGGCCGTGGCCGCGGACCCGCGGGCGGGATAGGGTCGCGGTGCATGAGGCTCACGGTTCTGGGCGGGTGCGGTGCCTGGCCGACGGCCGCCCAGGCCTGCAGCGGGTACCTGCTCGTGCACGACGGGTTCCGCCTGCTCATCGACCCCGGGTTCGCGGTCCTTCCGCGGCTGCTGGGGCACGTCCCGCCCGGCGGCGTCGACGCCGTCCTGGTCAGCCACGGCCACCCCGACCACTGCGCCGACCTCGCCCCGCTGCTGCGGGCCCGTGCCTACGCCGACCCGCCCGCGCCGCCGCTGGCCGTGCACGCCCCGCACGGCGCGGTCGACGCCGTCCTCGCGCTGGACCGCGGAACCGCCGTGGACACCGCCTACGACCTGCGCGCGTTCGAGCCCGGGGAGCACTTCACCGTCGGCCCCTTCCTGGCCGAGACCCGGCGGCTGCCGCACCACGTCCCCAACGCCGGCATGCGGCTGACCGCCTCGGGGACGGTCCTGGCCTACACCGGCGACACCGGGCCGAGCCCGCACATCGGCGAGCTCGCCGCGGGGGCCGACCTCCTGCTGTGCGAGGCGACCTTCATCGACCGCGTACCGGTCCTCGAAGCGCCCTACCTGCTGTCCGCGGAGCTCGTCGGCCGGTACGCGGCCCAGGCCGGCGCGGCCCGACTCATCCTTACCCACCTGTGGCCGGGGACGCCCGCGATCGAGGCGGAGAGGGCCGCGGCGAAGGGGTTCCAGGGCCCGACGACCGTCGCCCGCCCCGGGCTGACGGTGCCGCTCCCGTGACCGTGCGGCGCTCAGGCGGCACGCGCCCCGCCCTGTGACGCCGGCGCCCAGAAGACCGGCGAGGGGGCGGCCCTCCTGGGGCGCACCCGCCCGTCGCCGGTGTAGGCGGCGAAGAGCGCGCCCCTCGCCCCCTCGGGCAGGCCGGCCGCCATGAGGACCACCGGGACGCGGTTGCGTCCGAGCCATCCCAGGACCGGTGGGACGCCCCAGGGCACCGACCGCGGTCCACGGGGCACGGCGGTCGCGTCGATGATCACCGCCCGGGTCACCAGGGTCAGCTGGCGGAGCATCACGCGGGGGTCGCCGGTGTCGGCCTGGTCCAGCCTGAGCTGGTCGAGGGTGCCCACCCCCTTCAGACTCCCCGGGTGCTCCCTTAAAGCGCGATCGACCGCGGCTTCCAGGGCCGTGCGGGTGGGCAGGGCATAGAAGAAGCCGTCGAGTCCGAACTTCGCCGCCATGACCTCTGCGGCCGCGAAGGCCGCATCGATGCCCTCGGACACCTCAGAGCCCGCGAGGGCGTCCGAGGGCACGGAGGCCTTGGCGGCCTTAGAGGCCGCTGCGGCGCCCTCGTCCGCGGGCAGGTCGACCACCATCAGGAACGGGGACTCGGCCTCGAACGCGGCCTCCAAGGCCGCGGCCCGGACCGGGGACCGATCCGCGCGGGCGTCCGGACGCGGCGTGTACGACGGGGGACCCGGGGAGGCGCCGAATACTGTGGGCGGCTCCTCCTGAGCGGCGAGCCGGTCGGCGAGGATGACGGCCCCGGAACAGGCGAGCTGCACGCCGACAGGGGGAACGTGTCGGGCGAGCATTTCCAGCGGGACCCCCGCCGCACTGGTCATGCTCTGAAAAAGCTCCCATTGGACGGAGCGCCATCCTTCACCGCCCAATTCGGCCCGCGAATCCGCCCCGGGGTCAGAGGCGAACTCAGAGGCGTACGCGGAATCGGCTTTCCACCCTCCGGCCGCATATCCGGCCCACTCCGCCGCTTCACTCGTCCACCCTTCCTGTCTGAGGAACCAGGCCGTCAGGAGCGACGTTGCGCGGTCGTGCCGGGCGAGGCGGGGGGCGATGGGCACCGGTGCGGCGCCGCCCCCGGAGAAGCGGGCGCCGCACAGGGCCTGGTAGCCGGGCGTGCAGCGCCCCAGGCCGGACAGGGCCGCCAGCCAGCGGAACAGCGCCCGGGCGGCGTCGTGGCCGCCCGCGCCGCCGGCCGCCGCGCCGATGCCCTCGGCGAGTCCGTCGCGAAAGGCCGGGGAGAGGCGGCCGTCCCAGAGCGCGTCGGCCGCGTCCATCGCCGCGACCATGTGCGCGGCGAGGGGCCGCCCGGATTCGGACAGGCGGTTTTCCGGAATTGCATCCGCACCTTTTTCCCCGTTCGGGGGCGCATGCCACAAATGCACCACCTCCTCGCAGGGGAAGCCAACCACGGCCGGGTGACCGGTTCGCGCCGATCGCGCACCGGGACGGCCGTCCGCGCCCCGGAAACGGCCCCGACGCCGTGTTCCGGACCGTGGCCGGATCCGGCCACGGGGCCGGGCGGGTCAGCGGCGGCGCACCGCCCGGCCCGCGAGGACGCCGGTGCGGACGCCGTCCCGCACCACGAACGCGCCGTCGATCAGCACGTGCGGGATCCCCTCGGGCAGGGCCCGGGGCCGCTCGAAGGTGGACCCGGCCGCCACGGTCCGCGGGTCGAACAGGACCAGGTCGGCCCGGTACCCCTCGCGCACCAGCCCCCGGTCGGCCAGGCCGAGCCGGGCCGCCGGGCGCGAGGTCAGGTGGGCGACGCACTCCTCCAGCGACAGCACCCCCTCGTCGCGCGCGTAGTGCCCGAGGTAGCGCGGGAAAGTGCCGTAGGCGCGCGGGTGCGGCTTGTCGCCCTGGAGGATCCCGTCGCTGCCCCCGGTGTGCACCCGGTGCCCCATGACCGCCCGCACGTTCTCCTCGTGCCCGACGTGCTGGAGGATCGTGGACCCGAGCCGGTCCTCCACCAGCAGCCGGTGCGCGGTGGTGAAGGGCTCCTCCCCGCGCTCGGCCGCCGATTCGGCGATCGTCCTGCCCACGTAGGGGGCCAGCGCCGGGTCGGACACCCCGGAGATCTCGATGGTGTCCCACTCGATCGGCACTCCGTGGCAGCCGTCGGAGCCGTCCACCTCCATCACGTGGCGGATGCGCGCCGTCCGGTCCGGGTCGGCCAGGCGCGCCAGGACCGCCTCCGGTCCGCCCTCACTCGCCCAGCTGGGCAGCATCGCCGCCAGGGTCGTGCTCCCGGGCGTGTAGGGATAGGTGTCCAGGGTGATGTCGGCGCCGTCCCGGAGCGCGCGGTCGAGCAGGTCCAGCAGCTCCTGAGCGCGCCCCTTGTTGGGCGCGAAGTTCATGGTGGCGTGGGCCAGGTGCAGGGCGCACCCGGCCTCCCGGGACAGGCCGACCATCTCGTCGTAGGCCTCCAGCGCTCCGGCTCCGTAGGAGCGGTGGTGGGGGCAGTAGTAGCCGCCGTACTCGGCGACGACCTTGCACAGCTCGGTGAGCTCGCCCCGCGATGCGTACATGCCGGGTGTGTAGGTCAGTCCGGACGACATGCCGACGGCGCCCTGTTCCATCCCCTCGGCGACCAGGCGGCGCATCCGGTCGAGCTCCTGCGGCGTCGGCTCCCGGTCCTCCCACCCCATGACGAGCATGCGGACGTTCCCCTGCGGCACCAGGTAGGCGGCGTTGACCGCGATGCCCTGCCGGTCGAGGCGGTCCAGGTACCCGCCCACGGACCGCCAGTCGAAGTCGATGTCGGATCCGTCGCCGTTCCAGCCCGTGACCGCGCTGCGCACCTGCCGCAGGGTGCGCTCGTCCACAGGGGCGTAGCTCAGTCCGTCCTGCCCGAGGACCTCCAGCGTGACCCCTTGGGCCGCCTTGGCCGAGTGGTCGGGGTCGCGCAGCAGGGCCAGATCGGAGTGGGCGTGCATGTCGATGAAGCCGGGCGCCAGCACGAGACCGTCGGCGTCCAGTGCGCGCGCGGCGCTGAGGGGGGCATCGCCGCTCCGGCGGCGGATCTCGGCGATCCGCCCCTCGCTGATGCCCACATCGGCGGTGAAGGAGGCGGCGCCGCTGCCGTCGGCGACCCGAGCGCCTCTGATGACCAGGTCCATGGCGGCCCCCTAGAAGAACGTGCGGATCAGGTCGGTGACGGTCCCGTCCTCGCGGACCATGGGCACCATCGGCCACTTGTCGAAGATGGTGCAGGGGTGGGACAGGCCCATCCCCACCCAGTCGCCGACCTCCAGCTCCACGCCCTCGGCCACGCTCACCCAGGCGTGCTGGTCGGACAGGGAGGTCACCTCGATCCCCTCGGCCGCGCGCACCCGCCCGCCGTCGGACGGGCGCACCAGGCGGGGCCGGGGCAGGTGCTGGTCGTAGGCGGCGTCGCGGCGCCCGGCGTTGAGGAAGGCCTGGCCGGGCTCGGGGCGGGAGACCACCTGCGCCCACAAGGTGAAGGCCGCCTCCAGCGCGCCCTCCTCGGGGATCCGGTTGAAGGGGGTGCGCTCACGGTAGAGGCCGTCGTCGTGGGAGACGTAGGCGCCCGAGCGCAGCAGCTTGAGCACCGGCCGGCTCAGCCCCTCCAGCTCGGCGAAGACCTCGGCGACGACGTCGAACCAGGCGCTGCCCCCGGCGGTCACCAGGACCGGCTCGTCGGGCCCCAGGCCGGCGAAGCGGCCGGCCCGGTCGAAGTCGGCGGCCAACGCGGTCAGCCGGCGCAGCCAGGCGGCGACCCGGTCGCGGTCGGCACCGGGCACCTCGCCCTCGTAGCCGGCCACCCCGACCAGGCGCAGCGCCGGCGCGGCACCGACGGCGTCGGCGACCTCGGCGCACGCGGCCGCACCGCGCGCCCCGGTGCGGGCGCCCTCGCCGGCGCCCAGTTCCACCACCACGTCCACCGGGCGGCGGGGGCCCGCCCCCCGCNGCTCCACCCCGCGCACCGAGTCCGCGTAGCAGGCGAAGACGAAGCCGGGGTCGGCGTCGAGCTCGGCGGCGAGCCAGCGCAGCGCGGCCGGGTCGGTGAGCTCGTTGGCGAGGAAGACGCGCCGGACGCCGAAGGCCCGCGCGACGCGGACCTGGTGCGGGACGGCCAGGGTGATGCCCCAGGCGCCGTGCTGCAGCTGGCGGTCGAACAGCTGCGGGGCCATAGAGGTCTTGCCGTGCGGGGCGAACGCCAGCCCGTGGCGCCGGGTGTACGCCTCCATGAGCGCGAGGTTGTGCTCGGTGCGCTCGGCCGACAGCGCCAGGACCGGAGTGGTGAAACCGCCGGTGAACAGGTTGCGCTTCTCGGCCGCGAGTTCACCGGCCCTCATGCCGTCCGCGTCCGGGGGGAGCCCTTTGAACCGGAAGTCGACGACCTCGTCGGCCAGGCGGTCCAGGCCGCTGAGTCGGTGCTGGGGCGAGGGGGTCATCGCGGCTCCCGGGTCATGCGTTGCAACATGTGCAATGGGCGTTGCGCGTAGCGCATCTGGCTGTCTACCATCCGGGGGAACGGCGGTCAACGGCGTCCCCCGCGCCCCTGGGACCGCCTGCCCGTGCGACCTGACGATCCCGGCCCCGCCGGTGGACGAGGAGCGGCTCGCCCATGCACCCCCTCACGGCTGCCTCCGCCTCGCCTGCGACGGACCCGCGCTTCGACGCGGTCTGCCTCGGCGAGTCCATGGTGACCTTCCTGCCCTCCCTGCCGGGAGGACTCGCGGAAGTCCCCTCCTTCGAGCGCGCGCTCGGCGGGGCCGAATCGAACGTCGCCTGCACCCTCGCCGGGGCCGGCCACAGCGCACGCTGGGTGGGCCGCGTCGGCGCCGACGGCTTCGGCGACTATTTGGTCCAGGCCGTTTCCTCCTACGGCGTGGACACCTCCGCGGTGGCACGCGACCCGGAGCGCCGCACCGGCGTCTACTTCAGGACCGGAGGCGAACGCCCCACCGGGATCGCCCCCAGTGTCCCCAGTGTCCCCGGCGCCTCCGGCGCACGGCAGGCCGAGGTCCTCTACTACAGGAGCGGGTCGGCCGCCTCGGCCATGTCACCCCAGAACACCGACACCGCCGACACCGACGCCGGACGCGTCCTGCACCTGACCGGCATCACCCCCGCCCTGTCCGAGGACTGCCTGGCCCTGATGCGCGCGCTCACCGCCCCGCGCCCAGGGCGGCCCCTGGTCTCGTTCGACGTGAACCTCCGCATCGGACTGTGGCGCGACGCGCCGGACACCCCCGACGTCCTGCTGGAGCTGGCCCGCGGCTGCGACCTCGTCTTCGTCGGCGAGGACGAGGCCGAGGCGGCCTGGGGCATCACCGGCGGCCCGCGGGCGATCCGCTCGGCCCTGCCCGAACCCGCGGCGCTCGTCGTCAAGCAGGGCCCCGCGGGCGCGACCGCCTTCACCGGCGACGCGCCGACCGGCGTCTTCTCCCCCGCGCCCTCCGTGGAGGTCGTCACCCCCGTGGGCGCCGGGGACGCGTTCGCGGCCGGGTTCCTCTCGGCCTCCCTGCGCGGGTTGGAGCTTGCGGCCCGGCTGCGCCACGGCCACCTCACCGCCGCGGCCGCCCTCACCGTTCCCGGCGACCTCGCGGCGCCCCCGTCCCGGCGGCACGCCGACACCCTGGCAGGGCTCTCCGACGACGCCTGGGGCACACTGCGTCTCGCCCCCGGTTGGACCGAGGGGGCCCGACCGTGCGCAGAGAGGGCCGCCGCACCATGAGCCAGACCGTCGACCGCGCGCTGAGCGTCCTGCCCCTGCTGGCCGAAGGGCCGGCCACCCTGGACCAGGTCGCCCGGCGCCTGGGGGTGCACAAGTCGACAGCCCTGAGGCTGCTCCGGCCGCTGTGCGAACACGGGCTGGTCCACCGCCGCCCCGACCAGCGCTACCGGCTGGGCGCGCGGCTGTTCTCCCTGGCCCAGGAGGCCATGGAGGGGCTGGACGTCCGCGAGATCGCCCACCCGCACCTGGTCGCCCTCAACGAGGAGACCGGCCACACCGTGCACCTGGCGGTGTACGAGGAGGGCGAGGTCGTCTACATCGACAAGGTCGACAGCCGCTACCCGGTGCGGATGTACTCCCGGATCGGCAGACCGGTCGCCATCACCGTGGCCGCCGTGGCCAAGCTGCTCCTGGCCGACCTGCCCCCGGACGAGCGCCGCGCGCTGGCCGAGCGGCTCGACTACCCCGCCTACACGCCCCGGTCCACCCCCGACGCGCCGGCCTTCCTGGCCGAGCTCGCCCGGGTGCGCGAACAGGGGTGGGCCACCGACCTGGGGGGCCACGAGGAGTCCATCAACTGCGTCGCCGCGCCCGTCCGGGGCCCCGACGGGCGCGTCGCGGCGGCCATGTCGCTGTCCGCGCCCAACGTGGTCGTGGGCGCCGACGCCCTGGTGGCGCTCCTCCCCCAGGTGCGGCGCACCGCCGAGGCGGTCAGCGCCGACTACTGCGGACGCGCCCCCGGCGGGGGCTGACCCGCGCACCGCCCGAACCGACCCGACCGCCCCGGACCGGCCGTACTCCGTACCGACTGCACCGACCGAACCGCACCGACACCAGGAGGCCGCACGCATGAGCGCGTCCACGCCCAAGACCGCCCTGACCCCCGCCACCCACACCACCCCGCCCGCCCGGTTCTCCCACGGCGTCCGCAAGGGCAACATCCTGCAGGTCGCCGGGCAGGTCGGGTTCGGCCCGGCCCAGGAGGGCAAGGCGCCCGAGCCGGTCGGACCGGGGCTGCGCGAGCAGACGCTGCAGACCTTCGCCAACGTCGAGGCGATCCTCAAGGAGGGCGGGGCCTCCTGGGAGGACGTGATGATGGTGCGGGTGTACCTGACCGACACCGCGCACTTCCCCGAGTTCAACCGGATCTACGACGAGTTCTTCGCCGGCCTGCAGGAGGCCCCGGCCGCCCGCACCACCGTCTATGTGGGGCTGCCCAAGGGCCTGCTGGTCGAGGTCGACGCGCTCGCGGTCCTGGGCTGACCCCCCGGGGGCGCCCGCGCCGGAACCCCCGGCGCGGGCGCCGCCGTCAGTCGGCCGTCTCCAGGTCGACCAGGTAGCCGACCACCTGCGCCCCTTCGGCCGAGGACTCCCAGCCGTGCACGTGGGAGGCCTCGGCCAGCTCTGTGCTCTCGGGCACGGGGCGCAGGGCCCGCTGGGCGCTTCCGCGCACCTCCGCATAGCGGCAGCGGACGACGCGGATCCTCCTGACCGTCCCCGCCACCGCCTCCGGCTCTTGGCTGCCGGCGTGGTGCTCCTGCCGATGGGTGATCCCCGCCAGCGTGCGCCGGTCCAGGATCTCGCCCAGCCAGGCGCGGTCCCCGGGCTCGGCGGGGAGCAGGTACCACTCGACCTGCGCCCCCACCGAGAACGGGTCCCCGCAGCACTGCAACCGCAGACTCTCCACCCACACCACCGCGGTCCCCTTCGCGGTGCCCGTGCGCATCGGTCCACTCCTTCCCTGTCGGCTCCTCTGCCCTCCCCTCCCCGTCCACGGCACGTTCGACGCTCACCGCCCCGGCCCCGCTCCCGCCCGCAGGCGGTCGTCCACAGCCCGGTGAACGGCGCCCCCGGCGGCGGCTCCTACGGCCTAGCTTTGTGGCCCGCCCCCATGAGAGGAGCCGAACCATGGCAGCCGAACGGGAATTCGGTCCCATGCAGCTCTCCAAGTGGCTGGGCATGCGCTACGGCGACTTCCAGCGCGCCTGCATGCTCGCCCTGGTCCCGCCGCCCGACATCCGCGGGACCTACTGGTCGGAGTCCCTGGCCAAGACCCTTCCCGACCGCGTCGAGGAGATCGAGGCCGAACTGGCCGAACGCACCGCGCCCGCCCCTCCGCCCGAGGACCCGCAGGAGCGGGCCGACAAGGGCCGCCCCTTCGGCCCCGTACAGCTCGCACGCTTCCTCGGCCTGGAGCGCTGGCAGGTCGAGCGCGCCGCCGAGCGCGGCCTGCTCCCCGCGCCCGACACCGAGGACGGCAAGTGGTCGCGGCCGACCGCGCAGGCGCTGCTCAAGCGCGTCACCGTGCTGCGCGCCGAGATCGGCGACCATCCCGGGCACGGGTCGGTGCGGGCCGCGGAGGTCCTGGCCGAGCGCACCGGACTGGACGTGTGCCGGGACGACGTCCTCGACCTGCACGACCGCGGTCTCCTCGCCCCGGTGGGCGAGTTCCGCGGCCACCCCATGTTCGGGCGCGGCGCCTTGGAGGCCCTGCCCCGCGAGGCGGTCCGCGCGGTCGTCTCCGAGCGGGAGGCCTGGCTGGCCGACAGCCTGGCCCCCGAGGAGGCGGCCCGTGAGGCCGGATGGTCGGTGGGCCGGTTCGAGGTCACCGCCGAGCGGGCCGGTCTCGCGCCCGGACGGTTCGGGCGCTTCGCGCGCGCTGACCTGGCGTCTCTGCTCCCTCCCGCCCCCTGACCGGTAGAAACGCACAGGGATTAGCCCGGCGTCACCGGTTTGTGGCAGTGTCTCCGGCATTAGGGGGCCTCGTCTCAGGGGCTTTCCGCGCACTGTGCGGGAGGGAACATGGCCGAGGGCCACGAGGGGACCGCTGATCCGAGGCTTGAGGCCGAGGGCGAGCTGAGCATGGCGCGGCTCGCGCTGGAGGGCGGGGACCTGCGGCACGCCGCCGGCCACGTCGCCCGTGCGCTCGCCTTCGACCCGCGGCTGCCCGAAGTCCACGAACTGCTGGCGCGGCTCGCCGTCCACCCCGACGGCGGGCCCGGCCTCTACCCCGTCGACCAGCCCGCCTACCTGGGCGACGTGGTGGCCCGGGCGCACACCTTCGCCGTGCTCGACCACCCCGACCAGGCGCTCCCGCTGCTGGTGACGGCCCAGTGCCACCGCCCCGACGGTGCCTGGGCCGACGCCGCGTGGATGTACGAGCGCCGGACGGCCGAGCGGCTGGAGCCCGAGCTGGTGCGCAACAGCCTGCTGCGTCTGGCCGGCGCGCTCGGCGACCCCGTCGGCGAGCAGGTGCTGTCGGCACTGCGCCCCTACCTCGCCCTGGTCGACCTGTGCCTGGAGGCCCGCCCCGAGGAGCCGCAGCTCCTCTGGGCGGCCTCGATGCTGCTTCGCCGCTGCGGCAGGGCCGGGGACGCCGTCGCGCTCGCCCTGCGGTCCGAGGCGGTCGAACCCTCCTTCCACGCGGCCATGGCCGCCGGCTACGCCTTCCGCGCCGAGAAGCGCTGGAAGGAGGCCGAGAGGGCCTGGCTGCGGGCCCTGGAGTTCGACCCGGGCAACCTGGCCCTGCACACCGACATCGGTGAGCTCCTGGCCACCGCGGGCCGGCCGCGCGACGGCCTCGCCTGGGTCGAGCGCGCGCTGGAGCAGGACCCGCAGGACCCCACGGCCTTCCCCACCGCCTGCGGCATGCGGTTCTCGCTCGACGGGCGGCTGGAGCACCTGGTCGCGCTCGCCGACCACCTGCGCGAACGGCCCGGCGGCGACCACCCCGACCGGGTGCTGACCCAGAGCTCGCAGTCCCGCCACTGGCTGGGTCCGATCCCGCCTCCCACCGAGGCCGTCGTCGACGTGCTCCACCGGCTGCAGGAGCAGGGGGTCGACCCGGAGGGCTCCCGGCTCGCGCTCACCGTCTCCGCCCCGGAGCCGCCCAGCGCGCTCCTGGCGCTGCGCCTGGCCGCGCCCGGCTGCACGGTCGAGGTGGGCGCGGTGCCCGTGCCCGACCCGCGCCTCACCGTGCCCGAGGTCGCCGGCCGCGGCCCGGTCCGGGCCGTCGAGCGGCGGCTCTGGCGCTACCGCGGGACCACGGCCGAGCCCGCGGTGGGGCCGCCGTCCGATCAGGCCCAGGAGGCGCTGCGCACGCTCGCCTCCTACCCGTGGCGGCACCTGCCCGCCGCCTACGACGACGCGGTACGGCTGTCGGCGCTGCCGCTGGAGGACCTGCTGGGCGTGATGGCGCACCCGCCGGCGCCGCCCAACGTGGCCGCGGGCGTGTGGCCGGCCTGGATCCGCCGAGTGCAGGCCTGGGCCTGCCTGGGCATCGCCCACCACCGCGCCGACCAGCCCTGGGAGGGCTCCGAGCGCCGCTCCGCCTTGATCGACCTGGCCTTCGGCCCGGAGGACTGGGCCGCCGAGGCGGCCCTGCTGTCGATGGCCGCCACGGCCTGGGTACGGCCGGAGGCCCGGAAGGACGTCGCCGGCCTGGTGGCGTGGCGGTTCCTGCTCGCCATGGAGGCGGCCCGCACCCGGGCGGTGACCGTCCTCGCCTCCTTCGCCCACCTGGTGCGTGCGGTCCCCGACATGGACCCGGAGGTCCTCCGCCTGGCCGAGGAGGCCCTGCGCGACGACCCCGACGACCCCGACGTCACCGGAGAGGACGGGGACGCCGGGGACACCAGGGGCACCGCGCAGGAGAGGGAGCACTGAACGGTCCCGCAGCGGGTCCGCTCAGTCGATGAGGCGCGCGTCGGGGTGCTCTGGGGAGTCGGCCTCCAAGATGGGCTGCGGCTCGCCCCTCAGATGGCGGTCGAAGAAGGCCTGGACGTAGGCCCGCTGGGAGGAGTGCAGCCGCAACGGGTCCTCCGCGGTGCCGATCGCGCCTTCCGCCTGCTCGTCGCTCATCCCCAGTCCGTCCTGGACCTGCGGCAGGACGGCCTGGAAGTCGGTGAAGGAGAAGTGCCGCGCCTCAGGGAAGTTCACGTCCCGCTTCCAGCCGGTGGAGTTGTCCCACATCCGGCCCCAGTCGTCGAAGGTGCGGTGCGTGTTCGGCGTCAGGCCGCCGTCGCGCTCCCTGCTCCCGCCCATGAACAGGAAGGGCCGGTCCAGCCCCTCCCGCGCGGCCGGGAAGCGCTCCGGGAAGTCCTCGTCCCCGGTGAACTCCACGCTCCCGTCGAGGTCCGCGGCAGCGTCGATGCGGTCGTCGGCGTACATCGCGTGCAGGCTGGTCGCCCCGCCCAGCGACATGCCGAACATGCCGGCGGCCGAGGGGTCGAGGGCCTTGGCGAGCCCCTTGGGCAGCCTGCGCCCGTCGGCGTCGCGCCATCCCTTCTCCGACGCCTCCTCAACGGTGTCCAGGACGAACCGGGTGTCGGCCAGGCGTGTCTCCAGGAGGGTGGGGATGACGTCCGGCTCGTCCTCCCAGTGGCGCTCCCCGTCGTCGAGGCGCCCGTCGGGGAACCGGACCGGCGCCTCGCCCGTGTGGTCGACGGTCACCACCGCATAGCCGTGCGAGGCCAGGTCCGCCACGATCGACGTCCCGAAGCCCCGGGGGACCGCCGCGCCCGGCGAGTAGAGGAGTACCGGAAGGGGGCCCGCGCTCCGGTCCGCACGGGCCCCGGTGAAGGCCGACACCGGGGCGCCCTCCCAGTCGACGCCCTCGAAGCGCTGCCCGGTCTGGTACTCGGTGAACAGGTCGCCGACGTCCTGGTCCACATGCGTCGCGGCCTCGTCCCACCATCGCGGCTTGGCGGGGTACCAGACGCTCACCGCCAGCTCCCGCTCGTCGTCGGTCCACGGGGTGGTGCGCTCGTCGTCGACCAAGCGGAGGTCGGCGGTGCCGACGTCGTAGGGCCCGGTGGGCGCGGGCAGCTCGTAGGTGATCTCCTCCGGGGCGGAGGGGGCCGCGTGTGCGGGCGGGGCGACCGCGGTGAGGACGACGGCCGCGCCCGCCGCGGCGGCGCCCAGGGCCCGGTACCGGGGGTGCTCGGGGGTTCGATGCATGGCCTGACGCTAAACCGGGGGCACGGCCCCCTCCGATGACGCTGGCACCACTCCCGCCCGTGGTGTCTCCCCTCCCCGTCTCCCCCTCCCCTTGAGTCCGGGGAATTCGCCCGGCGTTCGCCTGTGCGTCCCTTGGCCGCCGGTAGGTTCTGCGCCGACCCCCGCACGCCACACGCCCCGACAGGAGTGACCGGCCTTGGCGCAGCGCCTCGTCCTTCACATCGGCGTCCAGAAGTCCGGCACCACCTACCTGCAGCGGATGCTGGAGGAACGCGCGGCCGCCCTTGAGGAGCTGGGGGTGG
The DNA here is from genome assembly GCF_000341245.1 of Nocardiopsis halophila DSM 44494. Classification (GTDB taxonomy): domain Bacteria; phylum Actinomycetota; class Actinomycetes; order Streptosporangiales; family Streptosporangiaceae; genus Nocardiopsis_A; species Nocardiopsis_A halophila. The sequence continues at coordinate 55,032 of NZ_ANAD01000157.1, forward strand.
TCTACCCGTTGCCGGACGACCAGGGCCCCGTGCGGGTCAACGCCCATGAGGCGGCCACCTACGGCCTTCTCGGCGGCGAGTACCCGTGGGTCGGCGCGCGCAGGGCTGCCGCGGAGGAGCAGTGGTGGATCCGCCTGCGCGACCGCGTGCGCGCATGCCCCGGGACGGCCGTGGTCTCGGCCGAGGCCCTGTCGGTGCTGCGGTCCGACGCGGGGCAGCGGGTGATCGACGAGCTTGAGGCCGACGAGGTCCGGGTGGTGGTCACGGCCCGGAGCCTCGGTCGCCTGCTCCCCTCGTCGTGGCAGCAGCATGTGCGCAACGGCCGCTCGGCGGGCTTCCCCCGCTTCATCGAGAGCCTGGCCGGCCAGCGCGCTCGGGGATGGGAGGAGATCGAGAAGGAACTCGACGCCCACATGTGGCGCGCCTTCGGCTTCGGTCGGCTCGCTGAGCGCTGGGCCTCTCTGGTGGGCGCCGACGACGTCGCCGTCGTCTGCAATCCGGGGTCGGGGTCGGGCAGCCTGTGGCGCCGGTTCATGGAGGCCTGCGGTCTCTCCGAGGAGGCCGAGCGGCTCCCCGCCCCCTCCGAGGGCACGACGGTGCACGGCGGAGTGACCGGCCCTGAGGTGGAGGTCCTGCGGGCGCTCAACGCCAACCTGTCCGCCAGAGGGTGGACGCACGAGGAGGGGGCGCTCCTGCGGGACCGGATCGTCGAGGCGTTCCGAGAGCGGGAGGAACGGGGCCCCCGACCCGCGGTCCCTCCCCGCTTCCGAGAACAGGTGGCCCAGTGGAGCGCCGAGGACCTCGACGACCTGCGCGCCTGCGGGGCCCGGATCGTCGGGTCCCCGGAGGAGCTGGCCTACGTCCCCGAAGACGACCCCGCCCCGCTTCGCGCCGCCGACATCGCCGAGGCCTCGGGGCTCGCCTCCGTGGTCTGCGCCGAGAGCGGCCGTTGGACGCGGCCGCCCCGGGAGGACCCGGAGCCCCGGCCGCGCCGGAGATGGCGGACCCCCTTCACGAGGTAGAGCAAGGGGTACGGCACGAGGCGGGGCGAGGGTTCGGGGGCCGGGTGCGGCCACCGCGCGCCGCCCCCCTTGCCGATGCGATTCTGGACATCTAGCATCCAGTTCCATGCGGATGGCGGAAGGCGTGGAGTGGGCCCTGCACAGCTGCCTCAACCTGGCGTGGACGGGGCCGGAGAAGGCCGTGACCGCGACGCGGCTCGCCGCGTACTACGACCTGCCGGCCGCCTATATGAACAAGCAGCTCCAGGCGCTCGCGCGCGCGGGCCTCGTCTTCTCCACCCCGGGCCCGGGCGGCGGGTTCCGTCTGGCCCGGCAGCCGGAGCAGATCACCCTCATGGACGTCGTAGCGGCGATCGAGGGCCCAGAGGACGCCTTCCGGTGCGCCGAGATCCGCAAGCGCACCCCCGACGCATCCCCCTCCTCCCTCCGGGGGCCCTGCCTCATCGACCAGTCCATGCGCAGGGCCGAACTGGCCTGGAGGAAGGAGCTGGCCGCACAGACACTGGCCGACGTCAAGGAACAGGTCGAACGGACCGCCCCTGACGTCCCGGCCCATGCGCGCAGGCACTTGGCGGCCTGAGCACCAGCGCACCCGGCACTACGGCGCTGACAGCGCTGAGGGCACTCCAGCGACGCCGGCGACCCCTCTGCAGGAGGGGCCTTTCTTGGACAGTAATCCTGGATATTCGACATCCAGATAAAGAACGAACGGAAGGGATCCCGGATGACCATCGCCATCACCAACCCCGACGGACTGCACGACCCGACGCGCTTCGGCTACAGCCACGTGGCGACCGCCCGCGGCGAAGTGGTCGCCATCGCCGGCCAGTACGCCTCGGACGCCCAGGGAGGCGTGGCCGCCGAGGGCTTCGCGGCCCAGGTCGAGCTGGCCCTGGCCAACCTCGGCACGGCACTGCGGGCTGCAGGCGTCGACCACTCGCACGTCATCAAGCTGAACACCTACATCGTCGACCACTCACCCGAGAGGCTGGAGACCCTCCCCCGCCACATCACAGGGACCTGGGGCGACCGGCCGCCCCCGCAGACCCTGCTGGGCGTGGCCTCCCTCGCGCTTCCCGGGATGCTCTTCGAGATCGACGCCTTGGCCGTGCGCGGCTGACACCCCGCGGGCCCCCCGGGAAGACCATTCGCCGCCCGGGGGCCGCCCGCCGTCCCCCGGGCGCTGACCCGGGCCGATGAGCGGGGCCCTCAGGCCCACGCCTCCAGGACGCGATCGATCTGGGAGGCGATGCGCGCGCGGGCCTCTTCGCGGGGGACCCCGCTCATCAGGAGGTCGTCGTAGGGGGTGTCCTCATGACGGACCGAGGCGACCACGGAGCGCCGCACGGCCCCGGGGTCGAGGTCGCGTCCGGCCTCCGAACGCCCCACGCGGCCGCTCCCCCGCGCCCCCGTGTGCAGGGCGATGCGCTCGGCGCGGTCGCGGGGGCAGCGCGGGAAGCGGTCCAGGATCTCCGCCGCGAAGCGCCTCTGGAAGTCGACGTCCTGCAGCGCCCTGCGCTCGGCGTCGCGCTCCCTCCGGAGCGCGCGGGCGTCCTCGTCTGCGAGGCACTGGCGCTCCGCCGCTTCAAGGGCCGGCTCCTCCACCAGCAGGCCGATGCGCCGGAACTTGCGGCGGGACCGGATCCAGCGCACGACCACCGCCGAGAGCCCGCTCTCCTTCTTGGCCCGGCGGGTGAGCGCCGCGTCGCCGGACGGGAGGAAGACGAGGTGGTCCATGTCCGCGCACTCCAGGCAGTGCGCGGCCGCACCCTCCATGAACCGCAGGGCCTGGCTCTCGGCCCCGCAGTCCGCGCACTCCCATGCGCCCACGGCCTCCTCGACGACCAGGTCGGGGACCTTGGTGCGGCGGTTCTCCTCCCGCCTGCGCTGGGCCGCGGTGGCCTCGGCCGCGACCCAGTGCGCGCGGAACGCCCGTTCCTCGGCGCCGTCCGCGCCCTCGATGAACCGCAGGAGCCGCTGTCCGCGGGCGGCGGCAAGGTAGCCGCCCTCTTGGCACTCCATGCCCCGGCCCCGCGCCCATGCCTCCAGAAGGGCGACGGCCGTGCGCAGCTTCTCCGGCGGGGCCTGGGCCACGTGCTGGAGCGCCGGGACCTGCTCGCGGCGCCACCGGTCGACCGCCTTGTCGGTCACCCACCCCAGGGAGGCGAACACGTCGAGCACGGACACGGCCCCGCGCCGGGAGACCGCGGCGTCCGCGGCACCGGCCACCCTGCGCCCGAGTGCGGTGTCCAGATCAGCCGGTCCCACGCCCGTCCCGCCCTTCTCCTCACCGACGACCGGACAACCCTAGTACGCGTGACGGGTGAACCAGGGGCGACCACGGGACGTACACAGGGGCAGGCGGCGATTCGTCCCTCGCCCCTCGGTCGCTCGGTCCCCCGGCACCTCCGGGTCATCCGTCGGAGATCCGCTCCCGGGCGCGCAGGGCGGCGCTGTCGGCCGCGGCACGCCCGGCGTGCCAGCCCTCGATGTCGGCCGGCCCGCGAACCCTCGAATAGGTCAGCTCCTCGAACATGCGGTCCACGGCGGCGTCCACCTCGCGCTTGCGCTCGGCGAACAGCGGCACCAGGTCGCGCCCCTGCGCGGCGTGCTCGGCGGCGGCCTCCCGCTCCGCCTCCTGGGCGCTGCGCTCCAGGCGCTCGCCGATGCGGTCGGCGAAGGCCGCCCAGAACGAGGCCCGGAACGCCTTCCGGTTCCCGCGCCCCGCCCGGTCGCGCTTGCGGCCGGTGGCGACCATGGCCGAGGACGCCTGCGCGAGCAGGGACGTCGCCAGCAGCTCGACCCCCTCCAGATCGGCGGGGCGGCCGACGACCGTGCACAGCCCGAGCTCCTGGTGCCACACGGCCCGGCAGTGGTTGGCCTCGGCGACCACGTTGAACAGCGCGGCCTTGTGGTCGTCGTAAGGGGCGTCGACGGGGAGCCGGATACCGACCGCCTCCGACGGGGCCCGGCCCGGCGCCAGGAGCGCCTCATCGATGCTGTGCCGGGCCATGATGGCCTGGGCCCGCGCGGTGAGGGCCTCGGCCTCGTCGGGGAAGTCCGTCGACTCGGCCTTGGCCAGGAGCGCGCGCACCCGGTCGAGCTTGGGCGACCCGGACGGGCCCGGCCCCTGGGCCGCGGCCTCACCGGGGCGGGGGCACAGGCGCTGCAGCGGCGGCAGGCTCTCCAGGAGCGCGTCCAGGTGCACGGCGAGCTCGACGGCCTCGAAGCGGATCGGCCGGTGGTCCAGGGTGAACGCGCCGCCCCGGTCGGGCCGGTCCTGCCCGAGCACCCGGACCTGTTCCCGCCAGCGCGGATCGAGCGCGTCCGGCGCATGCCCCTGGTGCTCTGCGAGGACCGCCTCGGCGCACATCCGCCCGGCGTCCTCGCCTTGGACACGACGGGCGTGGCGGACCAGCTCGGCCGGCTGCCAGTACAGCCGCCACGCATGGGCGACGGTGGAGGTGAGAAGTCCGAGCAGGGCCTGGTCCACGGCCCGTTTCCATCCAGGACTCGAGGACTCCGCCAATTGCGCCACCGCGGCATCGACGGCCGCCTCGTCACCGCCGTGCACACCCTGCACCGCGGAACCGATCAGCTCTGAGGCCTTCTGCGCCTTCTGCGCATCTACCTGCTCGCCTTGCCCGGCATTGGTCATGGACGTACTTCTTCCCCCCGAGGCGGCCACCCGTCCATTCTGCCAGCGCAGACGGGATGGTCCCGCCCCCTCGCGCCTAGGGGCGGGACCGGTTGTCCCCCTGAAGGGAAACGACACTTCCGGAAGCTATCGACCCGTGCCCGCACCCACAAGAGCGATTCCACCTGTCCGAAGGCGCGAAATCCCAGTGTGGACACGCACTCGAAAGAAAGGTGAAGCGCGTCACGCCCGAGTTTCCTCTGGCGCGCCATTCCCACCTTTCTCACCTGTGCGGCACGGACCGGCGATCCCCCGCCCCAGCCTTTGCCGGGGGGATTTCCACTGCCGTCAGCGTCCGCGCACCTTCTCCAGGATCCGCTCGGCCAGGTCGAGCGTCCGGTCGACGTCCTCGGCGAGGTACATCAGGTCGACGAAGGCGTGGCCCACTCCGTGTTCGCGCCCGGCCTCCAGCACGGTGGTGGCGATGTCCTCCACCCGGGCCTCGGGGTCGGGGTTGATGCGCAGGACCACGTCCAGCGCGTTCGGGTCGCGCCCGTGGCGCTCGGCCGCCTCGCGGACCGCGGCCAGCGGGCGGTCCACGGCCCGGCCGAGGTCGGGGCCTCCGGGGACGGTGGTGATCGGGAGGAAGCCGTCGGCCCGCCGTCCCACGCGCTCCAAAGCGGCGGGGGCGAAGCCGCCCAGGTAGATGGGCGGACGGGGGCGCTGGGCCGGCTTGACCTCGACGTGGCTGGGCGCCACCGTCCAGTGCGGGCCGCTGTGGGCGACGGTCCCGTCGGACCAGAACGCGTCGAGCACGTCGAGGGTCTCGTCCAGCCGGCGTCCGCGCTCGGCCATCGGCACGCCCACGGCCTCGTACTCCTCGGGCGACCAGCCGGTGCCCAGCCCCGGGAGCAGCCGCCCGCCGCTCAGCAGGTCGATCCCGGCGAAGGAGCGGGCGAGCAGCGCCGGCGGGTACCAGGGAGCGTTGATGACGTTGGTGCCCAGCAGCGCGCTCTCGGTGGCGTCCGCCGCGGCGGTGAGGACGGTGAAAGGGTCGAGCGCGGCTCGGAACTGCCGGGGAACGGTGTCGCCGCCGCCGTATCCGACCAGGGGGTCCACCGCGGCGAGGAGACGGTCGCCGACCCAGAGGCTGTCGGCGCCCATCTCCTCTGCCTGCCGGGAGAACCGCGCGATGTCCTGGGGCCGGTGCGCCGCCGCACCGAACTGCGGAAGGGAGAAGCCGAGTTTCATACAGGGTCCTCCGATGAGGGGGTAAGTGGCGTCGGCGCCACGCTACGCCCTGTCCCCGCTGGGTTCCGCATGCCGTGACGCACCTTTTTCGGCCGGGCGGCGCAGCAGGTCCCCGAACCCCCGTTCCAGCCAGTCGAAGGCGTGGCGGGCGTTGGCCACCGCGTCGGGGTAGATGTCGTCGGGCGACTCCCCTTCCAGCAGCCGCCGGGCGTTCTCGGCGGCGAGGACCTGCTGGGCCGCATGGAGCTGTGCGGCCACCAGCCGCGCCGACAGGCGGGACCCCTTCTCCTCCATGAGGGCCTCCGCCAGACGTGCGCGCGTCATCTCCATGTACTGCATGTGCCGCGCCTGGAGCGCGGGCGTCCTTCTGATCAGCTCCTGAACGCGCATCGCCACGGGGGCGTCGCTCATGCCGAGGAAGGGCTGGCGCTCTTCCAGGGCGGTCATCACGTAGTCCCGCATCGCGTCCAGCGGTGTGAGGCCCGGCCCGCGGTTGCGGACGGCCTCGGCCGGCTCGTCGATGTGGTGCGCCCCGAAGCCGAGGATGAGGTCCTCCTTGACCTCGAAGTAGTTGAACACGGTCTTCTTGGAGACCTCGACCCGGTCGGCGACCTCGGCCACGGACACGGCGTCGAACCCCCGCTCCTCGAAGAGGTCCAGGGCGGCGAGGCCGAGGGCGGTGCGGGTCGCTCGCTTCTTGCGTTCGCGCAGGGTGAGGGGCTCGTCCACAACGGCACTCTACCAAGGCGAAGATTCAACCGAATAAAAAATTACACCCGGAGTACCCTCTCGGCTAGGCTCGGGCCCATGCCGAACCGCTCCAGCACGGCCTCGCCCCCGGCGCTGGTCCCCCTCCTGCGGGGCCGCCTCGGGCCCTACGCCGTGCCGATCGCCCTCCTGCTCGTCCTCCAGCTGGTCCAGGCCCTGGGGATGCTGCTCCTGCCCGCGCTCAACGCCGCGATCATCGACCGCGGGGTCGCCTCGGGCGACACCGGTACCGTCCTGCGGCTGGGCGGCGCCATGCTGGCGGTGACGCTGGTGCAGGTCACCGCCGCCGCCGCGGCCGTCTACCTCGGATCGCGCGTGTCCATGGCCCTGGGCCGGGACCTGCGCGCCGCGCTCTTCGCGCACGTCCAGCGCTTCTCCGCCGAGGAGTTCGGCCGCTTCGGCGCGCCCTCCCTGATCACCCGCACCACCAACGACGTGCAGCAGATCCAGCTCCTGCTGTTCACGCTGCTGACCCTGCTGGTCTCCGCTCCCCTGATGGGCGTCGGCGGGACCGTCATGGCGCTGCGCCAGGACGTCGCCCTGACCGGCGTCCTGCTGGTGGCCGTCCCCGTCCTGGTGGCCGCGGTCGGCCTGGTCATCGCCGCGATGACGGCGCCCTCGCAGCTCATGCAGGGCCGCATCGACGAGGTCAACCGGGTGCTGCGCGAGCAGATCACCGGCATCCGGGTGATCCGCGCCTTCGTCCGCGAACGGCGCGAGCACGAGCGCTTCATGCGGGCCAATACCGACCTGATGGAGGTCGCCCAGAGGCTGGGCCGCCTCCAGGCCTACTTCGGGGCGTCGGCGATGACCGTGGCGACGCTGGCCTCGGTCGCGGTCGTCGCCCTGGGCGGGCCGCGCGTCGTCGAGGGCGACATGCAGGTCGGCGCGCTCATCGCCTTCCTGAACTACCTCGCCCAGATCCTCGTCGCGGTGATGATGGCGATGACGGTGTTCATCCTGGCCCCGCGCGCCCGCGTCGCGGCCGGGCGGATCCGGGAGGTCCTGGCCGCCGAGCCGGCCATCGCCGATCCCGAGCGGCCGGTCGCGCCCACACGGCACGACAGGTCCGACAGGTCCGCGGAAGGCGTCGGGGCCGCGCCGGGGCCCCCTCCGGGCCGGCTGGACCTCCGCGGCGTCGTCTTCTCCTACCCCGGGGCCGAGCAGCCGGTGCTGCACGGCGTCGACCTGTGGGCCCGGCCCGGCGAGACGACGGCGGTCGTCGGCTCCACAGGCTCGGGCAAGACGACCCTCGTCAGGCTGGCGGCCCGGCTCGTGGCCCCCGACGCGGGGTCGGTGCTCATCGACGGCACCGACGTGCGCGACATGGACCGCCGCGCCCTCGCCGGCGCCGTCGGCCTGGTCCCCCAGCGCGCCCACCTGTTCTCCGGGACGATCGCCTCGAACCTGCGCTACGGCGACCCCCACGCCGACGACGCCCGGCTCTGGCAGGCGCTGGAGACCGCCCAGGCCGCCGACTTCGTACGAGGGTTCCCCGACGGCCTGGACACCGTCGTCGGACAGGGCGGCACCACCGTCTCCGGCGGCCAGCGCCAGCGGCTGGCCATCGCCCGCGCACTGGTCGCGCGCCCGCGCATCTACCTGTTCGACGACGCGTTCTCGGCGCTGGACACCGCGACCGACGCCGCCGTGCGCTCCGCCCTCGACACGCACCTCGGCCAGGCCGCACGCCTCATCGTCGCCCAGCGGGTCTCCACCATCCGCGACGCGGACCGCATCGTCGTGCTCGACGCCGGCCGCGTGGAGGCGGTGGGCACCCACGAGGAGCTGGTGTCCGCGAGCGCCACCTACGCCGAGATCGTCGACTCCCAGCTCGTCACCGAGGAGGCCGTGTGACCATGCAGCAGGCGCCCGGACAGCGCCCCGCCGACTTCTCGGCCACGGCGCGGCGGCTCCTCGCCCGCCTGGGCCGCGAACGCCGACCGGTCATCGGCGTCCTCACCTTGGTCCTGGCCGTGTCCGTGCTGAGCACCGCGACCCCCATGCTGTTGGGGAAGGCGACCGACGCCTTCCTCGCCTTCGCCCGCGGGGAGGCCCCCTCGGCCGCGACCGCCTGGTGGATCCTCGGCGCGGTCGGCACGATGGCGCTCGTGGCAGGCCTGTGCCAGGTCCTCCTGGGGCGGGCGACGACGGCGGTCACCCAGCGCGCGGCCTTCAGGCTCCGGGAGGAGGCCGAGACCAAGCTGGCGCGGCTCCCCCTGTCCTACTTCGACACCCGGACCCGCGGGGAGGTGCTGTCCCGGGTCACCAACGACATCGACAACCTGTCCCAGACGGCGCAGGGCATCATGACGCGCTTTCTGGGATCGACGCTCGGGCTCGTCGGGTCGGTGGCCATGATGCTGGTGCTGTCCCCTCTGCTGACAGCGGTGGTCCTGGCGACGGTTCCGGTGACGCTGTGGGCGGTGCGCTGGGTGGGCGGCCGCGCCCAGCCGCACTTCAAACGCCAGTGGGCGGCCACCGGCCGCCTCAACGGCCACATCGAGGAGACCTTCACCGGGCACGAGCTGGTGACCGCGTTCGGCCGCCATGAGGAGTCGGCCCGTGAATTCCACGAGCACAACACGGAGCTGTACACCTCCGCGGTCAAGGCGCAGTTCGTCTCGGGGCTGATGGCGCCGGCGACCACGTTCCTGGGCAACATCGCCTACGTCCTCGTCGCCGTCGTCGGAGGCCTGCGGGTGGCCTCGGGCGCTCTCACCATCGGCGAGATCCAGGCGTTCATCCAGTACGTCATGCAGTTCAACCAGCCGATCACGACCCTGGCGTCCACGGCCGGGCAGATCCAGTCGGCGGTCGCCTCGGCCGAGCGCGTGTTCGGGCTGCTCGACGCCGAGGAGCTGGAGCCCGACGCCGCCCGACCGGTCCGGTCTGAGGCGTCGCCCGCCGCCGGCCGGGTCGCCTTCGATGGAGCTTCGTTCCGTTACAAAGAGGACGAGCCTTTGATCGAAGACCTGTCGCTGACCGTGGAGCCCGGGACCACCGTGGCGATCGTCGGCCCCACCGGCGCGGGGAAGACGACCCTGGTGAACCTCCTGCTCCGCTTCTACGAGCTGCGCTCGGGCACGATCACCGTGGACGGCGCGGACATCGCGTCCATGGCACGGGACGCCCTCCGCCGGCGCATCGGGATGGTGCTGCAGGACACCTGGCTGTTCGGGGGCACGATCGCCGAGAACATCGCCTACGGACGGCCGGAGGCCACACGCGAGGAGGTCGTCGACGCCGCGCGCGCGGTCCAGGCCGACCACCTCATCCGCACGCTGCCCGACGGCTACGACACGGTGGTCGACGATGAGGGCGACGGTCTCAGCGCCGGCGAGCGGCAGCTGATCACGATCGCCCGCGCCTTCCTGGTCGAACCGTCGATCCTGGTGCTCGACGAGGCGACCAGCTCGGTGGACACGCGGACCGAGATGCTGGTCCAGCAGGGCATGGCCACCCTGCGGCAGGGACGGACGAGCTTCGTCATCGCCCACCGGCTGTCCACGATCCGCGACGCCGACACCATCCTCGTGATGGAGGAGGGGCGGATCATCGAACAGGGCTCGCACAAGGAGCTGCTCAAGGCGGACGGCGCCTACGCACGCCTGCACCGCGCCCAGTTCGCAGCGGCCGCGGCCTGATCCCGCCGGCTCGGGCCCGGCCCTGCACACCGGGTCCGAGCCCCAGAGGTCCCCGGTCCTCCGCCCCGTCCACAGGAGGGCGAACGCTCCCCCGCTCCGCCCCGCGGCGGTCCACAGTGCGGTCATGGCACTGCTCCGGACGGACCTCCGCCGCGTTCACCGCACCGCCTCCTGCCAGTACGGCCTGATCACCACCGCCCAAGCCCGCGCCTGCGGGCTGTCCCGCACCGACATCCGCACCCTGGTCGACAGCCACCGGTGGCGGCCCGCGTTCGCCGTCCCCGGCGTCTACAGCGTCCGCCCGTTCCCGTGCGCCGAGCGGGCGCCGCTCCTCCCCCTGTTCCGGCACGCCCAGGCGGCGCAATTGGCGCTCGGCCCGCACGCGGTGGCCTCCGGCCTCACGGCCGCCCGCCTGTGGGGCCTGCACGGGCTCGCCCACCCGGCGGAGCCGGGGCCGCTGCAGTTCACCCTCCCCCGCTCCCTGCGATCCCGCCCCGTGCGGGGCGTCCGGACGAACAGGTGGCGGATCGACCGCGGGGACGTGGTCGTCCGGCACGGCGTCCGTGTCACCTGCCCTGGACGAACACTGAGGGACGCGGCCCTGCAGACCGACCGCGAGACCGCCGTCAGCCTGATGGACTCCGCAGTCCACCAAGGGCTGGTGCATGCGGACCGCCTGCCCGTCCTGGCCGACCAGAACACCGCCCGCCCGGGCAGCCGCAGGTCGCGCCCGTGGTGGCCACTGAGCGACGGCCGGTCCCGGAACCCCCTGCAGACCCGGCTCCGCCTGCTGTGCAGCGATACCGGTATCCCGCCGGACGACCTCCAGCATGCCCTCCCCCTGCCGAACGGACGCCGGGCCTACGCCGACCTCTGGTGGGAGAAGGGGCCTCTGGCCGTCGAGGCGTCATCGACCCCGCTGAGACGCGCCGACTGCGATCGCCATAAAGCGGTCCTCGACGCGCACCCCCAGATCCGCCTCCTGCGCTTCGGCCGAAGGGACCTGCTCGACCTCGAAGAGGCGGTGAAGGCGATCGCCGAGGCGCTGCGCTCGTCGCCGCGCTCGCCCCGGAACTGGTGAGGATTCGGCACTGGTGAGGAGGGGCCGGTCAGTTCCGCTCCGCCGTTGTTCCCCGGTCCATCGGACTGCTCTGCCCCAGCGCGTACTTCATGGCCGCGGCGCGGTGGCGGTCGGCGGCGACGTGGTGCCGCTCCCATGCCCGGGCGCGCGAGCCGCACCGCGACCGGTGCGGTTCTCCACGCCGTGCGCGCCGGCGGACGCCCATCCCGTTCGCCGCGACGCCGATCCCCCAGCCGAGGGCGGGCCAGATGAACCAGGGGTACCAGGCGCCGGCGGTGATGCCGACCACGAGCCAGATTCCGACGAGCAGCGTCATCCCTCCGATGTAGGAGGAAAGGTGTGCGCGGAAGCCGGTGGTCCCGGGCGCGCGGCGGCGCTCCCCGGCCTCGCCGCGGTCCTCCGCCGGGGGCTCGGCGGGGCGCTCGGCCCGGTCCGGAGGGATGTCGGCGACCACCTCTTCGAGCTCGCCCGCGGTACGCGCGGACCACACCGCTTCGAGGCGGCCGTCCAATTCGTCGATGCGCAGATAGCCGGCGGCAGCGGCGTCGCTGACGGCCGCGGCGGTCCGCTCCCGCTCCGCGTCGCCGACCCGCAGGTCGGACCGGCCGGGCGACCCGGCGCTGGAAGGGGTACGGCTCATGGCGACCTCCGAGTGTCCACTGTGGACGGATACCCCAAGAATGAACCGTCCATAGTGGACTGTCAACTCCTCCTGCACCCCGCACGGCCCGCCCCGCTCAGCCGAGGGCCGGACCGCCGACCATCCACAGCCCGAGGCCCGCCAGGGCCGTTCCCGCACCGGCGTCGATGCCCCGGCGCACCCGGGGACGGGCGAGCAGGCCGCTCAGGCTCGTGACGGCCGTGACGTACAGCCCCCACCACAGGGCGGCACAGCCCACCACGAGAAGACCGAGCACCGACGTCTGTGCGGCGACTGGACCGTCCGGCCGAATGAACTGCGGCATGAAGGTCATATAGAACACCAGCGCCTTGGGGTTGAGGATGTTGTTCAGAAACCCCTGGAGCACCGGAGCCCGCATGGGGCGCGCGCGCCCGGCCGTTTCGGCCTCCCCCTTCGGCCGGCGCCTCAGGGCCCCATAGGCGAGGACGCCTCCGAGGACGGCCAGGTACCCGCCCCCGATGACGCTCAGGACGTCGAGCAGCCCCCGGCGCGAGGCGATCGCCGCGACGGCGCCGGTGCCGGCCACGGCCGTCAGGCAGGCCAGCCCGCAGCAGATGCCCGCCATAGTCAGGTACCCGGCCCTGCGTCCCCCCGCCAGCGCGTTCCTCGTGACCAGGACGAAGTCCGGCCCCGGGACCACCAGCATGAGCACGGTGGCCGCCACGAAGAGCGGGATCCCGCCCGACATGCTCCCCGGCATGCTTCCCCCGTTCGATTCGACCGATGATCGGGGCGAGTATGGAGAGATCCTCTGCCAGAGCGGACACTCACCGCATAACATTCGCCCCATGTCACGAGCGATCGAACTGGATGCGGTGGACCTGACCATCCTGGCCGAGTTGCAGAAGAACGCTCGCCTCCCCAACAAGGAACTCGCCGACGCCTGCGGGGTCGCACCGTCGACGTGCCTGGCCCGGGTGCGGCGGCTGCGCGGTTCCGGCGTCATCGAGGGCTACACGGCGCTGGTGGACGTCGGGAAGGTCGGACGGCCCGTCGAGGCCTACCTGTCCGTGCGCTTCAACCCGCACCGCCAGAGCCTGGTCGCCCCGTTCATCGAGAACACGTTGAACCGGCCCGAGGTCCAGGAGATCTGCCACCTCACGGGCCCCGACGACTTCCTGGTCCGCGTGGCCGCCGAGAGCATCTCCGCCCTGCAGAGGCTCGTGCTGGAGCACTTCACCTCGCGCCGGGAGGTGGCGTTCGTGCACACGAACATCGTCTTCCAGAAGTGGAGGGGCGGTCCGGTCGTGCCCGGCGAGGAGCAGGCGTGACCCGGCCGTCGCGGACACCCGCCTCTCACGGCTGGGCAGGCCCCCCCACAANCTAACATGAGCGGCATGGACGACGCCCTGACCGCCGACGCCGCTCGCACGGACGTCGCGGACGTCACGCCCGCTCCCGGGGCGGAGCTGTACCCGGCGCTCGATTTCGCCGACAGCACCCTCACCCTTCCCGGCGGGCGGCGGATCGACCTGCTCGCCGAGCCCGGGGATGCGGCGCGGTGGTTGATCGAGCGCGGGCTCGTCCCCGCGGACACCGTGCTCTACGAGCCCTGCGCCGCACGACTGCGGTCGCTGCGGGGACAGGTGCGCGCCCTCCTCTCCGCGCGTATCGAGCGGGGCCCCGCCCCCGGCGACGCGCTCAGTGCCGTCAACGCCGCCATGACCAAGGTGGCCTCCGCCGCCCCCCTGGCCTGGGACCCCGTGCGGGGCCTGCACCGCACCGCGGTGCACACGATCGACCAGGCGGTCGACCACGCCCTGGCGGCGCTGGCCGACAACACGGCAGAACTGCTCACCTCCCCGGAGGCGGACCGCCTGGCGGCCTGCGGGTCGCCCCCGTGCGACCGCTACCTCCTGCGCACGCACCCGCGCCGCCACTGGTGCTCCACCCGCTGCGGCGACCGCGTCCGCGCCGCCCGCGCCTACGCCCGCAAGCACCGGGGAGGCCGGGCCGCGGGCTCCGAAGCCGATCCCTCCGACACCGGGACCGAAGCCGGACAGTAGGAACCCGCCACCTCGCGTCCGTATCCGCACGGTTTCGGCCCGCCCCCGAGAACCGGCCCGAGGCCCCCGGGATGCGGAAGGCCCGCGCCGTGCGCCTTCGCGCAGCGGCACGGGCCCGAGGACGCTCACCGGCACTCCCCGGCGCCCCCTCCACCGCCCTTCAGGCGCCACCCTTCATTCGGGCACCGGAACCGCCGACCAGTCGGTGTCCGAGGCGAGCATGAAGCTCGGATAGGCGGGCTGGTTGTACGCGGTCTGCTGGGTCGCCACACCGACGCGGTACTGCGGGTCGTGCATGAGCGTGTAGAGCTTCCGGTCGGTCACCTCGGTACTGGTGTGGATCCGCAGCGCGGAGCTGTCCTCCGTGCGGAGGACCAGCTCCTCCCGCCAGTCGCCGAAGACGTCGGCCACGAGCGAGGGATTGCCCTTGGTGCCGTTGTTGGTGAGGGTCCCATCGGCGGTCAGGAGCGTGCCCCGCCGCCAGTCCTCGATCCGCGGAGCCTCCGTCCTGTCCTCAGTGTCGATCCCTTCGATCACCTGAGTGGTCATGTCCGCGGCCCAGCGGATGCCCATGTTCGTGCCGGGCGTCTCCTCTCCCAGGAAACCGCCCTTCGCGCTCCAGAGGCCCGTCCGTTCGCCGGTGTGCGTCACCGAGGACCACGCCTCGACGCCGGGCACGTCCGGGTCGATGTCGCCGACCATGCCCCGCCCGGTGTCCGTCCCGGTGTAGCCGCCGAAGAGGAACTCCCCGGTGGCCGCGTCGCGCATCGCATAGCCGTAGGGGGCCGTACCGCTCTCATGGACCGTCCAGATCTCCAAGCCGTCCCGGACGGGGTCGAAGTCGCCCACGTGCATCGCGTCGCCGTGGCCGAACTTGACCTCCTCCCCGGACACCTCGCTGTCCGGGTGCCCTTCACCGGTGGAGGAGTAGAGCAGGGTCCCGTCGTCGTCCACGGTCGCCGAGCCGTAGACGATCTCCTGGCGTCCGTCGCCGTCGACGTCGGCCGCGCTCATGTGGTGGAAGCCCTGGCTCGCGAGCGCCCCCATCTTCGGATCGGTGCCGTCCTTGTTGTGCGGAGAGTCGTTGAACGGGTTCTCCATCGGGACATGGCCGCTGTCGGCGAGCCAGCGCTTCCGGATCTTCTTGCCGTTGAAGTCATAGGCGGCGATGGCCGAGCGGGTGTAGTAGCCGCGGGCGAAGACGGCCGAGGCCGACTCCCCGTCCAGGTAGGCGACGCCGGCCAGAAAGCGGTCCACGCGGTTTCCGGGCTCGATCCGCGACATCGCGTAGTCGCCCCACATGAGGCCGTCGTCGCCCCGGCCGGGTTCGTACCGGACCGTGTCGAGCTCCTTGCCGGACTCGCCGTCGAAGACGCTCAGATACTCCGGACCGTCCAAGATGAAGCCCTCGAAGGCCCTCAGATCGTTCCGCTCACTGCGCCCGGGGGCGTACTCGTCGATGAAGAAGTCCGCGAGCGCCTCGGCGTCCTCGCGCTTCAGCGGATAGCCGTACCGGGGGTCCTCCCCCAGCCCCTCTTCCACCGTCTCCGGCCAGTGGCCCGCCCGGACCTCGGGGTGCTCGTGCCAGCCGAGGAAGGTCTCCACGAGGTGCTCGCGGTACCCCTCGGCGCTCAGCCGGTAGTCGTCCTCGTGCGAGTACCCGGCCTTGCGGTCCTTCTTCGGCATGGTCACGTACTCGGCGGCGGCCTGCCCGCCCTGCTCGTCGTAGGTCAGCGTCCTGGTGCCCGGTGCGGTCTTGAGCATGATCTCGGACCGTCCGTCGCCGTCGAGGTCGTACACGACGAACTGGGTGTAGTGGGCCCCGGCGCGGATGTTCACCCCGAGGTCGATGCGGTGCAGCAGCCCACCGTCGAGCGTGTAGGTGTCGAGGTAGGCGTTGCCGGTGTAGCCGACCTGCGAGACGTCCTTGGAGTTGGTCGGGTCCCATTTCACGACGAACTCGTAGCGCCCGTCGCCGTCGACGTCCCCGACGCTCGCATCGTTGGCCCTGTACTCGTACTCCTCGCCGGCGGGGGTGACGCCGCCTTCGGGCTTCTGCAAGGGGATGTCGTAGTGCCCGTCGGCCCGGACCGAGGCCTGCCCTTGCGGCGCCCCCTTCCGGTCCTGCCCCGTCGGCACGACCGTGTAGCGCGCGTCCGGGCCGCCGTCCTCGTCGAGGTGGTTCGTGCTGTCGTCGACGGTGGCGATCCTCTCCCCGTCCCGGTACACGGCGAAGGAGGGGCCCGCCATCCCCGTATCGGAGTGCCCGGTGACCTCGTCTCCGAGCAGGCGCCAACTCAGGAAAACGCCTTCCTGGGTGTCGACGGCGACGAGCCCTCGATCCAGCACCTCCGCCCGAGGGCCGTCCGGCTTCCCATCAGCCGCGACACCCCCCAGCCCAATCACCAGGACCAGCACCGACGCCCCTGCGGCGACGGCGGCGACCCTTCGCAGGGTCCGTTGCACGACGGTCACGAGCCTGCCTCCTCACGACGCACGGAGGCCACACCATAATCGGAAAGCGCTTGCCCGCCTACCCCTCTCCGTCCGCACCGGCCCTGGTACCCGACCGCGCCGAGCGGCGTCGACCGGAACCGAGCGGCGCGCCTACGTCCGCGAGCGGGGGGAGAGCACGCATGAGTGAAGGGATCGCGCTAGGGGCCCCACGGCCCTATCATCCCTACAGACAACTCAACCCCGCACGAAAGTCGACCGTGGCCCCTCCCCCCGGCATCCCCCCGCTCGGTCCGCACGATCCCCGGACCATCGGCCCCTTCCGTCTTCTCGGCCGCCTCGGAGCCGGCGGCATGGGTACCGTGTTCGCCGCGCTCACTCCCCAGGAGCAGCCTGCGGCGGTGAAGGTCGTCCACCGCGAACTGACCGAGGACTCCGACTTCCGCGCGCGCTTCGCCCGCGAAGTCGCCCTGGTCCGACGTGCGCAAAGCCCCTGCATCCCGCGTTTCTTCGACGCCGATACCGAGGCGGCGCGCCCGTGGCTCGCGACCGAGTACGTCGCCGGTCCCACCCTGCGCGCCCATGTCCGCACGCACGGCCCGCTCCAGGGCCCTCCGCTGCGGGCGTTCGCAGCCGGGGTCGCCGAGGCCCTCCAGGCTCTGCACGCCCTGGGCATCGTCCACCGCGACCTCAAGCCCGGGAACGTGATCCTCGCGCCCACCGGCCCCAAGGTGCTCGACTTCGGTATCGCCCGCGCCCTTGAGGAGACGGCGATCACCTCCACCGGTGCGCTGTTCGGGACACCCGGGTGGATCGCCCCGGAGCTGTACGCGGGCGCTCCTCCCGCCCCCGCCGCCGACGTCTTCGCCTGGGGCGGCCTGATCGCCTTCGCGGCGACGGGCAACGCGCCCTTCGGGTCGGGCCCACCGGATGTGCTCGCCTACCGGGTCATGAGCGAGCCACCGGAGATCGGCGACCTCCCCGGGCCCCTGGCCCCTTTGGTCTCCGCCGCCCTCGACAAGGCCCCGGAGCGGCGGGCCCCCCCGCCCCNACCCTCACAGCCCTCACCGCGACCCTCGCCGAGGACTGGCGGCCGTTGCCGGACCACACCACGGCCGATACCTCCCGGTGGCCCTCGTACGCACCGGCGGGGGCTCCGGCGCCACGCAGGAAACGGCGCCTCCTGGTCTCCGCGGCCGCCGTGTCGGCGCTCGTGCTCGCCGTCGCCGGCGGCTGGATCGTCGGGGAGCGCTCAGGGATGCTGGAGCGCTCCCCCGGAACGGCCTCCGAGCAGGAAGCCGCCGATGGTACGGACGGCGGGCAGGCAGGGCCGCCGGACGTCCCCGGTCCGACCGCGTCCGACGTCGGGCACGGAGGCCCCGGCCTCGTGGAGGAGGTCCCGGAGCCGGACTGGGACATCACCTTCGCCGCGGCGCATCAGGAGCCGGGCGTCTTCACCGTCCGCGCGGTCGAAGGGGCGGAGGACGCGCTCTTCCGAAGCGAGGCCATCCTCGCCACGATCACCCTGGACGCGGCCGAGGCGACCGGGGCCGGGATCCGGTTCACCGGTACGGTCACCTTCGCCGCGGATGCCGGCAGCTACACCGTGCACGGCAGCGACTTCCGCCTCATGTGGCCCCGCGACCTGGAGGGCTCCCCGGAATCGGACCCGGACGCGGACGTGTACCTCTTCTCGGGGTCGTACGACGAGTACCCGGCCGCCGAGGACGAACCGCTGGCGGTGGTCACGGCCGACGCCCCTCAGGCCGAATTCTCCTTCACCGTTCCCGACGCGCCCCCGGTGGGGGAGATCCACTACTCGATCGCGGGCATGGACTTCTGGGGCTTCACCCCCGACCCGGACATCCCGTCCGCCCTGTGCTACACGGATGACGGGTCGAGCTGGGGACTGACGCACCTGCACGGCGGATACATGTGCGATGCCACCGCCGTGCCGGGAAGCCCCGACCACGCCGGCCCTGACCGCGACCCCGCCGACTCGCACACCTGGGCGGAACCCGAGGATTCGCAGTGAAGCCGCTCGACTCGGAGGACCCGCGGGCCCTTGGGCCCCACCGGCTGGTCGCACGTATCGGCGCGGGCGGCATGGGGACCGTCTACGCCGCACGGACGAACGGCGGAGCGCTGATCGCGGTCAAGACGGTCCATCCCGAGTACGCCGGCGATCCCGAGTTCCGCGCGCGCTTCGCGCGGGAGATCGCTCTGATCCGCCGCGTCCGGAGTCCCTACGTCCCGCTCTTCTTCGGCTCCGATCTGGAATCACCGACACCCTGGCTCGCGACCGAGTACGTTTCGGGCCCCACCCTCAGGTCCCACGTGCGCGAGAACGGGCCGCTCGACCCGGCGCGCCTGGCCGCGTTCGCCGCCGCCTCCGCGGAGGCGCTGCGGGCCATCCACGGGGCGGGGGTCGTCCACCGTGATCTCAAACCGGGCAACGTGATCCTGTCGCCGGACGGACCCAAGATCCTCGACTTCGGAATCGCGCACCTGCCCGACGAGACCGGCCTCACCCGCACCGGCGGCCTCGTGGGGACGCCCGGGTGGACCAGCCCGGAGCGCTACCGGGGCGCCTCCGCGACCGACCGCTCCGACGTCTTCGCCTGGGGCGGCCTGGTCGCCTTCGCCGGGACCGGACGCCCTCCGTTCGGTACGGGCAACCCGGCCGTGCTCGCCCACCGGGTCGCCGAATCCGCACCCGACGTGGACGGGCTCCCGCCCGCGTTCCACGACCTCGTCATCCCTGCCCTCCATAAAGATCCCGATCTGCGACCGACCGCGGCCGCCGTCCTCCGGGCATCCCTCCGGCTCTCCACGAGCGACCGGACACCGGGCGGAGAAGCGGACGACGACACCGAGCTCACCACGTCGATCGTCACCCGCTCCTGGACGGGATTCGTCCCGGACAAGCCCCCGGAGCAGATGCTCAGGTCCCCCGGGCGCCTGCGCCGCCCGCTGCTCGTCGCGGCCGGAGCGGCCGCCGCGCTGGCCCTGGGAGCGGCGGGCACCGTGGTGGCGGTGAACGCCTTGGACGGAGAAGCGCGGGCCCCCCGTGACGTGGCCGGGGAAGAGAACGGAACCGACGGCGGGGCTGACGGCACCGGGGAAGGCGACGAGGGCGCTGACGGGCGCGGTGGGGCCTCCGACGCGGCCTCCAGCGGGTCAGGAGACGGAGCAGACGCGGGGAACGGCGCCGAGAGCGGTTCCGCACCGCCCCCGGGAGCCCTCGCGGAAGGCGAGAACGCCGGATACCGCGCTACGGCCCAAGCGGGGCTCCGCGATGAAGCCCAGACGACAGAGGTGGGCGGTGCATGGTCCGAGCCCGCCCAGTTCATGCTCTCCCAATCGACGATCGACTACTCCTACATCGACGTCCTCAAAGCCGATCGTTCCGGGGACACGCTCACCTTCACCCTGCAGAGGACCGGGCGCGGGTCCCTGGGGGACACCGGGGCCGTTCTCACCATCGCCACCGGGGAGGGGGACGTCTCTCCTGAGGCACCGTACGACTCCGGGCTCGCGCCGGCGTCGGAGACGTCCTTCTCGCCGTACGAGGTCTCCTTCGCGGACGCGCCCGACCAGGGGCTGCTCGCGATCTCCGATCCCGGTTTCCGCGAGGACATCGTCGGCTTCCCCACCGTCGGCATCTGCTACGACCTCCCGGAACAGGTCTTCTCGACCGACTTCGACGAATGCCTCTAGCAGTGCCTCCAGCAGGCCCGCACGGCCCGGCTCACGCGCTGCCGGGCACGATCGGGCGCAGGTGCGCGTAGGCCCATTCCGCGAGGGTCGTCGGGGTGGTCGTGACCACGTCCCGGGGCTGCTCACGGACCAGGTCGCGGGTGCCCGCCATCATCCCGACGATGCCCTCGACGGCACCCTCCGGAAGGCCGGCCGCGCGCAGGGCGCCCCGCACATCGTCGTCGGCCACCGCCTCGGCCCGGACGGTCCTGCCGAGCACGCCGGTGAGGATCTCGGCGACGCGCCGGAAGCTGAGGTCCTCCGGGCCGTGCACGGCCTGGACCACGCGCCCCTTCCACTCCTCGTTCAGCAGCCGGGCGGCGGCGACGTCGCCGATGTCGCGGGGGTCCACCCAGGCCAGCGGCGCGTCGAGGTCGGCCGTGGTGGAGAGCACCCCCTGCGCCAGGGACCCGGCGTCCATCGCCAGGTTGGTGAAGAAGTAGCCGCAGCGCAGGTGGAGCACGTCCGCCCCGGTGGCGTCGAAGTCCTCCTCGATCCCGGCCAGGCCGTCGATGTGGCCGACCCCGTGCCGCTTCTCGGCGCCGATGCTGCTCAGCAGCACCAGGCGCGCGATGTCGCCCTCGCGGGCGGCGTCGGCGACGGGGGCCGCGGTCCGGCGCGAGGTCGCGACCGGTTCGGCGTCGGTGTGCGGCGTGGGGTCGACCCAGAAGACCGAGCGCGCACCCGCCACCGCCTCGCGCACGAAGGCGCCGTCGGTGAGGTCGCCCTGGCGGACGTCGACCCGTTCCCGGACCGCCGTGTCCAGCCGCGCCGGGTCGCGGACCAGCACCCGCGGCCGCACGCCCGCCTGCAGCAGCATCCGCACCACACGCGATCCCACACGGCCGGTCGGAGTCGTGACGGCGATGGTCATCTCGGGGGTCCTCTCAGGCGCGGGAGCCGTACCTTTCCCCACGGTTCTCCCACGGCCCCATGACATTTCCACTCGCCCCCGCCGTCCCCGCACCAGGACGGCCCCAGGCCCCTGAACGGCCGCGCGCACCCCTCTGCCGGAAAAGGGTGGTGGTGCGCGCCGTGGGCGATTACGTTGTCGCCCATGGCCAAGCCACCACGACCCCCCGAGCTCTACGTCGCCGTCGATATCGAGGCCGACGGACCGATCCCCGGCCCCTACAGCATGATCTCCTTGGGCATGTCCGTCGTCTCCCGGCCCGAGCACTCCTTCTACACCGAACTGCGTCCGATCTCCGACGACTTCGTCCCTGAAGCGCTCGCCGTCTCAGGGCTCGACCGGGACCGGCTCCTGCGCGAGGCGCCCGCCCCTGAGGACGCGATGGAGCGCGCGGCCACATGGGTCGAGGGGCTGCGCACGGTCGGCCGCCCCGTCTTCCTCGCCGGCCCAGCGGTATGGGACGGCATGTTCCTCCACTGGTACTTCATGCGCTACATCGGCAAGAGCCCGTTCGGAGTGACGGGGGCCGGCGTCGACCTGCGCAGCTACTGGATGGGCCTCACAGGCCGGGAATGGTCCTCCTCCCGCAAGAGCGACATCAAGCAGTCGCTCGGGCTCACCGGACTCCCGCACACCCACCACGCGGGCGAGGACGCCGCGGAGCTGGCCCAGGTGTTCGAGACGATCCTGAACCGGCGCGCCGAGGCGGCCGGCGCCGCCGACCGCCGGACGGAGAACTGATCACCGCGGAACCGCCTCTTCCAGCCGCGCCAGCTCCTCCCCGCTCAGGTCCAGACCGGGCGCCTTGGCCGAGTCCCGGATCGACGCCGGGCGGCCGGCGCCCGGGATCGGGACCACCGCGGTGGAGCGGGACAGCAGCCAGGCCAGGGCGACCTGCTGGGGGCTGACCCTGCGCTCGGCCGCGATGCGGTGGAATGCGGTGCCCTCGGACGCCGGACCCGACGGCCCCTCCAGGGAGCTGCGGGAGATGCCGCCCAGGGGGCTCCACGGCAGGAACGCCAGGCCGAGGCGTTCGCACAGCCGCAGTTCCGGTTCGCTATCGCGCACCGCGGGCGAGTACCGGTTCTGTACGGACACCAGGTGCGGGCCCAGGATGCCGTGGGCCTCGGTGATCTGTCCGGTGGTCACGTTCGAGATGCCTGCGGCGCGAATGGTCCCCGCATCCAGCAGCTCCCGTAGGGCTCCCACGGACTCCGCCCAGGGCACGTCCGGGTCCGGCTTGTGCAGCTGGTAGAGGCCGATCGCTTCGGTCCCCAGCCTCTTCACGGAGGCCTCGGCCGCGCGCTTGAGGTGATGGGGCGTTCCCGTGACCGTCCAGCCCCCGTCACCGGAGCGGCCGCGGCCGCCCTTGGTCGCCACGAGGACCCGGGAGGTGTCACCGCCGTAGCGCGCGAGGGCACGCGCCACGAGCAGCTCATTGTGGCCGGTCTCGCCAGCGTGCCAGTAGTAGCTGTCGGCGGGGTCGATGAGGGGGA
>NZ_ANAD01000158.1 GCF_000341245.1 Nocardiopsis halophila DSM 44494
GCGCGAGGGCACGCGCCACGAGCAGCTCATTGTGGCCGGTCTCGCCAGCGTGCCAGTAGTAGCTGTCGGCGGTGTCGATGAGGGTGATTCCGGCGTCCAAGGCCGCGTGGACCGTGGCGAGGGCACGCCGCTCGTCCGGACGGTTCTCGATGGACAACGGCATGGCCCCAAGGCCGACGGCACTGACGATCCGGCCTCCGATGCTGCGGTACCGCATGGATGGTGATCCTCCGTCGGGCTCAGGCGGTGGAAGCCGCGAACGCGTCGAGGGCCTCGGCGACGGCGCGGTTCAGCCATTCGTCGGCGTGGGAGAAGGCGAACCCCAGCTCCCTCGCGCGCGCGTTGCTCATCGCGTAATGGCGGTCGAAGGAGAACGGGGACGCCTCCTGCCCTGCGGGCACGACCCGGTACACCGGCTCGCGACCGAGCTGCCCGGCGATCGCCCCGGCCAGGTCCCGGGCGTCCAGCAGCCCGTCGGAGCAGGCGTTGACCGGGCCCGTGACGCCCGCGTCCGTCGCCGCCCACACCATCACGTCGGCCATCTCCCGGTAGTCGATGAACACCGACGGCAGCGCCCCGGCGTGCACGGCGACCTCCTCGCCCCGGGCGATGCGCTCGACGTAGTGCGCCAGGCGGCCGGTGAACTCCCGCGCGCCGCCGCCCAGGACGTGGGCGCAGCGCACGGACGCGAAGTCGAACGCGCCGGAGCGGGTGAGGACGGCCTCCGTCTGCCGCTTGCCCTCGCCGTAGTTCGGCTCCAGGTAGGCCGCGTCGTGCCAGGGCCGGTCCGGGTGGACCGGCCAGGCCGCCGGGTCGACGGCGCCCTCCCGCACGAGTCCGCCGACCGGCCCCGCGTCCGGCGCGCCCCCGGCCGGGTTGTAGACCTCGATCGTGGAGGCCATGACGTACCGCGGGGTCCGGCCGCCGAAGACCCGCGCCGCGATCGCGGCCTGCACGGGCGTGTAGCAGACCTGGTCGACGACCGCGTCGAAGGTGCGGCCGCCGAGCGCGGCGGCGAGCCCGGCCCCGTCGTTCCGGTCGGCGACGACGTGCTCGACGCCGGCCGGGGCCGGGCCCGACCCCCGGTTCACCAGGGTGACGCGGTGCCCGGCGTCCCGCAGTCGTTCCACCATGAGCCTGCCGAAGTAGCGGCTTCCACCGATGACACAGATGTTTTGCACGCGTTCATCGTGGCCGCCTACTGTCATCAGCAGAAGTGTCCAGTCACTGCACGGGTATTAAGGAGAACTGTTGATCGACGTCCAGCGGCTCCGCGTGCTGCGGGCGGTGGCCGAGCACGGCAGCTTCAACCGGGCGGCCGACGCCCTGCGGCTCACCCCCTCGGCGGTCTCCCAGCACGTCGCCGCCCTGGAGCGGAGCCTGGGCGCCCGGGTGGTGGCGCGCAGCACCCGCGGGGCCACGCTCACCCGCGCGGGGCGGGTCATGGTGGGCGCCGCCGAATCGGTGGCCGCCGAGCTCGAACACGCCCGGCGCCAGGTCGACCGGCTCGCCGGCGGCCGCACCCGGCTCACCGTGGCCACGTTCACCAGCGGGGGACGGCTCCTGCTGCCGGACGCGCTGGCGCGCCTCACGGCGGCCCACCCCGAAACCGAGGTGCACATCAGGGAGGCCGAGCCGGAGAGCAGCCTGCCGCTGGTCCGCCAGGGCACGGCGGACCTCGCGCTGGCCTACCGCTTCGACGGTCCGCTGCCCGGGCGCCTGGGGCCGGACTCGGGGCTGGCCTGGGAGGGACTGCTGGAGGACCCGCTGCACGCCGTGCTGCGCGAGGACCACCCGCTGGCCGCCCGCGAGGAGGTCGACCTGGCCGAACTGGCGGGCGAGCCCTGGGTGCTGGGGTGTCTGAAGACCGAGGCCTACCTGCGCCGCTTCGCCGAGCAGGCGGGGTTCGCCCCCGAGGTCCGCGGCACCACCACCGACTACTTCTTCGCCCGCTCCCTGGTGGCCGCCGGCACGGGGATCTCGCTGGTCCCCTCCATCGCCCTCACTCCGCCGGTCCCGGGGGTGCGCACCGTCCCGATCGCGCCGCCGGCGCCGACCCGCCTCTTCGGCGTCGTCACACGCGCCCGCCATGACCTTCCGCACGTCCGGACCCTGGTCGACGCCCTCAAGGAGCAGGCCGCCCGGCGGGAGACCGTCTGACCCGGCCCTGGGCTCTCCGTGGGGAGGGCACGACGGCATACTGACGGGACCGCAGTCCGCGATCATGAAAGCGTCCCGATGAGTGAGAACGTGCGCCTCGACGTTGACGGCCCGGTGGCCTTCCTGACCATCGACCGCCCCGCCAAGCGCAACGCCATGACCGTCGAGATGTGGTCGCTGATCCCGGAACTGCTCCACAAGGCGGCCGACGACGACGGCGTCCGGGTCCTGGTGCTCCGCGGCGGGAGGCACTTCTCGGCCGGAGCCGACATCGGCGAACTCGGCGCCGTCCGAAGCCCCGCCGACGGCCGCCGCTTCAACGCGGTCACCGACGCGGCCGAGGCCGCCGTGGCCTCCTTCCCCAAGCCAACGATCGCCGCGGTGCGGGGCTTCTGCATCGGGGGCGGGTGCGAGCTGGCCGTCGCCTGCGACATGCGCATCGCCGCACACGACGCCCGGATGGCCGTCACCCCGGCCAAACTCGGGGTGGTCTACACCCACCGCCCCACCAAGCGCCTCGCGGACCTGGTGGGGCCGGCGTGGGCCAAGCAGATCCTTTTCACCGGGGAGCAGCTCGACGCCGGGCAGGCCCTGCGCATCGGGCTGGTGAACGAGGTGGCCGACGACCTCGACGCCCGCGTCGCCGAGCTGGCCGGCACCATCGCCGAACGCTCCCAGGTGACGCTCCGCGCCGCCAAGACCATCCTGGAACGCATCCAGGACGGCGCCGACGAGGAGGACGACGAGGTGCGGGGGCTCTACGACGCCGGCTATGCCAGCGCCGACTTCGCCGAGGGCGTCGCCGCCTTCACCGCCAAGCGGCGACCCGAATTCCACTGACCGCTCCACAGGCCGCCGCGCAGCGGAGCAGATCACCGCACGCATGTCGTGGGCCGTTGGTCTCCTTCCGTGGCCGGAGCAGGCCCGCCACCGGCCGTTGCCAGTGCTCCGCCCCTCCCTCACAGTCGGGCCTGTGGCCGGATCGCAGACCGCCCCTGCCGGCCTCACAGGCCATGCGCGCTGGGAAGGGACTGCCGATGCCGATCGCCGCGATCTCAGGGACCTGGCAGGATCCATCGATGAACTACCGGACCATCGACTTCCAAGGGTTCGGAACGGATCGAATCGCCTGGGGGGCTCCGGACCCGTCCGGCCCTCAGAGCGCACTGCAGTTCCACGGCCGCAGGGGCGAGGTCCCTCTGGACGGCTCCGAGTTCCTCCTCTCGACCTTCACCCACGAGAACCGTCTCAGCGAGCACACCATGGGCTTCACCCTGCCCTTGGAAATGACGATCGCGTTCGAGGGGGCGTCGGCCCAGACCTTCCGGTGGGGGTTCTCCCGACAGGACACCCCCGACCTGAACGGCCCGGTCGACGACGTCGTCACCGTGTGGGACATGATCGAGGACGAGGTACAGGTCGAGGGGCTCCCCTACCGCTTCTTCCTCTCCAGGTGCGTGCCGGAGCACAAGGACGCCTCCGAAGTGGCACCGTGGACACCGCACTTCCCCTGCCCGGAGGGCCGGGACACCACGGCCGGGCTGATGGCGGTGGCGCTCCGGGCCGACCGCCCCGAGCTGCGCATCACCACGGTGCAGTACAAGGGTGAGGTGGCGCGCACGCAGTCCGACGAGTACGTCGAGATCCTCAACTCCAGTGCGCTCGCCGTGAACGTCGAAGGCTGGACGGTCTCGGCCGGCGACGCAGGCCAGGAGCTCACGCTCCCCCAGTACATCGTGGGTCCCGGCAGGCGGTTCCGGGTCTACACCAACGAGGTCCGCCCCGAATGGGGCGGGCTGTCCTTCGGCAGCGGGCGCGCCATCTGGAACGACAAGGGCGACGTCGCCGAGCTGCGCGACACCGGCAAGATCCTGGTCTCCGACTACCGCTACGGCAGCGAGGCCACCGGCGCTTAGGGAACGGGGAGCGCCCCGGTCGCCGCGCACGACACCTCCCACAGGCGCGCGGCGGCCTCAGGGGCGATGGCGTACTCCCGCACCCCGCCGTCGTCCATGGGTTCCTCAGGCTCTGAGACCCGCGCGATGTCGCAGTCCTCCAGATAGAGGCCCCCGAGCCCCTTGAGCATCGGCGACGTCGCCGCCCAAAGCCCCGTGGCGGCCCCCTGGGACGGCGTCTTGAAACCGTCTCCGACCACCTCCCCCCGCTCATCGATCCATCCCCGTTCGATCTGCTCCCGGACGGACATCTCGCGCTGGAGTCCGGTGATGATCTTTCCGGGATGCAGGGCGAAGGCGCGCACGCCGTCGTCGCGTCCCAAGGCATCGAGTCCGACGGCGAACAGGGAGTTCGCGGTCTTGGACTGCCCATAGGACAACCATTTGTCGTAGCCGGTGCGGAAGTGCGGGTCGTGCCAGCGGATCCCGGTCAGGGTGTGCCCGGCCGAACTGTTGACGACGACGCGCGCGCCGCCCTCGGCCAGGAGCGGGTAGAGCTCGCAGGCCAACGCGAAGTGGCCGAGGTGGTTGGCGGCGAACTGGCCCTCCCAGCCGGGGCCGACGCGCCGCTCGGGGGTGGCCATGACGCCGGCGACGGCCATGAGGAGGTCGACGCGCTCTACGGCCTCGCCGATCCTCACGGCGGCCGACCGCACGCTCGCCAGGTCGGTCAGGTCCATCGGGACGACCTCGCAGGACCCCAGGCCCGCGAGAGCTTCCCGGGCGGCGCCCTCGCGGCGTGCGGGGACGATGACGCGCGCCCCGGCCGCGGCGAGGGCCCGCGCGGTCGCGAGCCCGAGCCCCGAGGAGCCACCGGTGACGACGGCGGTGGTCCCGGTGAGGTCCAGGCCCGCCAGGACGTCCTCGCAGGTGCTGTC
Source organism: Nocardiopsis halophila DSM 44494 (assembly GCF_000341245.1). Taxonomy (GTDB): domain Bacteria; phylum Actinomycetota; class Actinomycetes; order Streptosporangiales; family Streptosporangiaceae; genus Nocardiopsis_A; species Nocardiopsis_A halophila. The sequence goes on from NZ_ANAD01000158.1 coordinate 4,994, forward strand.
GGCGGAGAAGGGCGACCCGAGCGGCCGCTGCTGTCCAGTGGTCATGCCGGCGACCCTAGGAACTAGAGCGAACTCTAGATCAAGCCCTAATGTGGCGGGCATGGCGACGACCGGGCCCCGGGCGGGCTCCCTAGGCATCGGCGAGGTGGCCGAGCGGACCGGCCTCAGCGTGCACGCGCTGCGCTTCTACGAGCGCGAGGGCCTGCTGGTCGGCCCCGTCCACCGCACCGCGGGCGGACGGCGCCGCTACACCGACGCCGACGTCGAGTGGCTGCGGATCTGCGTCAAGCTCCGCGAGTCCGGGATGCCCCTGGCCGACCTCGCACGCTTCGCCGAACTGGTCCGCGCCGGCCCCGGCAACGAGGCCGAACGCCTCCACCTCCTCGACACCCACCAACGCCGCGTCGAGGCCCGCATCCAGGCACTCGAAGAGTGCCGCTCCCTCATCTCCTGGAAGGTCGGCATCTACACCGACCACCTGTCCCGCGGACAGGCCGAAGGCCTCTGGGACCCGACCACCTGACCCATGGGCCACCTGTGGCCTGAGCATTGACACCCCTGTCACCCCTCGCCACGCTGAGCGCGTCCTCACCCACCAATTCCGACGCGGGAGCGAATGCGTATGAGCGCTGATCTGGACATCTGGGGCCACCCACTGGTCGAGCTCCCCGACTGGCAGCTCCGCGAAGATGCCCGCGCCATGATCTCCCAGGGCTTCACACTCGCGAACGCTCTCGCCGCAGACCCGCTCCCCCACCTGGCTGCCAGACGCCGGATCCCGTTCCTCAGCAGGGACGAGCTGATCGGAACCGTGCAGGACTACACGGGGATCTGCGACGCCTTGAAACGCCGCCACGCGCCCAGCGAAGAGAACGCCGCTCCGACGGGCCCCTCCCCCGTTGAACCGGCTGAAATGGCCCGGGCACTGGACCTGCGCATCCGCGATCTGACCCCGCCCAGCGGCCCCCAGCGCCCGGACGGCTCACCGCCCCGCGCCCTGATCCTGGGCGGGCAGCCCGGCTCCGGCAAGACCCTCACCCAGGACATCGCACGCCGCGCCTTCCCCGACCACACCGCCGTCTACGACGGCGACGACAACGCGCTCTTCCATCCGCGCTTCCAGGAGATCGTCCGCCAGGACCCCCATCTCGGCCACACGACCGCAGCGCATCAGCTGCCCGAGGACTTCCACGACAGGTGCCTGGAGCACCTGAGGGCCGGTGAGGTCAAGTACGACGTCATCGCCAGTCACCCTCTGGGGCGGAGGGAGTGGGCCGATTCCTGGGTCGAAGGGTTCAAGCGGCACGGATACCATGTGAGCGTCGCCTTCGTGTCGACGCATGAGGCGAACAGCCGCCTGGGGATCCTGCACCGCTACCAGCGCCAGCGGGACCGGGAAGGCTACGCACGCTGGGTGCCCCCGGAACTCCACGACGAGTTCTACGCGAACATCCCCGACGTCGCCGCACACCTTGAGGAATCGCCGAACGTCGACGCGATGTACGTCCTCGACCGCGACGGCGGCGTCCTCCACGAGAGCGGGCGCCCTCAGCGCTGAACCGTGAACTCCCGCTCCATGTGGGACAGCTTCTCCGGGTTGCGCACGGTGTAGATGCCGGTGATCAGGCCGTCCTCAATCCGCAGTGTCACGACGCTGTCGACCTCTCCGTCCACGCGGAGCAGCAGTGCCGTCCGCCCGTTGACGCAGGACGTCTCCACGGACACCTCGGCCCACAGCCGGTTCAGGCCGGCCTTGAAGAGGCGTGCGACCCGATCGGCGCCGACGACCGGCTTGGGGACCGCCTGCTTCACTCCGCCCCCGTCGGCCAGGACGACGACATCCGGGGCAAGGATGTCGAGCAGTCCTTGGAGGTCGCCCGTCTCGACCGCCCGTTGGAAGGCCGCGGTCACGCTCCTGGTCTCCTCGGGGGAAGCGATACCGCGCGGGCGCCGCTCGGCCACGTGCACCCTCGCCCGATGGGCGATCTGCCGCACCGCGGCCTGGGACTTGCCCACCGCCTCGGCGATCTCGGCGTACCCTACGTCGAAAACCTCGCGGAGCACGAACACCGCGCGCTCGGTCGGGCCGAGGGTCTCCAGGACCAGCAGCATCGCCGTCGAGATGCTGTCCGCCAGTTCCACGTCCTCGGCAACGTCGGGCGCCGTCAGAAGGGGCTCGGGCAGCCACTGGCCGACGTAGGTCTCCTTGCGGCGGCCGAGAATGCGCAGGCGCGTCAGCGCCTGCCTCGTGGTGATGGTGACCAGGTATGCGCGGTGATCCCTCACCTCCCCCAGGTCGACGCCGGACCACCGCATCCAGGTCTCCTGAAGCACGTCCTCCGCGTCCGCCGCAGAGCCGAGCATCTCGTAGGCGACGGTGAAAAGCAGGTTGCGGTGGCGGACGAAGGACTCCGTCGCGGGGTCCGGTCGGGGATCGACCATTGCGTGCTCCTCTCGCCTGGCGGCCGTCTCCTCCTCTAGACGCGGCACCCCAATGCCGTGTGACGCGCCCTGGCGACGGCGGAACGGCGAAGCTGTCACACACACCGCCGGCCCTCCGTCATCACGGTGAAGGACCTCATCCGCCCTCAAGGAGATGACATGGACCTCGCACTGTGGATCGCCGCCGGCTTCCTGTCCCTCGCGTTCGCGATCGGAGGCGCGGCCAAAGTCGTCGTCCCCAAGGAGAAGATCACTGCGCTCAGTTTCGGAAGGTGGGCCGAGAACTGGAGCCCGTCCGCGATCAAGACGATCGGCGCACTCGAAGTCCTGGCCGCCGTGGGACTCGTCGTGCCTCCGCTGGTGGGGTTCGGGACGGTCTTCGTTCCGTTGGCCGCAGTCGGCCTGGCCCTGGTGATGATCGGGGCGATCGTCGTGCACGCACGCCGCCGCGAGCCGGTGAGCATCGTGGGCAACGCCTTCTACCTCGCGGTGTCGGCCTTCGTGGCCTGGGGCCGGTTCGGGCCGGAGTCCTTCATGGGCTGAGGGCGCGACCGGGGAACGGGGGATCGCCGCCCTGGCGGGAACGGACCGCCAGGGTGACGAACGGCAGTGACCTCAGCGCCATCCAGCGACGCATCGGGCCGGAAGCGATCCCATGGTCGTCGCCCCTGTGCCCGCCCGGCAATGCCCTTCGACCACTCTCGAAACAGGCAGCTCGGCGCCGGGCCGGCACCGATCCCGTACCGACCGCCGCCACGTCGCGGACACCCCCGCCGTGGAACCGCGCCCAGAGGGGCGTCGGTCACTCCCCGACACCGGCCTCACTCTCCCCTGAGCGGCCGCCCCCGGGGCCAACGGCACGGTCCTCGTCCCCGGGAACCGTCTCGCCCATCGCCTCATAAATCGGCTCCAAGGCCTCCGCCAACACGGGGATGGGCGATCCCGAGTGGGCGAGCGGGGTGAACGGGCGAACCGGAGCGGGGAAGGGCAGCGGTTCCGACGGGGCCCAGAACTCCGCGGTCCGCTCCGGCAGCGGCACCAGCTCGACCTCGAGCTCCCCTCGTGGGCGGACGCGACCGCCGAGGGCCGACTCCAGCTCCTCCATGAGCAGCGAAGGCGAGACCCCGTGCCACCCCAGGAGCAGGAGCGGGTCGCCGTCGATCGCCCCTTCATGGGGCTCATCGAGGCGCAGCACGGCCGCCGTCTCCCGGGTGCCCGCCCACGGGGGCAGCAGCAGACCGATACCGGCCTCTCCCAAGGACGGGGCGAACCGGGTGAGGAACTCGCAGGCCTGTGCCGTGTCGAGCGTGCAGACTCCGCGTTCCCGGACGTCGTCCCGCTCCAGGCGCGGGTACAGGTCCGCCGCCCGCACCAGCGCGGCCTCAAGGGCCGGAGCATGGTCGCGGGGCAGCCAGTCGGCGCCCTCACCGGCGCGCGCATCCTCCAAGGTGAGCATCAGGGAGGGTTCATCGACCGACTGGACCCAGACCTCCAGCCTCCACGAGGCGTCCTCATCGGCGATGAGCAGCTCCGGCTCGCCGCCGGGCTCCGCGCCCTCTGCTGCCTCGCCGTCCCCGTCCGTCGGGAGGGCATCGGGCTCGACCAGCCGCAGGGCCGGCCGCACCGCCCCCGCCTGTCGGTGAACGGCGCCGAACCACTCCGACAGCCGCTCGCTCAAGAGGCTCTGCTCCCGCCCCCAGACGTATCCGGGGACCGCCCCGTCATCGAGGAGCAGTCCTCTCACCCAGTCCGCGTACAGCCGCGGACCGGCCGGCAGGCGGAACTCCCGGCCGTGCAGGCGCTCGCGCACCGCCTGGTCGGTGAAGGCGGACAGCGCTCCCAACGCGTCGACGACCACGGCCGAACCCGCCTCCCAGGGGTCATCGTCCTCTGGGGCGTGGTGGGCACGCAGCAGCGGAGGGACCGCCCCGGCGTAGGAACGCAGCCAGGAGAGTGCCTGCGGGTCGAGCACGGGGCGCCACCGAGCCCGGGGAGCGAAGGAGGTGGTGCCCATGTCCTCATCGGCCTCCTCCACCCACTGCGGCACGACCCGGCGCGCGGCGGCGAAGGACTCGGCCGCGCGCAGCAGCACCTCCAAATGGGGCAGGGAGACGCTCCCCGCGCCCGAGGGCGAGGTGCGAAAGGTGCGCAGGAGGGACGCGGCGTCGCCGGGATGCAGGGCGAGTGCGGGCGCCTCCCAGTCGCGCAGCCCCGCGCGAGAGGCCGCGACCTTGGGGGCGTCGGGCCGCACCCCCAGCGACGGGGGCGTGAAGGGGTGGCTCGGGCCACCGGGCAGCCGCAGCACCGCGGTACCGGGGAGAAGGGCACCGGGCTCGACGGCGAATCCACCGTTCTCGGACGCCACGCCCTCGATCAGGGCCTCGCGCTCCTCCGGTGGCCGGTCCAGCAGGGGGACCACTTCTTCGGCGAGCGCCCGCGGGCCCATGGCGTAGGGGTGGGGACGCTCCTACTTCCGGGACCTGGTCGTCGCGGGGAGCCTGGAGTCGAGGCCCCATACCCAAACACTGCGATCGGCCCAGAAGGCTTCCAGTACACGCACCCCTCCAGTCTGGACGCTGAGCCAGAGGGGTGAGGCACGTTCGGCACCGTCTCCCCGACGGCCCGCGCGCGGCAGGACCCGCCAACCCACATCTGGGAGCCCCTCATGGGTTGAGCAAGGATGGGGCACCACCCCTCAGCCGCACATTCGGCAGGGCGACACCCCACGGTTCCTCCCCCGGCCCTCAACAAGCCGATACGCACCGACCCGGCGGCGCCCTACCGTGCGGTCCGTTCGAAGTGGAAGGGGCAGTGCGTCCCTCCCGTGCCGATGGTGGTGGGACGTTCGAAGCGGAACCCGTGCTCGTCCGGGTCGATGGCGTCGATCCAGTTGGCGTCGAAGGCGCACAGGATCGGGGTGAGCTCCGGTGTCCCGTTGGCCGCCATCACGTCATGGAAGAAGCAGCGGCGGACCTCCACGTGGTAGCGCTCGTCATCGTCGACCGTGCGGTCGAAGACGAAGCCCTTCCCAAAGGCGTGCTCTTCGCGTGCCTTGCTCATCTCGACGATGGACAGGAACGCGTCCTCAGCCTCGTCCAGGCGCGCCCTGGTGCCTTCCCTGACGGCGTCACCGAACGGTTCGTTGAGGGCGGCGCCGACCGCTTCGACGGCCGCCTCCCTGCCGACCCCGGGCCGGAGCACCTCATAGGCGGCCACCAGTGCCGTCGCCAAGCGCAGGTTCTGCCGGGCCGGCGCATCGACGATCAGGGAGCGGTTCGCCTCTTCGAGCGACACTTGGCGCGCCCGCATGGCGGAGGTGAGGTCCCGGGGGCGGGTGCGCTCCCTCAGGGCCGCGTAGAAGGCGTCGAGGAGCAGGGTCGTATCACGGTCGGGGTGGGGGACGTAGGTGTCCTCGGCGAGCCCGAACTGGTCAGTGGACATGACGGTCCTTCCGTGTACGGCTCGGCACGCACACGACCGCGATCCCGCGTCCGGGGGTCACTGGCCGAGCCCGCACCGAGCGAGCAGGCCAGCGCGCTCCACCGACCACCGGGCGCTGACATTGCTTGTCCTGAATTTTCGTCGGCAGTGTGCCACGCGCCGCGGATGCGCGTCCATCCCTCACTCCGCCCCTGGCCCCGGCGCCACCCACTCCGAAAACCGTTGGAGTACCGGAGCACCTGCCCGGAACACTGATCCCGCGTTCCGACCGTCTCTACACCTGGGAGGCCCCACCATGGCCAGCAAGTTCACGGAACTAGCGATCGACTGCGCCGACCCCGGGAGCCTGGCCCGCTTCTGGTGCGCGGTGCTCGACTACGAGGTATTGGACGAAGAGGACGGAGTCGTCACCATCGGCCCCAGCACACAGCCCAGTCTCAAGGACCGCCCCGGCCCGATCCCGCCGGCACTGACCTTCGCCGCCGTCCCCGAGGGCAAGACCGTCAAGAACAGACTGCACATCGACGTCAACCCCACCGACAGATCCCAGGAAGAGGAAGTCACCCGCCTACTGGCCCTCGGCGCCCGGAACACCGACGTGGGCCAGAACAAGGAAACCTGGACCGTCCTCACCGACCCCGAGGGCAACGAGTTCTGCGTCCTGGCAACTCGCCATCCCTGATTCCACACCTCAACCTCACGGAAAGCAAAGAGGAACAGTACACAAACAACCCCCGCCAAATCTCTACACCCGTGAGAGATGCTTCATTTCAGCAATATTCATAATTAGTGCAATACTCGCCCTGAACGGAAGACCAGCAAAACTACCAAGACAGGCAGGCTTCAGAGGTTCTGACTCTTTACCTTCAATGAATCAATTACATCGTCAACATAGCTCGCAGCAGGAACCTTCTTTTCGCGTTCAACTTCACCTGGCGCAAGTGCGAGCCTGCTATCTCCATCAATTGACATGAGCAACCCAGGATCGAAGTCACTCTCCTGGACATCCCCCATTTCGAGCAAACGATTCGCAGATTCCAATGTCCCTCTAAAATCTATCTCCCGCCGACTGCCAATTATGATAGTTTCAGCATTGGATTCGACCTCACCCACCGGAGATTCAACCATCTTTTCCAAGTGTGCAACTCCTCCCCAAGGAGAGGGAGTGAAACTCTGTCCACTTTGAATGTCAAGAAACACTCCTCCCCCTTCATCAATTACGGTTGAGATCGGATCGGATTCCGATCGCGCAACGTCGTTCTGATCAACCTGGCGAACATCTAAATCGTCCAGATCTTCGACTTGGTATTTCCACTCCTCACCCCCTTCCTCATTGAATGCAGCCAATCCATCTACGCCTCCACACTCATAAGGCAAAACAATGGTGTCCGTGTCAGAAACGGGCTTCCAGGTTTCCGATTCATAATCCTTGTATGTGCACTCAGAAGGAAGAGATGCTTCCCAGGTTTCGCTTGCGCTCGATAGCGAGCGACCGGTCACTTGACCATCGGATTCACCGAGAAACACGACACTACCCTTTGTCGCACCAATCACCCTCCTCACTCCGGCAGGGGTCGGACTGTCCTCAGACAACTTACCGGACTCAGCGTCCAGGACCATATAACGATTTTCCTCACTAAACAAAGAGGACTGTCTGTACGAAATAATCAGCCTCTGATCACCCCCATCCGATGAGCCTTCCGCAGGAGGTGAAAGTGCCGCTCCGACAGATCCTCCAGGAAGATCAACCGACCATTTTTTCCGCCCGGTCGCCAACGTATGTGCAGATACATGATCCGGAAAGAAAGCGATCAGACTACCGGACGAAACGAGAAAACTTTCGGGTTCTCCACCCTTCTCCGCCGAAACAGATTCCAGAACATCAGCCAGACTGGCGGCCGTATACTGACCTGCATTGCCGATGACGGTTGAATCGCTGCCAGGGTGCACTACCGGTGAATCCTCGCGTATGTACCAGGCATTTACGGCCATCACCGAAACGGCCACAGAGATCGCAACACCACCAACCACAAACCACTTTTTTTGAACTTTCGTCGACAACTCACACACCAAAGCCTTGGACTTCCCTGTAACGAGTCAAGGCCAGGACACCGGAAAATATAGTCGGGATCGAAATTAGCAATGCCAAGGAGAGTCGTTGAACACGGCGAGCGTCACACACATTATTCGCGTATGCCCCGTCCCCGGAAACTCCGTCGTCGATATCCCAGACCCGACTTTAATGCAATCCCGGACCGGCCGCCATCGGAGATGAGCACGTTATTTTGGACTCAGACACCCCAAACTCTGCATGAGTCGGCTGAAACCCAAAGGGAGGGAACGCCACCAAGTAAATAATTATTACAGTACCCGCGATCGCAAATGCGGCACAAAGATGCCGCTTAAGCCTTATTGTCTTCATCCAGGACAGACTCACCCTTCAATGTATTCATTTCGCCACGCCTTACCGTTTCCCCGAAGGAGAGACTACGTCAACATGCCGGTCGCCATACTCTTCAATACCGAACGGCGACCGCCAGCGCACCGAGTGGCCTCCGGAGAAAACGGAGATCGGACGCGTGAGACCTCATCACTCCCCCGAAACCCACACATCCGATCGCGTACGGCGATCTACGACAGCAGCCGGAACTCCTGACTGATGGGTGAGAAGTGAAGAACCTCGTGGACCCGTTCGACGCCGACCGACCGCTTGCTGTTCCCTCGCGAGACTCCCTCCCTCGGTTCCAGGCATCAGCCCAGCAGGACCCCTCCGTGAACGCGTCTATCCGCGTCCCTCAGGCTCCCGTCGAGCGGCCGGATCGCCCGGCCCCACTGCCTTGCGGAACGTGCGGGACAGCTGGACGCTGACGTCCCTACGGCTCATCCCGCTCTTCTGCGCCAGCCAGGCTCCGAAGAGCATCACCCAGAACGTGGTGATCACCCAGGTCGGGGAGACCTCGGGGTCGATTTCATGGCCCTGCTGCCCGCGTTGGATCACCGCGCTCAGAGTCTGATCGCGCTCTTCGCTGTCCTCCCAGACGTCGGGGTCGACGGGCGCGTTGTCGGCGAACACCAGCCCGAGTACCGACCCGAGTCCCAGGTACTCCTGCGCCAGGCGGTCCAGCGAGTTCAGCGCGTCTCCTTCGCCGAGTCGTGCCGCCTCGACCGCGTGCGCGAACCGGATCCGGCATTCTTCGTCGATCGCGGCCAGCAGGTCGCCCCGGTCGGTGAAGTGCCGGTGCAGGGTGGACCGGCTGACGTCGCCGGCGTCGGCGATCTCCGCGAGTGTGGCCGCGGGGTTCCCCGCGAGCGTCTCGATCGCGGCCTCGACGATCAGTCTGCGGGTCCGGCGCGCAGTCGGGGACGGGTCGGTGTTGGTCCGGGGCATGGGGCGATTGTAGGTCGCCGTGACCACGAAGCAGGACCTGCGCGTCATTTTTTGCGACATTGATGTGTCAAACTAGCGCTCATGAGTCTCACTGCTGGAGGACGAACCGCCTGGCTGCTGCCCGCATGCCTGGTGATCGCCGCGCTTGCGAGCGGAATGCTGGTCGTCGTCGGTCCGCCGCCCGACGGTCCGATCAGCCTCCCGCTGACGGCGCCGGTGCTGCTGGCAGCCGCCGTGGCCGCACGGGTGCTGCCGAGCCGGATCGGCGCGGGAATCGCGCTCCTGGCGGTCGCCATCGCCGTCGCGGCTGCGATCACGGCACTCAGCACGGAGCCGGACGGCGCACGCACCGCGATCGCGGTCGGGATCCGCGTCGTCCAGTTCGCCGCACTGGGCGTTGCCGCCTTCGCGGGAGTCCGGCAGCTGATCACGCGTCGGCCGGACAGTGACCACCCGAGCCGGGACTGGACCCGCCCCGCCCAGATCGTCGGCCTGCTCGGCATGTGCGGGATCGGTGCGGAACTCCTCACCGCCTACAGCGACAACACCGGGGATCCAGGCGCCGTCGCATTCGCGCTGGTCTTCTTCGGTGCGCTCTACGGCGCTCCGGCGCTGGTGGCCCGTGATCTCGTGCGCAGGCTCGGGTGGGGCTGGCCCAGCCTGCTCCTGGTGTTCGCGGCCTTGGGCACGGCCCAGGCCTGTCTGATCGACCAGTCGATCTTCAGCGTCGATTACCAGGGATACGAGGGCTGGGAGGAGATGCGGCAGGGCACACTCATCCCGGCTCTGGGCATCAGCGCGTCCAACGCCTACAACTTCGTCACCGGCCACATGATCTATAGCTTCGCGGCCCCGGTCGCCCTCGCCGAGGCGTGGGTCCCGCAGCGCGCGCGGAAGCCGTGGCTCGGGCCGATCGGGACGGTGGTCGCCGTACTGGCCTACGGAGGGGCCGCCGCGATGATCCTGTCCGATCCGGAGTCACGCTCTGGCACACCGGCGCAGCTCTTGGTCTCAGCCGGGATCGTCGCCGCATTCATCGTGGCCGCCACGCTGCTCGGCCGGCGGCGAACCTCCAAGGCGCACGTGACCACAGGGACCACGGGCCGACTGCCCCTCTGGCCGGTGTTCGCAGTCGCGCTCCTCGCGGGCTTGATCCCCTCTTTCGCCACGGAGAGCTGGGGTGGAGTGCTCATGAGCGCGGCCGTCACCGGAGGGTTCGGGATCGCCATCCTGGTCGCGGCAAGGACCTGGGGATGGTCGCTCCGCCACAGCGCGACCGTGGCATTCGCCTTCCTCCTGGGCCGTGGAGCGCTGGCGTTCACCTACTTCCCGCTCCTCGGCGACGTCGCAGCGGTGCCGAAGTACGCCCACAACACGGTCATGATCCTGGCCGTAATCGCGGCCGGCTGGCTTGCGCTCCGACGGTCTACGCGCTCCGGGCGGTGAGGGCGCATGCGCCCGACGGACCCGTGGTCCTCCTGCTGCGGAAGTCGCTGAACCGAACCACGAGTCTGCGCCGCTCGTCAGGTCACCAAGTCTTGAACGACTTCCTCAGAGCGGCCCGCTCCTCCCAGGAGTCCGTGGCGGGCCCCTTGGTCATGTCGGGGAACCAGCTGTCATGCGCGATCAGGAACTCCTTCCTCTCCTCGTCGGTCATCTTTCCCAGTTCACCGGGGCCCTCAAAGTAGCCCTGCCGTGCCGCTCCAGGAGCGAAGAGCATCAGGAACTCCACCGGTACGCCGGAGATGTTGCCGAAGGAGCGCGCACCGCCGGGCGGTATGTAGAGGTAGTCGCCCTTGCCCGCGTCCATCCAGCGCTCGCCGTCGAAGACATGGATCTCACCGGAGAGGACGTAGAACGCCTCCGACATCGTCTTGTGAAAGTGCGGGCTGGTCCCACCGACCGCTGCCCCCCAGCCGGCTCTGATACAGGCCGAACAACCCGTCGCTGCTCAACCGCGTGGAGAGGTAGTGGAAGTGCCCGCCCCGGGAGTGGTCAGATCGGGCGGGGTACTCGCCGGACGGAAGGTCGCGCTGGCCTCTCTCTCCTCGCCGACGTAGAGGACCTCGGGGTAGTCATGTGCGGGAAAGGACATGGTTCGCTCCTCAGGGTCGTCCCGTTCGTCAGCCGACGTGTCGGTCGACGCACCGTAAGGCAGGAACCGGTGGGGCGACCACGCAATGACTCCGGCGTGCCCCGCTCGGATCCACTCCCTTGACGGACCCGGCCGGATTCATGTGACACGTGACGAAGCACCGCACATCGTGGGCAGAACTATGCGGTGTGGGGCGGTTCCCCTATGGTCAGGGAGCGGCTGTTTCCCCCCTCTGCCTCTCTCGTGGTCATCCCGGGCCTTAGACGGCACAGTCGAGCGCTTCCAGGGCACGCTCAAGGCGGTGTGACCCAGCCCCTACATGGGGCCGAACTGGGCCCATGTAGGGGCCGAGATTCGCTGCTCAAGGTCCACATGTCCGACTCCGGTCATATCCGGCTCCGCCGCTACTAGGCCCTGTCAGGGTGAGCACCTACCCACAGGGTGTAACTTCAAGGACCGAAGCAGGTCAGCTCCTGCATGCAAGCCATGGCCGTTCATCAGTCCCAACTTTAACCTTTTATTCACTTCTACGCCGTACGAGGATTCATGACCAATACAAATGAAGCAGGCGCGAACCCGGGAGAGGCAAAAGGGTATGGCACAAAAACAATATCAATCGCCGAGAATTTCTCTGGTATATCCGGGCGCTTCCTTGATGTGTGCCTCGACGTAGAAGAGGATTCAGGGACTGGAAAATTGAAGTTGACCGGCTTTGACGCATTTGGCCAAGAATGCAAATCAAGCATGGACGACGTCCAAGAACATGGAACTCAGATGGGCGGCAACATGGTCTCCGGAGCTGAGTCGACAGAAGCAACGGACCGTGAAAGCATGAGCGAATTTGAACGTTCAGCCGTCAATGTTCCCGGAAATGACGTGCCCCCTGGACACGGGCCATGGGCTCCGACTTATTAGGCACATCAGCATCTGAAAAACAATAGACAATAGGAGAGTCATAGTGGGCTTCAATCGTGACGACTGGGACGACAAATCCATCAAAATCGGCTCGCTCGAGGGAGATGTCAAAAGATTTTTTGCGCTGATCGGAGAGATGACCGGACATGGTGGAGACATAAAACAGGCGCTGACGCAAGGGGCCAACAATTTCACTGAAATGATCCAAGACAGTATCAAATCACAAGCCTCATATGATGAGGACTTGTGGCAACAGGCAGCAATGAACTGCGTGGTTGGCGCGGGTTGCACTTCGGCATTTATTGGCCATGTTCGAGAATTCCGTAAGACCCTAGACGAGCTCCAAGAAGAGTGGGACAGCTTCCCTCCTCCTCCCAGTGAAATAAAAACTGAAACCGGATCCGACGGCGCAGTCCGGAATACCGGAGACCTATCCCCCAATCTCCTTGATTACTATGACAGACGTCAGGAGAAGCTCAGAGATCTAGAGCGACGAGCTGAGAAGGCCCTCGACGTTCTTGAGGATAGAACTGCAGAGATCAATGGTGACATCGAAAGCGGAGCCAAAGACATCGTCGTCAAAAAACTAGTCGAGGATGGAATGATCGGTTGGTCAGCCTACAACATCCTAGGGACCGGCCAACCTGTACCAATCGCGTTTGACGGATCGCTTGGGAAGAAAGATGGCAAGAAAGCAGCTGAAGCGATCCAGAATGGAGACGAAGTCCCTGAAGAAATCATCGCTGGCCTCACATATTTGAATACGGTTGGCGTCGAGCATCGGGCCAACGGAGGCAACCTTCGCGAAGAGGAACTCGAATATCTCAAGAGCTTCTATTCAGAGCTCGATTCACATCTGGAAGACGGGCTTCTTGGGATCACTGAAGATATTGTTTCTTCAGGAGAGTTCACGAACGAAGAAGTGAACAAAATGCTTTCGACGATTGGAGGTGGACTGCTCACTCTTTCGCACGAAGAACTGGGAGGTGGGTTGGACTACCTTCCAGAGTCTGTCGTCAACGTGGTTGATGGGCCAAAGTCCAAGGAATACAACCATCTAGGTTGGGAGAGGGACCTCTTTAAACTCAACTCCCTGATCCACGGAACTGATGAGCAGATCGAGGGCGGGCGTGAGTTCTCTGCCGGACTTACAACAGCAATTGCCCTAGAGCTTAAGGATGGCCACCTCCTTAGTACACTCGACGAGAGCATGGTCCTCAGGTACGACACCTCCGCTCCTAAATCCCTTGCCCCTGGCCTCCTACAGGAGATCTTGGGTGTAACCACTCGGAATGATGATGCCAACTACTCGATTTTGACAGGTGAATACGGCCATCCCAATTACGATGGAAAGACCCCGTCAGATGTTTTGGAAGGACTCTTCGATACAAACTGGGCCGATGACGGAAGGGCTGCAGCCAAGTTGATAAATTGGATTCCCGATGCTGCGACTTCAGATGACGTTGAGCTGCAAAAGATGGCCGGAAAGGCGACCTTGGGTCTAGTGGAGGCGACCACTGATGATGATGCGTTCTCCAAGTTCACAAACGGAGAAAAGGGGGAGAAGTCAATCGGACGCGTAAACCCAGAAATTTCACTTGCTATGGGCGATGTCGTCCAGGTGCACATGTACGATTTCGGGCGCCCCGGCGGTGAATATGCATTTCTTGAAGGAGTGGAGGGAATTAATGATGACACATTGAGCATGCCATTGAAAGACAGAATTAAGTTTCTGCAGCTGGTCGCCAGCAGTGATGAGGCAGCCGCAGACATGTACGCGAGTATCAACGCGAACGAGACGCTTGCTCTCGATTCCTATCTTTCTGGCAACGCACGCCCTGAGGCTGTTGCGGTGAATACGGGAAGGTTCAGAGGCATGTTTGATACCGCGCTCTTCCACGATGGGTTGGACAGATACAACATGGAAAGTGAAGCCGCGAAGCGCGCAAAGGACATGAACGAGGGAGGTGCAAATAAGCTCTACGATATGACTGTCGGCCAAGTGGTCGACCAGTATGCCAGCAAGCTGCCACTCGTCGGTGGCGAAATTTCAGACAAAGGAAACAAATTCATCAAAGGTCTCTGGAACGGCGATCCTTCGCAGCCAATATTCAATGAAGAGGTCCAATCATACGAAGACTACAGTGTTAAATCAAGGGAATCAGTTCGCCTCAACATCCAACTACAGACGATGGACCACCTCGGGATCAGATTTCCCGGCCCTGACGGCGGGCCTGCTTCATCGGCGAAGGATTTTCCGGCAGCAATCCGGGACGACATGGTAGGGAAAGCAAATGGCAACCTGGAAGATTCCGGACATGGAGAACTTGCCGACGACTATTTCCAGGAGTACGACGACGCCTACAAGGAGATCGAGATGGAACGAGCCCGAACCGCCGATGAGTACAAGGAACAGTACTCAAGCTGATTAATCTCATTAGAAACATAATACTTCACCCGAAAGGGCATACTTTTGAATCAAAGCAAGCTCCCCTTCGTGATGATTCTTGCTGCAGTTTGCATATGGGGGATCTCGCTGTTCTTTCTGGTCTCTCCGCCAGAGCCATTAAAAAACAGAGAGACCGGTGAACCGGCAGTCTCATGCTCTGCTGCGGCGTGGTCTGGTACAGGAGGAAGGAACCTTGAACTCTGGGACGAGAACCTCGGCTATTCCGACAACCCAAATTCAGTCCACTCGTACTGCGAAGTCAAACGAGGCGAGAGAATCGCATGGGCAGTGATTGCGATTTTCCCCGCGTCGCTGATCGGGGCAACAGGCGTCGCCTTGCTCATTAGACAAAGAACTTCTTAGCTCCCACTACCGATTTCACAATATCCCATAATCATTTACAGAATCGGGTCCATTGGCGGGAAGCCACCTCGCCTGACGGATTCAAGTTTACCCGTATATTACGCTGCCTCAGCCCTCCATTTCCTCGCCATCAAGGAGTAATTTCGGGTCCACACGTCGAGAGTAGATGATCACTATGATCCTCTGATCGGGCCGCCGGCCGCGTTACCGATGCACACGACGGCCCAATTCAGGGCCCGGTCGCCCCTGCCGGGAGGACAGCAGGGCCACATGACGCAGACGCGGATCAGCTCTGCCGTCGCCTCCCCCTGTGTAGCAGCGTGTGTAGCAGGGCGAACGGAGACGGAGAACGAGGTCGCCCTATTCAGGCTCAAAGGGGTGCTCAGCCGAAGAGGCCGAGCAGGTGGGCCAGGAGGACGACGACGGTGACCGTGCAGGAGTAGGGAAGGGCCTCGCCTGCTGTGAAGAGCATCCATTCGCCGTGGGTTCGGCCTGGCGGGAGGAGCTGGAGGCGGCGTGTTCTGTGGCGGGGCCGTCTGGGGGTGGCCTCCAGATGGGTCGCCGGCCCTGTGGGCGGGAGGTCACGCAGGTCCAGTGCGCCGGTGTCGATCCTGCGGGCTCGCCGGTCGGCGTGGGTCGTGCGGACGTCGCCGGTGGTCGGCGTCGCGGCTCGGGCCGCCGGGTTGAGCTGACGGGTCGTTTCCAGGAGCCAGGGCGGGAGGTCGGCCTCCGGGATGTCATGGCTCGCGCGGGCGTGCGGGGAGCGGAGGAGCGGCGGCCCGTCTCCGGTAGACGCCGGGCGGGGCGTGGTGGCCGGAGGCGTCGATGGTGGGCGCGGCAGTGTGGGGCTCGCCCCGTCCTGTCGGGTGGGCGCTGGGGCACGGTTGAAGCGCCGGCCGTGGTCCCGGGAGAGGACCAGGCGGACGCGGCTGGCGGTCGGCGTTGTCGGGCTGGTGGAAGTCCGTTGTGCGAGTGGGCTGGAGCCGGCGGGTATCGCCGGGTGGCTGTTGCTCATGGGGGTCTCCGAGCTGGGCGGTCGGGGAGGGACCCGCGCGTGACGGCGGTCGTCCCCATTTCCGGGAGGGAACAGGTCCCGGCGGGGAGAGGTGTCGTCACCGAGGGGCGTGGGCCCTGGGGGTTCGTGCGACTCTGGGGGCGCTCCGCCCGGCCCCCTCCTTCCGGGCGGAGCGCGTCTCGGGGGCGGCTACTTCGCGGCTCGTGTGGGCCGGTCCGGGGAAGCCGCCAGGATGGACTCGATCCGCCGGGCGAGGTCGGCGTACTCCTCGACCGGGAGGAGGCGGGTCATCTCGGGCTCGGCGATCTCGCGCTCGAAGCGCTGACCGGGCCAGAGGAGCCACCACCAGGGGCGGGCTGAGACGGCGTCCGGGCGGAGGACGGCCCGCTGGAAGCCGAAGGGGCAGTTGCGGATGCGTGCGGAGTCGCCGCCGTCGGGGTCGAGGATGTAGGCATCGACGACGGAGACGGAGGTGTCGACGGCCGCCCCGAGGCCGCGGGCTTCGATCTCCTTGGCCAGAGCGAAGAGCGGGTGGAGGGGCGAGCCGGTGTAGACGGAAACGGGCATGAGGTCACCACCTGAGGTGCAGGGTCGACCGCTCCGTGGTTGGTCGACCTCTCACTGTGAGTGTGATTTACCTCCGAGGTATTTTGCAAGCGGTTCTGCCAACTCAGAGGTAGATTTTCACAGCGCCCTGCCCCCGTATGATCACGTCACGGCAGCGACTGGAGGTGGGTGTGATCGAAGAGCACGGCCCGACGGTGCGGCACCGCCGCTTGTCGAACGAGTTGAGGCGGCTCCGGGAGGCGGCCGGCCTCGACACTCTCGACGTGGCCCGGTCGCTGAACTGGGACCGGTCGAAGGTGAACCGCATCGAGCGCAGCCAGTGGAAGCGCCTGAAAGAGGCGGATATCCGAAGTTTGTGCGCGTTGTACGGACTCACCGACGGAGGTCGGATCGCCGCTCTCATCGCCATGTCCAAGCAGGCCAAGGAGCAGGGCTGGTGGGTCCGGTACCACGACGTCCTGGGCCCAGGCTCCTACGTGAGCCTCGAATCACAGGCATCCGCCATCCGCTTCTTCGGCGCCCTCGTCATCCCCGGACTGCTGCAGACGCCGGCGTACGCACGCGCTCTGATCCGCGCCGGTGGGTTCTCGGAACCATCCGAGATCAAACGCCGCGTGGAAGCGCGCATGGCAAGACAGGAGCTGCTGGAGCGTTCAGACGGTCCCGTCGTCCAGGCCATCATCGACGAAGCGGCCCTGCGCAAGCTCGTCGGTGGTGCGCTCACGATGCGCGAGCAGCTCCTCCACCTCATGCTCTTCAACGAGCAGGGTACGGCGGAAGTACGCATCATCCCCGACAGCGCCGGAGGTCACCCTGGTGTGACCGGTCAATTCGCGATCCTCGACTTCGTCGCTGCCCAACAGTCCACCGTCGTCTTCATCGATATTTCGCGAGACGGTATATTCATGGAGGAACCAGAAGAGATCGGGCGTTACGAAGCGAAGTTCGATGGCCTGTCATCGCTCGCCTTGACGCCCGAGGAGACGAATGGTCACTTGGCCCGGATCGTGGACGATCTCAGAGGGGGATGAGGTGCACACTTACTTCACACCCGAATGGCACAAGAGCTCCTACAGCAGCCCCGAAGGACAAGAGTGCGTCGAAGTCACAGGCCCTTGGAGACCCAGCGATCAACCGACCGAACTCATCCGAGTCCGAGACTCCAAGGCCCCCTCAGCGACGATCCTGTGCTTCCCGAAACACGCCTGGATCGCTTTCACTGAGTCCCTCAAATAGTCAGTATTCCGGAATCCAGAGCCCAAGGTCGATATCGAGACGGCTCACGATTTTATCGACCTCATGCTCGAAGGCCTTCCGCGGGACCAGTTCTTCCCCATTGTTCTTCGCCGTGAGCTGGATCTCGTACACCGCGCCACGAGTCCTCACCAATGCCCTGTACGCGGTCTCTCCTGGGCTGGGAGAACCATAGACGTGGTACGACTCATCCGAGTAGTCAGCGGGCTCCGCCACCTCGATCTCTTCCAGACCTTCTTCAAGCCCGCTTCTCTGCTCCCTAAGGTCCCCGGAGGCCACGTCATCCGGAGAGTCGCCACCCTCACCATCGATGATGGCATTGTAAGAGAAAGAGAAGTCCCACCGTTCAATCGAATTGAAGTCAGGGTTCAGCATCCACTGACAGTTGTCCGAGACGGTACGCCTACCCCCATCACCATCTTGGGCAGTATCCACGAAATCGTCGTCCGTGTCGGTACGCTCAACACTGAGCCCGGAGATCGTGGGGATCGACTTGACGCAGAGGTCCAACTCACCGGGCTCTAGATCCGCGACCGGCTCACCTGTCTCGTCACTGACCGCCCCTCCTCCGGCGACCGGCGGCGTCTCCTCTTCCCCTCCAGTGACCGTGGAGACAAAAAGGCGGAGAACACCGACGATCACGCCCATCACGATGAAAGCGGCCGCGGTTCCCGAAACGAAGACGACGAGGAACGCCTTCCAACCGTGCAGCCCCTTCTTCTGCGAGCGGCTGTTCGCTGTCTCCTCGGCCATGCTCTCTCTGAACCTCACCTAGGGGTTCTGCTGCTCCAACTGCGCCTTCACGTCCGGGTGCTCCAACGGCCTGGTGAAGCCGATGATGTCCGCACGGCTCGGGTCATCATACTCACGCGTCGCGACCGGGCCGCAGTCGGTGCACCATGCCTCCACCATCAGACCGTCACCGATGACCATTCCGACATGCCCCGGACCATCAGGTTCCCCCGGAGTGCTCACATCGAAGAACACCAGGTCCCCCGGCTGTTCCTCACCCTGCTGAATCTCCGGCCCGAACGTCCACTGGTTCTGGGAGATCCTCGGGATCGAGGCGCCGATGCTCGCATAGGCCTTCATCGTCAACCCGGAGCAGTCGAACGTGTCCGGACCGGTCGCCCCGTACACGTACGGCTTGCCACGCTGCGCCAGGGCCCAATCGACGACGGCCTGAGAATACTCGTCCGGCGCCTCACCGATCGGGGCCCCTTGGGCGTTCACCGTGCACTCAACCGCTGTCGCGATCGAGCCACTGGGGTTGAAGTCGCCGTCCGCGTACTGCTCAGCCCATTCCAGAACGTCGTCCACGTACCAGTCGGCGTGGTTGTAGGCGAAGATCGCCGAACGGACGTCCTGCTTGATCCCGTGTGCGATCAGGTAATCGGCGGCCGCCGGAATCGCGTCCTCGGGGTCGTACACGTTGACGATGCCGTCGTCGTTGCCGTCCTGGCCGTACCCCTCCTCCGGCCGATCCTCGACGTCCATGATCGGCTCGCCGCCCCAGCTATTACCGGCTGCGGACCCGTCCAGGGCTCCGAACTGCATCGGCCCCGCAGCACCCCAGTCGTTGTGCCCTTCGGTGATCCCCGGGCCGTCCCAGCGCCCGTGCTTGCTCTCCACCTGTCCCACACCGGCGAGGATGTTCCAGGGGACCCCCTTCTCGTCTCCCCACTCCTTGTACAGCTCCAGGTAGTTCTGCGGGATGGAGTCCTCCGCATATCCGCTGCTCTGAGCCTGCTGCGCTGCGGGGTCGGAAGAGCACTGAAGGCCGCTCATCGCTATGTACCCCGCCGGTTGTAGGACTGCGAGCGGGAGCACGACGATGACCACTACGAGGACTCCGGTGATCAGGAGTCCGGCGCCGATCGCCAGCCGCGTTGCGCAGGAACCGGCGTCCTTCCGTGACGGATAGATGTAGAGGGAGATCATTCGGGCACCTGCCGATAGGGGGTCAGCTCATACGACAAGATCGTTCCGGGCGAGGTCATCCCCCGCCCAGGTTTCCCGCGTCGGCAGGCTGAAAGTCGTAGACCACCCACTGCCCGCCATCCTTCTGCACGGTCACGGCGTAGTCGCCGAGATCCTCGTCCGCCCCGTCGTCGTTCTGGACGATGGACTGCGCCCTCACCACGAACACGATCGACCCATCACTGAAGCTCCGGATCGACCGGACATCGGCCCGGCCCTGCGCCACGGTCTCCTGCTCTGCCTTCTCCTCCCAGAGCGCTCCGGCTCCTGAACTCTGGGCGAGCGATTCCGCGTATTCGGAGGCGGCGAGTTCCTCCAACGACGCGAAGTAATCTTCACGAGGTGCGGAGTAGTCGATGGTCCCGTACGCCTCGGCGAACCCCTGCGCCGTCGCCGCAGCCGCCTTGAGTTCTTCCTCCTCGAAGGGCAGCCAGTCGAGCACCTGCATGTCCTCTACAGCGGTGGTCGGGATAGGGCTGGGCATGGCCGTCGCAGGCCCGCCCGGATCGGCACGGTCGGTATCACTACCGCCCGCCCGCTGTTCCTGGCCACCCTGCGCCTGGTCTTCGTCGCCCCCGAAACCCCCGACGCTCAGATAGATGCCGAAGGCGACGAGGACGACCACGAGCGCACCGAAGACGAACCGTTGCTGACGATCGCTCAGTGTCCGGGGCATGGCTGATGCTTTCTCTGCTCACCGTTCGGTAGGGGTGCTTTTCGGCCCTGCCGGCTCATCAGTCGCCGTCCTTCAACCAGAAGGGCACATCCTTGTCGGGGCGCCGCTGGGCGCCGGTCCCCGTCCAGAAGGGGCTGATCGGGCGGTCCTTGTCCTTGTCACCGGACTTGAACCAGTTCCCCCCCTCCTTTGAGCCACTCGCGGCGGGCGGTGCCGGTTGCCGCGGAGGTGCAGGCCGCTCCCGCCGCGACCGGGGGCCGCCCCAACGAGACCCCTTGCTCACATTGCCCTGCGGAGGAGTGGCCTCCCGTCCCTGGAAGATCCCCGCGCCGCTCGTCGGCGACGGGTCGTTCCTCGACGGTGCCTCGGCCGCCCGGGAGTCACCGCCTGCGCCTGAGCGCTGGCCGCTTCCACTCCCGGTACCGAACACGGACGCCCACCCCGTGTCCCCGGTGCCGCGGTAGCCGCCGGCGGGGCGCGGCGGGATCGAACCGGATCCGCCTCCTTGGCCTCCGGGACTCGGGCCAGCTCCCCCACTGTGCGCTGCGGCCCCGCCCAGGCTGGGGGCCTGGTCGGCGGACTTCGGGGGAGGAGCAGAGGATGCCGTACCGGGAGCCTCCTTTCCGCCGGTGGAGCCGAGCTTGAGCGGCGGCGGCCCCGACTTGCCATGAGCATGGCCGTAGCCGGCGGAGCCGCGCACCCTCCGCCCCTCACCGCGCACAGCACCGCCTTCGGATTCGGACTGGTCGGGAGCTCCTTGTGCGGCCGCACGCCCGGCGTCCTGCTGGTCCCCGCCCCCTGCGGCTCCGGCAGGCACCGCACCTGCGGCGCCGGCCAACTGGGGAGCACGCCTGAGTCCCCACTTCTGCGCTCGCATGTAGGCGACCGGCGGAAGGACGTTCGCGCTCTGGCTCAACGTGCGGCTCTGCATGGCGTCATTGACCATGCGCGATGTGAAGGTGTTCGCATTCACCGATGCGAACAGGTGGGCGAACGGCTTGCGATAGATGAAGAGGGCCAGGGTGAAGAGCGCCAGCAGGATCATCTGCAGACCCCACCCGAGTCCGGATCCCATGATGATGCCGTAGCACATCACGAGCAGCGCGATCAGCATCACTATGAAGATCTGCTTGAGGAGGAGGCCGAAGAGCATCTCCAGCCACCTCAGAAGAACGGTCCGGCCGTAGCCTGGATGGACTCCGATCAACAGAAACACCGGAGCCAACAGGAGCAACAGCAGGAACCCGATCTTCAGGACGATGAGAGCCACCGAGCCCGCAAGGATCAGTCCACCGGCGAACACCGCAGCGAAGAGCGCGAGTACCGCCACGCCGAGTCGGTCCCCTTGCTGGTCACCCGCGAACAGCGGATGCACGCCAGGGTAGGTTTCCTCGATCTCGGAGGCAATATCCTCGTACTGCTCTTGCTTATCTGCGATGAGCTCGGCTGCGTCGACCTCTCCGTCGGCAATCTGCTGTTGTTCGATCCTGTTGATGCCCTGTGCCTCTAGGAGGTCGACGGCGTAACGGGACGTAGCGCTCTCCGCCACATCGCCGTTTCCGAAGGTCCCTGCCACCCAGGGCTGACAGACCAGGCTGCTCCACAGCATGTTCGCGTTCTGACGGACCGCGAAGTCGCTGTCCGATTCCCATCCGGCCTGCTGTACCGGCTCCGCCCCGGCAGGGCAGGAGGTCGTCCCGGTACTGACGGACACCCTTGAAACAGCCGAGTTCACCAGTTGGGTCCCCGAGTTCACCAACCCACTGGCCATGTTCAGGATCTGTCCGGGCTGCACCAGGATCCAGATGCCCAGCGCGGTCGCAAGGACCATCCAGATCGTGCTCTCGATCGTCAGCGTCACGCGCTTGCGGATGAGCCCGTACCAACCGAGCCAGATCGCGCCGAGAATGATGACGGTCGGAAGCAGGGGCCGCCAGATCCCCTCGCGGAGCTGGGTGATGACGCTCTCGACCATCGAGTTGAAGTCATTCAGCAGACCGTCCGAGGTCGCCGCCTGGTAGACGGTGATCGTGGACTGGTTGATGGTCTTCGACAGGTCCCACGCCGAGTTGGTGAGCGTCGCGGTCGCACTGGACGACATCTTGTCGACGCAGGACTCGCGGATGACGTGCCACTGCTGGCCCGCCGTCCCGTACTGGCCATAGATGCTCGCGTCCGGCGGCAGCCCGTCCTCGGAGCCGACGATCGACGACTGGGACTGCGGCGGTACGAGAAGGCCGTCCGAACCACTCCCCGCAGTCTCCGGCTGCGGCGCCGGCTCTCCTGGGCATAGCGGGTTCGCCTGTGCCGACCCCAATGGCACCAGCAGGAACGCCATCACCAAGAGCGCCATCGACAGCGACCGGCGGAGCCCCGGCCTCTGCGGTCTCTGCGCCCCCTGCCCCGTCGCCCTCTCCGGAGGCGGCTCGGCTCCGCCCTCGCCCGCCATCGGTGACAGGCTCGCCTCCGGGCCCGCCACCGCAGCTCGCCGCTTGCGCCGTCCCGCACCCACTCGTCCGCGCCCCAGCCGCATGATCACCGTTCCTGCCCGTTGCCCCTGCCGGTGCTCACCAAGGCCTCCGCACCCTCGAAGACCTCGGTGTCCTCCTCATCCGGGTGATGCCGTGTCGGGTTGGTGTCGAGCCACCTCAGCAGCTCCTCCGACACCAGATCGACGGAGATCCGCCCCGCCCGTCCGTCCAGATCGCGGAAGATGCATTCGCCGTTGCCGAGGTTCCTGAGCATCGCCATATGGTCCTCCTCGGTTTCCACCCCTAGGAGCGACATGACGCTCTCCACCTCGAACCGCTCACTGGAGCGGAACGCGAACACACTGGACAGACAGTTGGTCACCTGTTCATTGAGGAGGTCGCCGGCGTTCTGGCTGACGAGGATGAGCGCCGTGTTGCGCGAGCGGCCCATGCGGCTCACTTCGGGCACCAGCTTCGCGCCCTCCGGGGTGGAGGTCACCGCCCACGCCTCGTCCAGGAAGATCGCCTTGGGGAGGTGCCGGTCCAGCCCGTTCATCAGCTCACGGGCGAACTGGCTCACCAGGTACAGCAGGGCGACGCTGAGTCGCTGTTCGTAGGAGTAGTCCTCGCGCTGGATGGTCGAGTCCGGGAGCGTCAGGCCTCCCAGGGTGAAGACCGTCGTCCACCCCTCGGAGTCCACCTGTGCGTCGCCTTGGGGAGAGAAGCACAGGTTCGCCAGGCGCATCTCCGACATGGACTGCAGCACCGCCCCCAGGTTCCGCGACGCCGGGTCGTGGGACCTGTCCAGGTACTGCACGACCTTGGCCAGGCTGGGCTCGGGCTGGTTGGCGACCGCCGCCACGGCCTGGATCATCGCCGACTCGCGCTCCTCGCTCATGCGGGGCAGCAGGAGCCGCAGCGTCTCCGTGGCCATGGTCTTCTTGGACGGCAGGTCGTCCCCGAACGCGAACGGGTCGAGCAGGCCGGGCTGCGCCGACTCCAGGGACATGATGCGGGCCTTGCGCCCCCGCCGCTGGAGCAGCCGCACCAGCGACTCGGCGTCGCCCTTGGGGTCGATGGCCGCGACCGTAACGCCGCGCAGCGCCAGCTGGTAGATGAGCAGTAGCGCCAGCGTCGTCTTGCCGCCGCCGGGCTCACCGGTGATGGCGATGGCGGTGGGCCGGTTGCGGGCCGCCGCCACCAACGGGTCGAAGTGCACGATGGAGCGCGCGCGCCCGAGGGTCTCCCCGATGTAGGGCCCGGTCCACCCGCCGCCGCCCTGGCTCGGGTCGCGCCGGTCCCCCAGGTCGACGGTGGCGGTCGGCATCCCGCCGGCGATGGTGCGCAGCGGCTGCCGCTGGGCGTAGGCGCTGAGCCGGATCCGGTCGCCCGGCAGCGACTCGTTGAACAGCGACAGCTGGTCGCCGGTGGAGTTCACGATGTCGATGCCGATGTCCCGGTAGTGCTCGACGACCGCCTCGACCCGCTGCGCCAGCAGCTCCTCGGTCGGCGCCGACACCATCAGCCGGTGCCACCCGTAGACGAACGGCAGGCCCCCCCTTGNCCAGCATCCGGGCGGCGTCGATCTGCTCGGCCAGGGCGATCGGCATGTCCGCCCCCGCCTCGCGGATGTGGGCGTCCATGTCGCGCGCGTGGGCGAGCTTGCGGCTGACGTCCTTGCTCGCCTTGGCGGGCGGGATCAGCTTCATCCGGGCGCTGATCTCCACCGGGAACGGGAGGGCGTCCGAATAGTGCATCCACGGTTCGCCCTCCGGGAAAGGCATCAGGTCGGGGAAACGGGAGAAGGACAGGTAGGCGACATAGGTGTCGCCCATGGGCTGCTCCAGGCGCAGCATGGAGCGCCCGTTGTGGATGACGCCCTCCACCAGCTGCTCGATCTCGCCGCGCCCCCACGTGCGCCGCCCCGCGGCCGAGGGCCGGGGCTCCTCTACCGTGCCGGTGACCGCGTGCCTGAGGAGCCAGGCGATCTGGTTGGCGGTGGCGTGCTTGGCGTGCAGGGAGCTGGCCGCCAGCGCGCGGCCGAGGCGCTCGGACTGGTCGGTCCAGCGCGCGATCTCCTTGGCGTCGATGGCCGCGTCCTCGATGCCCAGCGCCTGCTCCGAGCGCTGGTAGGCGCCGAGCAGCTGGGCGAACACCCCCTGGGTGAACTGGCCGCGGACGCCGCCCCGCATGCCCAGGCGCACGCCCAGGTAGACCTCCTTGGTCCAGAAGTCCTTGGCCCACACGTGCCGGTACATCTCGTCGAGGTAGTCGTACCAGCCCGGCCCCGAGTCGGAGGTGTCGTCCAGGCGGGTCGCCCACTGGGCCGCCGGGTAGGTGCGGTGGGCGATGCGCAGGTGGACCTCCGCGTCGTCCATCCGGATGGCCGCCAGCGCGATGGTGATGTTGTTGGCGAGCGCCTCGCGCTCCTCCGGGGTGGAGAACTCGTAGGAGACGGTCGGCAGCCTGAAGTACGCCCATGCCTCGGAGTCGCTGAGCAGGACGCGGTCGTCGAAGTAGCGGACCGCGAGGCGGCTGCCGCCCCTGCTGCCGTTCATCGGTGCCCCTCCCGGGTGGTGGTCGTTGCGCGTGCTTCCTCCCGTGTTGATCTCGGGAAAAACGCCCCTAAATCCGTGCTTGTAGGGTCACTTTTCCCGAGATCAACACGGAGGGGTGGGCAGAGGGCTGTGGAAAGCGCCCGTTCGGAGTGTGGACGGCGGACAGTGTCCTCATGCCCAGACACCCGGACGTACCTCCGTCGCTGCTCAACGGCCCGTTCCTCGGTCGGGAAGCAGTCGGCCGAGGGCTCCTCACCCCACGTCAGCTTCGCGGCACATCCTGGATGTGGCTGGGAAGCGGTGTTTACACCCACGTGTCCACTCGACCGGATTCCCTCCACACGCTGCTGCACGCGCTCACGCTTGTGCTGCCTTCCGGCGCTGTGGTCGGAGGATCCGCAGCCGCACTGCTGCACGGCGCCGACTATCGGCGCGACACCGATCCCGTACCCGTCATCGTCCCGCGCGACATCGAGGTACACCCGATCCGGATCCGCAACCTTCCTGTCAAGGTCACCCACGCCGAACTGCTCACAGAGGACGTGACCAGGATGTTCGGCATCCCGGTCACCGCTCCATTGCGGACCGCCTTCGACCTGACGCGGTCGACCGCCCCCGCCCGGAGGACGCCCAGCTCCGGAGACCTGCGCGAGAACGTGGCGGCACTGAACGCCCTGCTCTCGGTCGGGCGGGACCAGGCACAGGCCCATGGTCCCCTGTTCACCCCCGTGCAGTTTCGGTCCTATGTCGCCCGCGAACGTTTCTACCGCTGGCGTGGCGTCAGGAGGGCGGCCGCCGTCGCCGAGTTCGCTCACCCAGAGGCGGAATCGCCCGAAGAGTCGCGCCTGCTGATGGATCTGGTCGGAGCCGGGCTCCCCGTGCCGGAGCTGCAGTACGAGATCGGCATCGGCACGGGCAGGAGACGGCGCGCACGGCTCGACCTGTGCTATGTGTTCGACCGGGGGGAGACACTCGTCGCCATCGAATACGACGGCGAGGTACACAAGGACCGCAGGCATGAGGACGTTGAACGCTGGCAGCTCATCCGGGACCAAGGCGTCCGGCTCTACGTCGTGACCTCGAAGACCCGCGACACCGTCCTGCCTTCGGCGATGGCCGATGTGAAGGCGCGCCTGCGGCGACAGGGAGTCGTGGTAGGCGACTACCACCCGCGACAGGCGGCACGCGTACAGCGCGAGACGGCCGAACGCTTGCGCCTCGCTCGAGAGGCGGCCGAACGCGACTCCCCGTCGCATCATCCCCCGCAGCGCCGACTCCCCTACACCTACCAACCACCCCCTCGTTGATCTCGGGAAATTAGACCCTACGAGCGCGGTTTTAGGGTCGTTTTTCCCGAGATCAACGAGGAGGGGGGCGGCGATTGCGGGGAGGCGGGTCATCGGCGCGCCTCCGAAGGGGCGCGGTTCGACGGCTGCTGCCCCGCCGGGGACATGGCGTGCATGAGCACGCCGCCGAGCGCGGAGTGGGCGCGGCGGGTGCTGGAGCGGAGGCTGCCGGTGTCCCCGAGCTTCCCCTGGGCCACGTGGTCGTCCCAGGGCACGCGGACGATGGCGCGGCAGCGCCCGCGGGCCACCTGCTCGGCCTCGTCGACGTCGCTGAGGCTGCGCTTGCTGACGCCGTTGATGACCACGACCGAGCGGGAACGCAGGGCGGCGTACCCGTGGCCGTCCAGCCACTCGAAGGTCATGGCGACCGAGCGCGCGGCGTCGGCGCTGGCCGGCGCCACGAGGACCAGACCGTCGGCGGTGGGCAGCGCGCGTGCGACGCCCGTGGCCGCCGGGTCCAGGAGCGCCACCTCGTAGTGGGAGGCCAGGAGCTCGGTCAGACCGGCGTAGTCGCGGTCGTCGAGCGTCTGGACGTAGGGGTCGTCGAGGGTGGAGACCACCTCCAGGCCGGTGTCGGTCTGGGAGGTGTAGCGGCGCATGGCCGTGTACCCGTCGACCGATTCGGCGTTGGCGAGCAGGGAGGTGAGCGTCTCCGGTGTCCGGCTGCGGATTCTTCGGGACATGCCGTTGACGCCCGGGTTGACGTCGACGGCGACGATCCGCCCGTCCCGGTAGGAGGCCAGGGTGTGGCCGAGCATGAGCGCGGTGATGGTCTGCCCCGCGCCGCCGGTGCAGCCGAGGACGACCACGCTGCGCGGCCCGCCGAGGTCCATGCGCAGGCGGGCGACGTCCCCCGCGGGCAGTTCGTGCTTGGGGGCGTTGGAGCCGCCGGTGACGACCCGGGCCAGCCGGCGCCAGCCGCGGGTGGCGCCGGTGTCGGGCCCGGACGCCTCTGCGGCGGCACGGGCGCGGTCCGCCGCGGTCAGGCGCCGCTGCTCGCCGGTGCCGTGGTCGAGCTGGAGCTCGGGCTTGTCCTCGGGGTCGTCCCCGGAGCCGGCGGAACCGTTCGCGGCCCCGGACCCGTCGGGCGTGAGCTCGACGACCTCGCCGTCGGACCGCGAGGAGGACGTCCCGCCCTGGCGTCCCTCCTGGCCGAAGAGGCTGTTGAGGCGCCGGGCGTTCTCCGCGACTTTACTGAAGACCCCGTTGTCGTCGGACGGCGCGGCGCCGGAGCCGGCGGGCTGGTTTTCGGGCCGCTGTTCCGAGGGGCGCTCGGACAGTGCGCTGCGGGTGGCGGTGGTCTTGCCGGATGTGTTGTCGGACGTGTTGCCGGAGCTGCCGGTCCCGGACTGCGCAGCCTCGGCGGCCTTAGGGCTCGCGGCCTCCTCCGGGCCCTTCTCGGGCGCGCCGACGCCCTCGGCTTTCTCGGGCTTGTCGCTCTTCCCGGCCTTGTCGGTGCCGTTCGCGGCGGGGTCGTGCGGGGTGGAGTGCTTCGGTGGACGGCGCAGCGCGCGCTGGGCGTCCGTCGGGTTGCTCCTCATCGACCGGGACAGCCGCTTCGACCGCTCCGGGGACTCAGAGGCCAGGGGCTCGTCGGTCTGGTCTGCCTGGTCGGGCTGTGTCGGGCGCTCCGGCCGCTGCTCTGTGCGCCGCACCGGGCGCACCGGACGCTCAGAGGGCACGGCGCGGCCGGTGGTGGCGCCGGCCTGGCGCGTGCGCAGCGCGGCCGATTCCGCGGCGCTCAGCTCGTCCTCGGTGGCGCGGTGGCCCTCTCCCCCGGGGACGGTGGCGGAGAAGCTCTCGTGCTCGCCGGTACCGTGGTCCAGCTCGGTGACGGGCTTGACCGGTGCGGGCGTGGGCGTCTCGGCTTCGGTTCGCGCCGGAGTCCTCGACGCCTCGGTCTCCGGGGTCTCCGGCCGGGCCCGGCCGGCGTCACCGGGCGTGTCCGTGCGCGCAGGACCGACCGGCTTTCCGGTGGCGGAACGGTCAGCGACGCCCTGCGGTGCCTCCTCAGCGAGAGGCTGCTCTGCGCGGCGGCCACCGTCCTTTTGAGACGGAACACTGTCCGACGCGGCGTCCGGGTCGGCCGTTTCCTCAGAAACAGCAGTGCGCTTCCCGGCGGCGACTTCGTTGTACGCGGTGCGGTCGGCCGCTTGCGAGCCGGACCCGTCCTTCACAGAAGCGCTCTGACCGGACGCCGCTGCTCGACCGGCAGCCTCTTCCGAACGCTCCTGCGAGGACGTCTCTTCAGCAGGGGCAACGGTGGCGGCGAAGCTCTCATGGTCACCGGTCCCGTGGTCCAGCTCCGACACCGGCTTGGCGGGGGCGGGCCGAGCCGGGGCGGGCTCCTCGGCCTGCTCGGGCCGGGCCTCCTGGGACGCGCGAACCGGCTCGGCTTCCCCTGTGCCTCGCGCCGCCTTCTCGGTGGCCCCACCGGAGCCGGGGGCGGCGGACCGCTCGACGCCTTCGCTGGCCCCGCCTGAAGCGGTCGTGGCAGCGAAGCTTTCGTGATCGCCTGTGCCGTGGTCCAGCTCGGTGGCCGGCTTGGCGGCGCCGGCAGCCGGGGTGGAGGCCGCGGCAGGGGCGGCAGGTCCGCCCTGCTCCGTCACGGGCGCCGACGCGGCCGCCTCGTTCACGTCCGCCTCGGCAGCCGGAGAGGTCTTCTCCGCCTTCCCGGCCTCCTTCGCCTCGTTCTCCGTCCCGGCGGGCGCAACGGTGGCGGCGAAGCTCTCGTGGTCGCCGGTCCCGTGGTCCAGCTCGGTCGCAGGCTTGGGGGAGACGCTCTGGCTTCGAGGGTGTGCGCTGGACGGCTCCTTGGACGTCGCGGTTTCCGTGCCCTTGTCCGCCCAGGGCGCGTCGTCCGAGCTGTCAGCGCTGTCGAAGCTGTCGGGGCTGTCAGAGCTGCCCGAGCCGTCCGGGCGGCCCGCCTTAGCGGAGGACGCACCGGCCGTCGCGGCGAAGCTCTCGTGATCGCCCGTGCCGTGGTCCAACTGAAGGCCCGGCTTGGCGTCCTTCGACGGAGCGGGCTCAGCGGGGACCGGCTCGGTCCAGGCTTCGGCATCGGTGCCGACGTCGACGCCGGCGCCGAGGGCCGCGCCCTGCGCCCGAGCCGTGGCGTCCTGAGTATCCCTGGAGGCCTCTAGGTCTTCGGAGAACCAGCCCTCGCGGCGGCGCCGACGGCCCTCGGCCGCTTCGGACTCGGCGAACGCCGGCTGCGGCGGGACGGGGTCGGCGGACCGCTCCTGCTCCTCCAGGCGCTCCAGGTGGCGATCGAGGACCTCGATCTGCTCTGCCTGCGCGCTCTTGCGGGGAGCATCTCCCGACTCGGCAGCGTCGCGTTCGGTCCGAGCAGCGCGATCGACGTGCTCTGTTTGCTCAGTTTGCTCGGCGTTCTCGGTGTGCTCGACGGGTTCGGTGCGCTGCTGTGCGCCGCCGTGTTCGGGAAGCTCCCACGGAGCGGCGTGCGGGCGCCGGGCGTTCGTGTCCACCGCCTGTTCGGCGGCCTCCTCCGGGGTCGCCGGCGCGCCGGTCGCCTGCCCCTGTTCCCGGGCGGGCGGGGGCGCCACGCGCTCCCGCTCCCGCGCCAAGCGGCGCTCCACCTGCTTGCCCTGGATACGGCCCCGCAGGCGGCGGTGGGCGCTCTCGTCCCGCTCAGGCTCCCCTGCCGTCGCGACGGCCTCGGCGACCTCGTGATCGCCCTCGCCATCGTCGGCGGCCTCGAGAAGGGAGTCAGAGCCCGCATGCGGTTCCGCAGGGGCCGGGGCCGCCATCATCTCCTCGGCGCGACGGCGGGCCTCAGGGTCGGGCCTGCGAGTGTCCTCTTCAGCGAACGAGGCGGCCTCTACGACGCCCGACTCGGCGTCGTCTTCGAGTTCCGAAGCCGAAGCGCCCTCGTCGGAGGAGCGGTACGCCTTGAGCCACTCCTCGTTCTCCCGCCGAAGTCGATCCCGTTCGCGTGCACGGTCGGTGCTCTGCGCACGCTCCAGGGACGTCGGGCGGGTGACCGACACCGACTCGTCGAAACCGTCGACCCCGTCGAAGCCTTCGGTGCCGTTCCCACCGTTGACCCCGTTGACGCCGACGGTGTCGTCGGAGGAGGCCGCACTCCCCTTGCCCCCTGCAGAGGCCTCAGGCGTCCGGGGCTGGGCCTTGTCGAGCGCGAAACCGAAGTAGTTGAGGACCTTGATGCCGAGGCCGCGCTTGGGGGCGCTCGGGGCCGACCGGGCTTCCCTCGCCTTGCCAGTCCCTACTGCGTTCGCAGCGTCCGCCGTCCCTCGGGCAGGCTTGTCGAAGAGCGGTTCGGGCGCCGCGGCCTTCGGGGCCTCGGCGCGCACCCGCTCGACCGGCAGGGGCTCCGGCTCCTCGGGGAGCGGCTCGGGCTCGGGGGCGTCCTGGGAGATGCTTCGCTCGACTGGCTCAATTCGCTCGACGCGCTCAACGACGCGCCCTACGCCGCTGTCGACGGTCGGCTCGGCGGCATCGCCTGCGACGGGAACGGCGGGCGCTTCGGGCTTCGGCGCCGCGTCGACCGATGCTTCTGCGAACGCTCCGCTCTCGTCGCGAGCCTCCTCGTAGGTCTCTTCGGCCTCTTCAGGCTCCTCGAAGGGCTGTCTTTCGGGCTCGGGGGGTTCGGCGGCGGGCTTGCCGCGACCGAGCTTGAGCGGCTCCGGCCCGCGCTTTGCACGGACGGATCCCGCGGCCGCCTTCTCCTCGTTATCGTTCGGCCGCCCCGCCGTCTCCTCCCCTTCCGGAAGGAGAGCGACCGACTCGGAGACGAGTTCGCCTTGGGCGGGAACCCCGGCGCCCTCAGAAGCGGGGGCCAGGCCCAGCGGCTCCGGTGCGGCCTTGCCGGCCACCGCGCTCGTGGACCTCTTGGACTCGCGCTTGGCGAGGCTCTTAGAGCGGGCCTTGCTCACGCTCGGCAGCGGGAGGTCCGGGTCGCGGTGCCACACCCGCACCTCGACCCGGACCTCGGCGGGCTCGTGCTCGGGGGCCAGCCGCGTGTACACACGCGCCTCGGCCAGGAACCGGATCTGCGACAGCAGCAGCTCGGTCAGCCGCTTGCCCTCGATGACCGGCCGCGTGGCCAGGAAGGTGATGACTCCGGGCGGGACGATCCACACCACATGCCAGGGGGTGTCCCACGGCATCTGGACGAGGCGCAGCAGAAGGATCCAGAAGGCCAGGACGCCCAGGAACACACCGAGTGTGACGACCGAGAGCGGCTGCGGGAGCCGGAAGTCGTACAGCTTGTACAGCCGCTTCTCGATGCGCCAGATGTTGGTGTACGTGGGCAGGTCCATCCGCTGGGCCTCCTACTCGACGGGAACGCCCACGGCGCGCGCAAGGGCGGTCGCCGTCACCTCGATGATCTGGGGGACGTAGAAAACGATCCCAATAAAGATCGCAAGTAGAACAAATTGGACAAATCGGGTAATCTCTCGCGTGAAGAGGAAGAAGATCGCGACGACCGACACGATCACCAGGAACAGCGGCCCGAAGAATCCCCGGAGCCATTCCGCGAGGCCCTGGGTGTCCAGGGAGTCCTCGGGCGGGGCGTCGGCCGCCGCGAGCACGATCGCCCCGGCCGTGTCCGACACCGCGTGCACGACACTGGAAAACAGGGGGAGCATGTCAGTCGCCGTCCTCCCGTGCCTCACGTCTGAACTGCATGGCCTTCGATCTCCTTGTCTCGGAACCCCGTGGTGCCGCCTCAGCGGCCGAAGGACTGGGGAGCCCCCTGGATGTCGCGCACGTACCACTCGCCGTCCGAGCGGACGACGGTGATCCGGTAGCTCTGCGTGAGGGACGCGGACTCGTCGCCCGCTCCGGGGATCCGCCACTCCACGGTCGCCGTGGCCTGGCGTACATCATCCTCCCCCACCTCGGAGCGGACGGGTACCGCCACGTCCTCGAGTTGCCCGAACTCCAGGGATCCCTGCGGGAGCTGGGCCACGGACGCGCCGTCCTCCAGGTAGCGCGACAGGTGCTCCGGGGTCTCGGCATAGGCCTCGAAGAAGGAGGTCAGCACCGGCTGCAGCTCTTCCTCGGCCCGGGGGTCGGACTCGCTTCCGGACGCCTCGGGCAGTTCGGCCTTGTCGGGGGCGGCCAGCAGGGCCGGGGGGCCGGAGACCACGAGCGAGGAGGGGTCTTCGGCGTAGACGGGGACGTCGAGGCTCATGGGAGCGCCGTTGACCCGGGCGCTGAGGGTGACGACCGCGTTGGCGTCGTCCTCCGGGGTGACGGTGACGACCTGGATCTCGGAGCCGGAGAGCGATCCGGCGGGGACGTTGAAGGAGTCGGCGTCGCCTTCGGGGACGAACTCGGCGATCGCCTCGGCGCGCGCGGTCTCGCCGCCGTCATCGGCGGCGTTCAGGTAGTGCTCGGCGAAGCGGGCGGCGAAGGCGGCGGCGGCGGCCTCGGGGTACTCGGGCTCCTCCGGCTGCGGTTCGGCGTCCTCGGAGGAAGGCGTGGCGATGCCCTCCCGCAGGGGGTGCCAGACGCCGTTGAAGAGCACGACGATGATGAAGGCCCACAGGACGGCGCGGCCGACCCAGACCCACCAGCGGCCGCCCGAGCCGGCCCTGGGCCGCCTCAGGCGCCCCGCGCCCCCGCGCACGTCGTCGGCCGCATCGGCGGCTTCGGGGGCACCGCCGCTCCGTGCGGTCGACCTGCGAGCCATCACGCCTCCCCCAACTCTCCTTCGGCGGACTCCGCTCCACCGGACACGGACCGTCCCCGGGCACAGCGGCACCCCGGCTCCTGCCGAGCCCTGTCTACCCCATACCTATGGTGATGCATTGTTCAGGATCTCGGTCGCCATTACCCGTCCGTGTTTCTTCACCAACCGCACGATGTACCCGGCATGTCGAACCGCCAATACCCCCGTACCTGGTCGAATCACATCGAACCACGAAGGATGCCGAGGTCAATGGGGTAATTGCGGTCCGACCGGAAACGGCGAGGTGCCTGTTCGGCAACAGGAATGTGACGTTCGGCGGTCTTGCCCGCGCCGCGCCCGACTGGCGCCCCGGGGCCGTGGCACCGCAGACACGGGTGGAACCGGATCCCCCTCCGGGGCATCGGAGGCCGGACGGCCAACGATGAGGAGAGCGCCATGACGGCCCCGATCCACCACCCCGCGCAGCCGGAGGACCTGCCTTCGGCACCGATGCTGTGGGCCCACGGGGTCCTGGGGGCGGCGATCGCCGCGGCGGCCCCCGAACGGGCCGGCCCCTCCCTCTTCGTCCTGGATGCCGAGGGGGTGATGATGGACCCTGAGGACGGGACGTGGTGGCGTCTGGCCTGGATCGACGAGCACACGGCGGTGCTCACCGGAAACGAGCCGCTCGGATACCGCTGCCAGCAGTACCAAGGCCTGGTCGACAAGCTGGCCGGCGCACCGGACCGGCTCCCGCTCACTCGGCTGCGCGACCTTCTCGACCGCACTGAGGGGGGCCATTGGGAGCCGTCGTTCCTCTACTGGTGGATCGATGGCTCGTGGGGGCGCACCGAGTACCCCGGGGACATCGACGACGGGCTGTGCGTCGTGGGGAGCATGGGCACGCCCGAAGGCCTGCTTCGGTACGGGTGCATCGGCGCCCCGTCGCCGGAGTCGGTCGCAGAGGTCTTGGGGGCGGCGGCCACCGGCGCTCTCACCCCCGCTTCCCTTGAGGCGTTCCTGGCCACGTGCGGCGTGGACGATACCGCCCCGGCCACGGCCCTCGCCCGGCAGTGCGGACTCACCCCGGACGCCCCCCGCCCCGCAACGGGGGCCGGTTAGCGGTCCGGCCGCGCTGCCGGGCTTCGGCGCGCTCTCCAGGTGAGCGCCACGGGCGCGCGGGCCACGCACTCAAGGACCGCACAACACGACGGTCAGGGCGCTCTCCGACTCATGCCCGGGTCGGTCACCGTTCTTCAACGGATGCCGCACGAAGCATCCTCGCCGCTGCGCCTTTCACCCGGTCGCGAAGCTCGTCGGGGCGGTCGATCACCACCTCGCAATCAAGGGCCGCAATGACGGCGGGGATCCAGTCGAGGCTCTCGGCATGGATCTCGGCCCGATGCAGGGGCGGGCCGGATTCGCCCGCCTCTTCCGCCGTACGGTCAAGTCGCTCGATCCGAGCGACGCTGGGCGGGAGATGCGCGCGGATGTGCTCCTCGGTCGCTCGGATGCGAAGCAGGATCCGCCAGCGGTAGTCCGCATCGGCGAAGTGCTCGACGAGCCAGGCCGCCGCGTCAGGGCGCCGTGGTGCATCGAAGGTCTCCGAGAGCGGGCGAGCGGCACGGACCCGGTCGACACGGAACGCGCGCTCCTCCGACTTCTCCGCGTCGAGCGCGACGAGGTACCAGCGGCCCGCGTACGCGAGCAAGCCGTAGGGGTGGACCCTCCGCCGCGACGGAACGCCCTCACGGTTGCGATACCGCAGGTCCACGACGCTCCGAAGGCGCACGGCCTCAGCGAGGGCGAGCATCACGGCGGGGTCGGGGACGACGTCCCCGTGCCGTGCACCGCGCGTGACCGTCCCGAGTACGGCGTCGATCCGCTCCGCATCATCGGGCCGCATCGCTCGCTTGACCTTGGACAGAGCGGTCTGCACGGCGAGCTCCGGCTCCCCTGACGCCGCCTGCGCGTGAGCGAGCCCGAGGAAGACCGCCACCGCTTCCTCACCGCTGAACACGACCGGAAGGACGCGCCGGCCGGGCGCGAGCCGGTAGCCGCCGTACCTGCCCCGCAGGGACTCGACGTGCACCCCGGCCTCGATCAGTCGCGCCACGTCCCGGCGAACCGTCCGTTCGTCGACGGCGAGGCGCTCGGCCAGCTCGGCGACGGTGCGCTGGTATGAGGACTGCAGCAACTCCAGCAGCTGCAATGTACGCGCGGTCGGATCAGCCACGACGACCATCCTTTCTTTGAAACCGGGCGGTTTCCGCCCGGTAGGGCGCGTACGGTCCGATCCGCCGGTCCGATCCGCGGCCGCGAGCCGCGCGCACACCCCGGCCCACTCACCACGAGGAGAAATGGAGCATCAGCAATGCAGCTGGCAGCCACCCGGATCATCACCGACGACGTGGACACGCTGGTCACGTTCTATGAGAAGGCCACGGGGATCAGCGCCGCGCGCCTGCACCCGATGTTCGCCGAACTGCGCACCCCGTCCGGCGCCCTCGCGATCGCCGACTCCGCGACGGTGCCGCTGCTCGGGGACGACGTCGCCGAGGCGCATGCCAACCGCAGCGTCGTCCTGGACTTCCTGGTCGATGACGTCGACGGGACCTACGAGGCGCTGAGGAGCGTCGTCGACGTGATCGTCAAGGAGCCGACGGACATGCCGTGGGGGAACCGTTCGCTCCTCGTCCGGGACCCGGACGGCAACCTGGTCAACTTCTTCACACCGACCGGCGAGGAGGCCCGGGCCCGATTCGCCGACCGGCCCCGGGACTAGGGCATGAATTAAGGGGGCGCGCACGCATCCCAGCAGCGCGCCCCCTTCGAGCGGGCGGCCGTCGTCCTGAGCGGACAAACGGCGCTCAAGCGGAACCGGCTACACGTTGAAGCGGAACTCCACGACGTCTCCGTCGGACATCACGTAGTCCTTGCCCTCCATGCGGACCTTGCCGGCCGAGCGGGCGGCCTGCATGGTGCCGGCCTCGACGAGGTCGTCGTAGGAGACCACCTCGGCCTTGATGAAGCCGCGCTGGAAGTCGGTGTGGATGACACCGGCCGCCTCAGGGGCCGTGGCGCCCTTCTTGATGGTCCAGGCGCGGGCCTCCTTCGGGCCCGCGGTCAGGTAGGTCTGCAGGCCGAGGGTGGAGAAGCCCACCCGCGCCAGCTGGGAGAGGCCGGCCTCGGACTGGCCCATGGACTCCAGCAGTTCGGCGGCCTCGTCGTCGTCGAGCTCGGCCAGCTCCGCCTCGATCTTGGCGTCGAGGAAGATGGCCTCGGCCGGGGCGACCAGCTCCGAGAGCTTGGCGCGCAGGGTCTCGTCGGCGAGCTCGTCGCTGTCGAGGTTGAACACGTAGAGGAACGGCTTGACCGTCAGCAGGTTCAGCTCGCGGATGGCCGCCAGGTCCACGCCGCCCTCGGCGGCGCCCACCGACAGGCCCTTGCCCGAGTCGAGCACCGCCTGCGCCGCACGCGCCGCCTCCAGGGCCGCCTGGGCGCCCTTGTCCTTGGCGTTGCGCTTGGCGTCCTTCTCCAAGCGCGGCAGCGCCTTCTCCAGCGTCTGCATGTCGGCGAGGATCAGCTCGGTGTTGATCGTCTCGATGTCCCGCGAGGGTTCGATGCCGCCGTCGACATGGGTGACGTCCGGGTCGTCGAAGGCACGGATCACCTGGCAGATGGCGTCGCTCTCCCGGATGTTGGCGAGGAACTGGTTGCCCAGCCCCTCCCCCTCCGAGGCCCCGCGCACGATGCCGGCGATGTCGACGAAGTCGACCGTGGCCGGGATCGTCTTCGCGGAGTCGAAGATCTCGGCGAGCTTGACGAGCCGTGGGTCGGGCACACCCACGACACCGACGTTGGGCTCGATGGTCGCGAACGGGTAGTTCGCGGCCAGAGCATCGTTCTTGGTCAGCGCGTTGAAGAGGGTGGACTTGCCGACGTTGGGCAGCCCGACGATCCCGATAGACAGACTCACGGACACCGAGTCTAGTTGCGCCGGGAGCGTGGACTCGCCGTTCGACCACCCGGAACGCCCCCTCCGGGTCCCGCCGCGCCCTCTGGCGGCGATGGGGGACTTTTCGGTTACAGGACACCGATCTTCGGATGAAATGCCCTGCGCGCAGGAACGCCGCGCAGTACGTTCGTGTTCAGCCGCACGCATCCTGGGCAGGGGTGCGTCTCGGCTGCGCGCTGTGCGCCGACCACATCGACTGGGGGGATCGACCATGGTTGCCGGACAGGTTCGAGCGTTCGTTCAACGCCATCCCGTGGTGCGCCACGCCACCCGCAGGATCCGGATCCGGCTCCCGGTCAGCCTCGGCGGCATCGATCCCGAGCACGTCCCGCCCCGGGTGCGCCGGTTCGAGCTGCGGCTGCCGCGACGCGCCGGGGCACCCCGCACCGGCCCCGACGCCCTGTCGGTGCGCGCGCCGGGCGACCTGTGGACCCCCGGGCGCCTGCATGCGCGCGGGTTGCCCGGCTACCGGCCCGAGGCCCTGGCCTGCTTCCTCGCGGTCCTGGAGCATGCCCGCCCAGGCGCCGTGCTCGATGTGGGCGCCAACGTGGGCGTGTACGCGGCCCTGGCAGCGGCCCGCACCCGGCGCAGGGTGATCGCCTTCGAACCCGCCCCGCGGGCCGCGCGCGCGGCGCGCGCCATCGCCGCCGACAACGGGCTGGGCGTGGAGGTCGTGGACCTGGCGCTGAGCAACCACAGCGGAACCGGCCTGCTGCGCCTCTCCCCCGACGACGCGTCCAACTCGCTGCTGCCCGCCGCGGGCCATGCGAGAGGCAGGGTGGTCGTGCCGGTGCGGCCGCTGTCGCACTGGCGGGAGGAGGCCGGGGTCCTGCCGTCGGTCGTGAAGATCTCCGCGTGCGCGTCCGAGCCCGACGTCATCTCCGGCGGGCTGGAGGTCCTGCGGCGCTTCCGCCCCTGGGTGCTGTGCGAGGTGCGCCCCGGGCACGGTATCGGCCACCGCCTCACGGCCCTCCTGGAGCCGCTGGACTACCACTGGTACCGGATCTCCGGCAGACCTCCCTACGAACCGCGGCCGTCGATCTCTGAGAGCGGCGCCTCCAAACGCGGCGGGATGTGGCTGTTCGCCCCCACGCCCGCCCCTGAGGGGCTGTGGCGCAGCGCCCAGGCGTGGCGGGCCGCCATCGACGAGTGCGGGTGACGGTGTCGACGGCGGCCCGGTGGAATCGGCTCTCAGGGGGTCAGATCCAGCCGTCGAGGCTCGCCATGTAGGCGTCGAAATCATCGCGGTGACTGCAGTGCCCGGTCCCCGCGACCACGCGCACCTCGAAGCCCCGTTCCTTCAGCTCCTCGGCCGCCTCAGGGGAGATGGTGAAGCTGGGGTCGGCCAGCTGCACCAGCGAGGGCACCACCGGACGGGCGGGGAGGAGGTCCTGCCCCGCGCAGTCGGTGATCATGGTGAAGAAGTCGGGGTCGAAGAGGGCGAAGCCCGCCGCCTCGGCCTTCACGTCGTCCGGGCTCCAACGGGGGTTGGCCGCGGCGATCGCCTCGGCGTCGGCGGTGGCGACCATCTTCCGCATCGCCGCGATGTCGCCGTCGCGGACCGCGGTGAACAGCCACCCCGGGTCGTAGTAGACGGCGCGCCGCGGCCCCAGGCGCTCCACGGCCAGCGACAGTGCCAGCCCGCCCATCGAGTGGCCGATCGCCACCTCGGCACCCTGGGGCAGGTTCTCGGCCAGGTCCCGGGCGAGCAGCTCGGGGGTGTAGGCACCGCGCGGGCTCCGGCCGTGCCCGCGCATGTCGGGGGCGACGACGCGGTACCCGCGGGCCAGGAGCGCGTCCTCGACCGCGTGCCAGGTCCGGTGGTCGGACATGGCGCCGTGGACGAGGAGCGCGGTCCGGTCGCCCCCGCCGCTGGTGTGCACGTTGAGCCGCATGGTGGTGGCCCCCTTCCGGTGGTGGGCGGCGCCGCCGGTCAGGCGACGGTCTTGACGCGGGTGATGGCCAGCGCCCCGAGCAGGGACAGGACCGCGCCGACGATGAACAGGTACAGGTAGCCGCCGAAGAGCACGACGATCCCGCCCGCCACGAACGGGGCGATGATCTGGGGGCCGGCGTTGGCGATGTTGAGCACGCCCAGGTCGCGGGCGGCGTCGGAGCCGGCGGGCAGCACCAGGGTGACGATGGCGTGGTCGGCGGCCATGAAGACCCCGAACGCGGCCCCGGCGATGGTCGCCCAGACGAGGATCCCCGCGAAGGTGGGGACGAAGACCGGCACCAGGGTGCCCGCCGCCGCGATCAGGCCGGCGATGAGCACGAACGGCTTGCGCCGGCCCATCCGGTCCGACAGCGGGCCGATGACCGCCGTGCAGGCCACGGTCAGCGCGGTGTTGGCCAGGGTGAGCAGGGGGACCGCGTCGGTGGGGGCCAGACCGCCGGGCAGCTCGATGTAGTCGGACAGGATGTAGACCTGGTAGCCCAGGATCGCGAAGAAGCCCATCATCATGAGCGCGCGGCTGGTGAACGCCCAGGTGAAGTCGGGACTGCGCAGGGCGGTGCCGAAGCCTCTGACCTGGGCGAGCAGCGGGTTGGGGCCGGCGGCCGCGCGGGGCGGGAGCTCGGCGCCGCGCGGGTCGTGGGTCAGGGCGGTGAACAGCACCGCGACCACCACGATGGCCGCGCCCAGCAGGATGTAGCCCAGTTCGAGCCGGCCGACGAAGCGGGCGGCGACCACGCTGCCGGCGACCATGCCCACCGACTGGGCGATGCCCATGACGGCCGAGGCGCTGCCGCGCCGCTCGGCCGGGACCCGGTCGGGGACGGTCGCGGTGATGGCGGCCTGGTAGACGTTGCCCATGGCCTGGGCGGCGCACCAGCCCACCGCCAGGAGCCACAGCGCCGGGGACAGCCCCATGACGGCGAGGAAGGCCACGGCGCCGAGGGAGCCCCCGATCAGCCAGGGGTTGCGGCGCCCCCAGCGGGTGCGGGTGCGGTCCGAGAGCATGCCCCCGATGGGGTTGAACAGGGTGGCGAAGACGGCGCTGACCCCGGTGACCACGGCGAGGTTGACCTCTTTGGCGGCCGGGTCGAAGGCCTCCACCTGGACCGGCAGCAGGATGCCGACCACGCCGAGGTACATGGCGTACAGGGCCAGGTTGGCGGTGGCGTAGAGGGCGAGGAACCGGGAGAGGCCGCGGCGGCCCCAGGGGCGGCGTGCGGGGGCCGGGGTGCTGGAGGGGCTGGGCAGGGACACAGGGGGTCTCCTTCGCACGGCGGACACGGCGATGGATCGGCACATCCCCCCAGGTCGTGCGCTGATTACACGTTTAACCTAGGCGAGCGCAGCCCGGGCGTCAACGGGTGTTCGGCGGATTGTTGTTCGCCCCGCATGCCCTTCTCGCTCGCCCCCGCACGCCGACCGCGAGCCGACCGCGCGCCCGTCGAACGGCCGTCCGCACTCCGGGCGCGGTTCGGCACGGCAGAATGGACGCGATGAGCGCGACCCGCCCCCGACCACCGACCATCACCGACATCGCCCGGCACGCCGGGGTGTCCACGGCCACGGTGTCGTACGTCCTCAACGACACCCCGGGAGCGCGGATCCCCGAGGCCACCCGCCGCCGGGTCTCCGAGGCCGCCGAGGAGATGGGGTACGTACCGCACGCAAGCGCGCGCTCGCTGCGCACGGGCCGGAGCGACCTGGTCGTCTATGCGATGCCGGCGGTCACGCTCGGCCCCCTGGCGGCGCGCTTCCTGGCCGGGCTGGCCGACGAGCTGCAGGACCGCGGTTTCACGCTGGTCCTGCACGGCGACGGGGCCTCGCGAGGGGTGAACGCCGCCCGCCGGTGGGCGCGGCTCCGCCCCGCGGCCGTGATCGCCGAGGGACACCGCCTCACGCGGGCGGCCAAGGACCTGATGCGGCGCTCGGGGACGGTGCTGGTGGCCTCCGGGGGGAAGGCCGACCCCGACCTTCCCACGCTGGTCCTGGACCATCGGGGGATGGGAACGGTGGCCGGTCGGCATCTGGCGGAGCAGGGGTGCCGCGACGTCGTGGCCGTGGTGCCTGCCGAGCCCGCCCTCAAGGAGATGGGCGAGGCGCGTGCCGAGGGCGTTGCGGCGGCCGTGACCGGCTCCGGAGTGGCCCTGCGCCGCGCGGAGATGCGGGAGACGCCCGAGGACGCCTCCCGCATCGTGCAGGAGTGGTTCCGGGACGGCCTGCCCGACGGGGTGTTCGGCTACAACGACGAGCATGCGGGGCTCTTGCTCTCGGCGCTGATCGACACCGGTGTGGACGTGCCCGGCCGGCTCCGGCTGATAGGGGGCGACGACCTTCCCCTGTGCGGGATGCTCAGGCCGCGGCTGACCTCGGTGGCTCTGAAGGCCGAATGCGCCCCCGCCGAGGCCGCTGAGCGCCTCGTCTCCCTCATAGCGGGGGCGGACAGGGCCGAACAGGACCTCAACCTGTGGACGCCGGAGCTGCGCATCCGCGAGTCGTCCTCGTCGTCGCAGTCGTCCCAGTCCCAGTCGTCCCGGTCGCCCCGCCCGTCCTGAAACAGCGATCACGGGCCGGCCCCGCGTTACCGCTTCCCCTTCCCTTCGACCGTTTCGACCGTGATTTCCGACGACAGCCTCAGGTCCGCGTAGGAGCG
This sequence comes from Nocardiopsis halophila DSM 44494, assembly GCF_000341245.1. Lineage (GTDB taxonomy): Bacteria > Actinomycetota > Actinomycetes > Streptosporangiales > Streptosporangiaceae > Nocardiopsis_A > Nocardiopsis_A halophila. The sequence goes on from NZ_ANAD01000158.1 coordinate 47,240, forward strand.
CCCGACGAGGACGTCGTAGGCGCCGGGGACCAGGGTCCACGCGCGGGCCTGCTCGTCCCACGTCTCCGCGGCGCGCCGGGGGATGTCCAGCAGGGCCTCGGCGGTCTCCCCCGGGCCCGCTTGGACCGTCGCGAACCCGGCCAGCCAGCGGACCGGGCGGTCCCCGGGGTCCTTCGGGGCCAGATAGACCTGGACGACCTCGCGGCCGGTGCGCTCCCCGGTGTTGGTGACGCTCACACGGACCCGGGCCAGACCGGCACCGCCGCCCGTGGCCTCGGGGGCGACCTCGGGATCGGCATCGGGCTCGGCCTCGACACCGTCGTAGGACCAGTCGGTGTAGGTCAGGCCGTGGCCGAACCAGAACGCCGGGCCCGCCTCGGCGCGCTCCCAGGCGCGGTAGCCGATGAACACGCCCTCGTCGTAGTCCAGGATCCCGTCGGTCGGCGCGACGTCCCAGACCGGCACGTCCTTCTCCTCGGCCGGCCAGGTGGTGGGCAGGCGACCGCCGGGCTCCTGCTCCCCCAGCAGCACGTCGGCCAGGGCCGCCCCCAGCTCCTGCCCGCCGAACCAGGTGAGCAGCGCCGCGTCGACCCGGTCGCGCCAGGGCATGAGCACCGGCGAGCCCGCGTTGACCACCGCGACCGTGCGCGGGGCGGCCTCGGCCACGCGCGCCACCAGCTCGTCCTGGCGGCCGGGCAGCGCGAGCGTGGTGCGGTCGAACCCTTCGGACTCCACGTCCTCGGTGGTGGCGGCGATGACCACCGCCACGTCGGCGTCGGCCGCGGCGGCGACCGCCTCGTTGATCAGCGTGTCGCCGTCCGCCATCGGGTCGCCGTGTTCGAGGCTGAACCCGACGAAGGCGAAGTCGCCCATCGGCGCGCCCGTGGTGGCATGGGAGAGTTCGACCTCGACCTGCTCGCCTTCAGAGAGGTCCACGGTGACCTCCCTCCGGGGCGGGTGGAGGAAGGCGGTTGCGGGGTCGCCGCCCTCGGGGTCGATCGTGCCGTCAAAGAGCGTGGCGCCACCGACCTTCAGGACGAACCGACCGACCCCCGCAACGGCGAAGGTGTGCGCCCCTGAGGTGCCCGGGGTGAAGGTCCCCGAGGCGACGACCTTCGCCAGGGTCCCGGGGACCGCGCCTTCCGGAAGCTCGCCGATCCAGCGCGCCGTGCCGTCGGTGAGGGCTTCGGACGCCACACACCTGTCCTCGGCATCGTAGAAGGAGGCCGTCAGGGGGCCGGGCATCGGCGGATGGTGCTCGCGAGGGTCGGCACCCACGCTGTAGGTGAGCTCCACACCGTCGGGCAGGGCATCGCGCAGCCCTTCAAGGGGCGTGATGGTGCGCTCGGAGAACACGGTTGCGCTTCCGCCCCCGCTCGTGCGCGCCTCCGAGGCCGCGAGCCCGATCAGTGCCACCTTGCGGACGCCGCCCCGGACATCGAGCGGGAGGGTGCGGTCTTCATTGCGGAGAAGGACGAAGGAGCGCGCGGCGACCTCCCGGGCGACGGACCGGCCGTCCAGAGGCTCGGGCAGTTCGGACCGCGGAACGACCGGGTCGGCGCCCTCCAGCAGGCCCACGCGCGCGGCGAGCGTGAGCATGCGGCGCGCCATGGCGTCTACGGCGGATTCGGGCACACGGCCGTCGCGGACGGCGGCCACCAGGTGCTCACCGTAGACGGTGCGGGGGCCGGGCATCGCCGCGTCCATACCGGCGAGCGCATCGCGCACCGTGTCCCGGGCGGCCGTCCAGTCCGAGACGATGAACCCGTCGAAGCCGAACTCGTCGCGCAGGACGGAGTTGAGCTCCGTGTGCTCGGTCATGGTGGCGCCGTTGACCTTGTTGTAGGCGGCCATCACACCCCAGGGGCGGGCCTCGGCGACGATGTGCTCGAAGGGCGCCAGGTAGATCTCGCGCAGCGCGCGCTCGCCGACGCGGTTGTCGACCGTGAAGCGGTCGGTCTCGGCGTCGTTGGCGACGAAGTGCTTGACGGTGGTCCCCACGCCGCCTTCCTGAACGCCGCGCACGTAGGCCGCGCCGATCACCCCGGTCAGGCGGGGGTCCTCGGAATAGCACTCGAAGTGGCGGCCGCCGAGCGGGCTGCGGTGCATGTTGACGGTGGGGGCGAGGAGCACGTGCACCCCCTTGCGGCGGGCCTCTTGGGCGAGCAGCCGGCCTGCGCGCCGGATCAGTTCCGGGTCCCAGGTGGCGGCGAGCGCGGTCGGGCTGGGCAGCTGGACGGACGGGTCGTCCGGCGTCCAGCGCTCCCCGCGGACGCCGACCGGGCCGTCGGACATGACCAGCCGTCCCAGACCGATCTCGGGGGCGGGGGCGAGCGCCCACGCCGTGGCACCGGAGAGCAGGCGCACCTTGCCCTCCAGGTCGAGCCGGGCGAGCGCCTCGTCGACGCGGCGCTCCCGCCGCTCGTCTGCTGCGGATCCGTTCGGTGCGGGTGCGGGCATGGCGGGTTCCCCCCCGGGG
>NZ_ANAD01000159.1 GCF_000341245.1 Nocardiopsis halophila DSM 44494
GTTCGGTGCGGGTGCGGGCATGGCGGTTCCCCCTCGGGGTCGGCGCGCCGCCTGGCGCGGGTGGCACAGTTCACTTACCGAGTACTCGGTAGGTGCCTGCTTCGCCGAGTCTAGGCCGCGTCCCGGCGGCGTGCCAGCCCCCTGGGGCGGTGCACCGCGAATGCGGGCATCAGAGGGGTCCGGGTACTCTCACGGCACCGAGCGAAGGGACAGGCGCGATGGCAGCAGAGCGGGGGCGGCGTCGTCCCGGGTACGCACCGGGCGGGCGGCGGGACGCGATCCTCGACGCCGCACTGGACGAGTTCGCCGCCGGCGGCTACAACGGCACCTCGCTGGCCAAGGTCGCCGAGCGGGCGGGCCTGACGCAGCAGGGCCTGCTGCACTACTTCCCCAGCAAGCAGGCGCTCCTGGTCGCCCTGCTCAACCGCCGCGACGAGGTGGACGCGGACGCGGCAGCGGAGGAGGACGGGCGCGTGGACCTGGCCGAGGTCGTGCGCCGCAACGTGGAGCGGCCCGGCATCGTGCAGGTGTACACGGTGCTCAGCGCAGAGTCCGTCACCGAGGGCCACCCGGCGCAGGAGTACTTCCGCGACCGCTTCGAGCGGCTGCGCGGGGAGGTGGAAGGGCGGATCCGCAAGGAGCACGGCGACCGGCTGCCGTCCGGGGTCGGGCCCGACGAGGCGGCCGCCCTGCTCATCGCCGCCATGGACGGACTGCAGACACAGTGGCTGCACGACCCCGGCGCGGTCGACATGCCCCGTCTCGTGCGCACCCTGATGGATGTCCTGACCGGTCCCGCGCGTGGCGGAAAGGCCCGGGACGCCGAGGATTGAGAGCATAGGCCGCCATGAACGGCCTTGAGATGATCCTGGTGCTTCTGGTGGGACTGGCCATCGGGGCGGCCTTGGGGTGGATGCTGGCCCGCAGCCGCACCGCCGAGACGCACGCCCGGGCGCGGGCCGCCGAGGAGCGCGCCGCCTACATCGAGGAGCAGCTGGGCGACCGGTTCCGCGCGTTGTCGGCGGAGGCCTTGGACACCACCAGTCAGCGCTTCCTGGAGCTGGCGGAGGGCCGGATGCGGGCCGTGGGCGCCGAGGCAGGCCAGGACATGGAGCAGCGGCGCCAGGCCGTGGAGAAGCTCGTCGAGCCCCTGCAGCAGGCGCTGGCCAAGGTCGAGGGACAGCTGCGGGAGGCGGACGCAGGGCGCAAGGCCGCCCACGCCGAGCTGGCCAAGCAGGTCGAGTTCGTGCGGGAGGGGTCGGACCGGCTGCGCGACCAGACGCGCGCGCTGGTGACGGCCCTGCGGCGCCCCGAAGCGCGCGGGCGCTGGGGAGAGATGCAGCTGCGGCGCGTGGCCGAGATGGCCGGGATGAGCTCCTACTGCGACTTCGACGAGCAGGCGAGCGTCCGCACCGACGACGGGCTCCAGCGGCCGGACATGGTAGTGCGCCTGGCCGGCGGCAAGAACATCGTCGTGGACTCGAAGGTGTCACTGGCGGCCTACCTGGAAGCGGCCGAGACCGACGAGGAGGACGTACGGGCCGAGCGGCTGCGCGCCCACGCCCGGCACCTTCGGGCGCACGTCGACCAGCTCTCGGGCAAGGCGTACTGGAAGGCGTTCGACCCGGCGCCCGAGTTCGTCGTGCTGTTCATCCCCGGGGAGGCGTTCCTGGCCCCGGCCCTGGAGGAGGACGCGGGACTGCTGGAGTACGCGATGGGGCGGCGTGTGCACATCGCGACGCCGACGACGCTGGTGTCGCTGCTGCGGACGGCCCAGTACGCCTGGCAGCAGGAGGCGCTGAGCGAGAACGCGCGCGCGGTGTTCGAGCTGGGCAAGCAGCTGCACGCGCGGCTGGCGACGCTGGGCGGCCACGTGGACGGGCTGGGCCGGGCGCTCTCGCGGGCGGTGGCCTCCTACAACCAGACGGTGGGCTCGCTGGAGAGCCGGGTGCTGGTGACGGCGCGGCGCTTCGAGGAGCTGGGGCTGGTCGAGGACGAGCTGGACGCCCCGCGGGGGATCGAGGAGCAGGCACGGCCGCTGGCGTCGGCCGAGCTGACGGACGCTGCGGCGCGGGCCGCGGAGGGCGCTGGGGGCGCCGGAGCAGCCGGGGGCGTCAAGGGTGCGGAGAACGTGGCCGAAGGAGGCGCGGAGCACGCGTCCGGCCTGGATCGGCCAGGGCCGGAAGCCACGGTTGTGCAGGCCGGAAACGGGCACGAGGAGACGGACGACCGCTCGGACACGACCCGCGTCGAACTGTACGGAGGCGCCTTCGGGCCATCGGATCCGGAAGACGGGGACGACACGAGTTCCGAGAAAGAGCAAGAATACTCACCACGAGTGACACACTGAACACTGTGAGTCATACAAGGGAGCGTGCGGGTATGGCCACGCGGAACACGGAGACGCCCGAGGACCCTCGGGCTCCCTTCTTCGTGCCTCCGCCGCCCCGCCGGCACGGAGGCAAGGGGGCGGCCGCAGGCACGAAGGGCACGCCGAAGAGGGGGCGGCAGGTGGCTGCGACGACGACCACGAAGCCCGGGGCGACCGGGAGGGGCGGGAAGGGCACCAAGCCGAATCCGGCCGCGGCGCCGGCCCGCCCGAAGAAGGCGCAGAACAAGGCACAGACCAAGGCGCAGCAGAGCGGCGGCGTCCGGCTGACCGGGCGCGGCGGCGTCCTGGTGATCATGGCCGCGAGCCTGTCGGCCGCGCTGGCGGCGGAGGCCACCGGGTGGACCTTCCTCAACGGCGGGGCGTTCGTGGTCGCGTGCGTGGCGGCGGCGCTGCTGGTGCGGCCGTCGGACCTGCTCGGCCTGACGGTGAGCCCTCCGCTGGCCTACTTCACGGCCGCGGTGGCGGCGGAGTGCGTCCTGACGCTGGGAAGCAACGGCTTCGTGCGCGGGCTGGCGCTCGGCATGGGGACACGGCTGGCCGACATCGCCCCGTGGCTGTTCCTCGGCACGGCGCTGGTGCTGATCATCGCGGTGTTCCGCGGACTGCCGTCCAACGTGCGGGACTTCAGCGACGAACTCAACGGGCGCCGGCCGCGCACCTGAGGCCGGTGGCGTCCTGAGTGCCTGAGGTCTCTGGTCACTTCGAAGGGCCGAGGCCGAGCGGAGCCGGGGAGAGCAGCAGAGAGCCGGGAGCACGCGGAAAACCGGTGTCGGCTCTCGAAGTGCGCTGGCAGACTGCCCGGCATGATCCCCTTCTCCGAATTCGACACCCGTGGGTACGAGACCGTCGACGTCGCGGCGGGGTACGGCGCCTGGGCACAGACGTACGAGCGCACGGTCGAGGACCTGATGGACATCGACCTTCTGGAGCGCCTGACCGGGCCGGAGTGGGCGTCGGTGCGGCGCGCGGCCGACCTTGGGTGCGGGACGGGCCGGACCGGCGAGTGGCTGCACGGCAAGGGCGCGCAACGGATCGACGGGGTCGACCTGACGCCCGAGATGCTGGAGATCGCGAAGCAGAAGGGGGCCCACGAGAGCCTCGGCGTCGCCGACGCGACCGAGAGCGGTTTGGAGAGCGGCGCCTACGACCTGGTCATCTCTTCGCTGATCGACGAGCACCTGCCGGATGTGGGTCCGCTGTACGAGGAGGCGGCGCGCCTGGCGCGGCCCGGCGGGTGGATGGTGATCGTGACCTACCACCCGCAGTTCATGATCACGGCGGGGATGCCGACCCACTACACGGACGGCGAGGGCCGGTCGTACGCGATCCAGACCCACGTGCACCTGGTCAGCGACCACGTACGCGCGGGCGTGGCCGCAGGATGGCGGCTGGCCGAGATGCACGAGGGCATCATCGACGACCGCTGGCTACAGCTGAAGCCGAAGTGGGAGAAGTTCAAGAACATCCCGCTGTCGGCGGTCTACGCCTGGCAGAGGTAGTACTGCAACGACAGGTCGATCGAGGAGCCCAC
>NZ_ANAD01000160.1 GCF_000341245.1 Nocardiopsis halophila DSM 44494
AAGGAAAACGCGCCCGGCATGTCCGGAATGCGAAGGCTTTCCCTCCCTCCCGGAGGGGGAACGGCCCTGCAGGCGCGGTTCCAGGGCCGCTTCTCCCGGGACCGGCACGGGAGCGGGCGCAAGCCGCACCACGGCGCCGGACACCCCGACCCCAGGCGGCCCGCCGCCCGGCAAGCGGGCCGGAGCGGGGCACCTGCTGCTCCGTCGTCGCCGCCGCCCACCCCGACCCCAGGCGGCCCGCCACCCGGCAAGCAGGCCCGGGGAAGTGTCCGCCCCCTGTCGTGTGGTCGGTCCATCCCCGCTGGCGCGGGGCTCTCCCTTCGCCGCCTGCAACGCTGCAGGGCGTTATGCATTCGCGATCGAACGCGGACTGATTCCGGCCTCATCCTCGAACGCGCCGCTGTTGAGTTGTGCTCGTGCTCAATCTAGAACGGGGCGTCGCCCTCGTTCTCGGCTCCGTTCTCCGGGGTGTTCTCCTCCATGGCGACCGCCAGCTTCGCCCTCGCCCCCTCGAGCCACTGCTCGCACGTCTTCGCCAGCTGCTCCCCGCGTTCCCACAGGGCCAGCGACTCCTTGAGGGTCAGGCCGCCCGACTCCAATCGGCGGACGACCGAGTCCAGTTCCTCGCGCGCTTCCTCGTAGCTGAGTTCCGGTTCCTCACCCGTCGTCTTCTCGTCCGGCTTCTCCGGCGCCTCAGCCTCGGCGGTGCTCTTCTTCGGCATGTCCCTCACTCGTCCCCGGTCTCGTCCGTCTTCTCGCCCGCGACGGCCGTCAGGCTGTCCTCCGCGAATCGCAGCCGCAGCTCGTCGCCCTGGCCCACCTCGTCGGCCGAGCGGACCACGCCCCCGTCAGGCCCCTGAACGATCGCGTAGCCCCGCGCCAGCGTGGTCGCAGGCGACAGCGCGTGCAAGCGCGCGCGGGTGTGCCTCAAGTCGTCGCCCGCCCGGTCCAGCGACACCGTCACGCACCTGCGCGCGCGGTCCCGCAGCCCCGTCACCTGCTCGGTCAGCCGGTCCATCTCCTGCACCGGGTTGGCCAGCACCGGACGCGACCGCATCCCCTCCAGCCACGACAGCTCCCGGGCGATGCCGCCTTCGATCACCCTGCGCGCGCGGTGGCGCAGCCCCCGGATGAGCTCCAGCTGCTCCCCCACATCCGGGATGGTCTTCTTCGCCGCGTCGGTCGGCGTCGAGGCCCGGACGTCGGCCACGAAGTCCAGCAGCGGCGTGTCCTGCTCGTGCCCGATGGCGCTCACCACCGGCGTGCCCGCCGCCGCCACGGCGCGCACCATCGCCTCGTCAGAGAACGGCAGGAGGTCCTCCAGACTCCCTCCGCCGCGCGCGATGATGATGACGTCGACGCCGGGATGCCCGTCCAGCTCCTTGAGCGCCTCGGTCACCTCGCCCACCGCACGGTCGCCCTGCACCGCCACCTCGCGCACCTCGAAGCGGACCGCCGGCCAGCGGCGGCGCCCGTTCTCCAGCACATCGCGCTCGGCGGCCGAGTCCCGTCCGCAGATCAGCCCCACCGTGCCCGGCAGGAACGGCAGCGCGCGCTTGCGCGCCTCGTCGAAGACGCCTTCTGCGGCCAGGGTCTTGCGCAGCTGCTCCAGACGGGCCAGCAGCTCTCCCAGCCCCACGTGCCTGATCTCCAGCGCCAGCAGGGAGAACGTCCCGCGCGCCACGTAGAAGTCGGGCTTGGCGTGGATGACCACACGGGCGCCCGGCTCCGGCACCGGCGTCGTCGCCTGCAGGACCCGCATCGGGCACACCACGCGCGCCGACACGTTCGCGACGGGGTCACGCAGGGTGATGAACGCGGTGCCGCCTCGGCGGTTCAGCTCGGCGATCTGCCCCTCGACCCAGATCCGGCCGAGGCGCCCGATCCACCCGCCGACGGCCTGCATCACCACGCGCACCGGCTGCGGCGCTTCGGGGGTGCTCTCCATACCCATGCGTCAGAGCCTAGAGGAGCCCGACGACCGTTCCCCGTCCGGCGGGCCGTGGCCCCCGACGCGCTTTCCCCTTCCTGGCATGGTCAGCTGTCCCAGACCTCGCCGACCGCGCGCAGGACGTCCGGGGCCTGGGTCCGTCCCGCGCGCGCTGCCGGCGCGCGGTAGCGCGGGTCCAGGAGGTTGCCGCCGAAGGCCGCCACCGCCTCCCGGTCCGGAGTGATCAGCGCGGTGCGGGGCTGTCCGGGGAGTTCGGCCAGTTGGTCGGCGGGTCCCCGCACGGGGCCCGCGCCGCCGGCGATCGGGGCGAGGACGACCACGCGGTCGTACCCGGCGGCGACGTCGACGTTGGCGGCCGAATGCACGCCGCCGTCCATGTAGACCGAGGCACCGACCGGCACCGGCGGCCATACCCCCGGCACGGCGCAGCTGGCCGTGACCGCGTCCACGATGGGCACCCCGCTGTGGCGGTCGAACACCTTGCGGCCGCCGGTGTGGGCGTCGACGGCGGTGATGCGCAGGTCGCTGTCGGGCCAGGCGTGGGAGACCAGGCGGCCCGCGATGACGGCGCGGCGGTCGGCGATGGAGGCGCTGGACCGGTGGTGGGCGGCGCGGCCGATGCGCGCCCGGGCCCGGTCGGGGTCGCGCTCGGCCAGGTAGTACCAGGCGAAGCGGAGCAGCCGGGCCCGGGAGATGTGTGCGGACCGTTCCCCGTTCGGGGGCGCCAGCTGGCGTTCATAGAGCTTGGCGAGCGGCATGCCGGAGGTGATCTGCGCGCCGACCACCGATCCGGCGGAGGTGCCGACGACGAGGTCCGCGTCGGCGAGGTCCAGCCCGGCCTCCTGGAGCCAGGACAGGATGCCGATCTCCCAGGCGATCCCGGTGATCCCTCCGCCACCGAGCACCAGGGCCTTGCGCATGCCGAGCCTCCTCGCTCTCCGCCCGGACGGGCCGGGCACGACGGGGTCGTCCCGGGCCAGAATATGCCGGTCCGTGACGGCCGCCACGGACTGCGAGGGCGAGCCGCGCGACTCCGCAGGTGGGGACGGGGGACGCGCGCGGCGGTGGCCGGAGTCGGCCGTCGCGGAGGAGACGAGGAGGGCATCCGCTGGAGTGGTGCAACTGTCGGCGGCCGTGCCCGACGTCGGCGGGCGGGGCGCCGGTCAGGCCTCCGAAGGCGGCTCGGGCCCGGCTCAGAGCCGTGACGATGGCGCTGAACCGGTCGGCCGGAGATGACACCACTCCAGCGGAGGCCATCGAGACGAAGAGGATCGTCGGGCACCGGTGGCGACCGGCCGGGGCCGCCGTACGGGACCCTGCCGCGTACGGAGCATGGTGGCTCATCGAGAGTGGTGGATTCACCACGAAATCGCACATCAGGTGGCGATTTCACCACTCTCGATGCCCCCGAGGCGCCCTTGGGGCGAATCCTCGACTCGCCCCGGGCACTTGCCCGCACCACCACCGGCCCGACGGCCGACCAGCGGCCCAGCGGAACCGCCCCGCCCTCTCGTCGCCGCCTACTCCCCTGACCTGCGGGCCCCGCCCCCGGCAGGCAGCCTGGGGCGGGTCACCGGCTACGCCGCCCCTTCCTGGCACGCCGACGCCCTGTCGCCGGAGCGGGCTCCGGAACGGGACACCCTCGGGATTTCCTTCTGCGGCCGAGGGCGTTCACGAGGGCTCGACCGACGCATCACCGCGCATGACCGAAGCGCGGCGCGCTCGGCGTCACTCCGCTACGGGTTCGCTGTGTGCGTCCCTCCCGTCCGGATCGCCGAGCACTGATGCAGGCACCGGGCCGCACGCGACGCCGCGCTTCGGTCCGACCGGCGGCAGGGTCACTTCTTCCTGGCGGTACGGGCATTGCGTCCGAAGATCACGCTCGCGGCGAAGATCGCGACAACGGCGGAGACGATGAGCGCGATCTGCAGGCCCCCATCGAACAGGGAGGACGAGAACAGGGCGACAACGGCCGTGATCAAGAGCGCGGTACCGGTGGCGGGGGCAGGGGACGTCTTGTTCGCAGTGGGGGCGTTCGCGGACACGGTGCTCTCCAGACGTTCAGACGGGGGGCAAGGGGGCGTTGCCGGGCCGCACCGCGCCCCGTCCAGGCCGGCGTTCGAAGGCGAACGCCGGCCAGACGCGGGCGGCCCGTTTCCGTCACTTGACGATCCGGAAAATCAACGCTTCACTTTCTAGCATGGAAACCGATGATCCGCACAGGCCCCGCCCCTCCGCCGACGAGGCCGCCGCGGTCCTCCGCGAGGCAGAGCAGCTCACGTCCGACGTCGCGGCCGTCAAGGTGCCCGCCTGGTACTTCCCTGCGCTCGGCGCCGTCGTCGCCCCCTACGGCCTGATCACCCTGCTGCCCGACACCGCCGTGGGCGTGGGCGCCACGTTCGGCGGGATGGCCGCCTTCCTCGTCGCCATCGCCCTCATCGCGCACTACGGGGTCAAGCAGATGGGCGTCCTGCGCTGGCTCACCTGGCGCGAGACCTGGCCGGTCTTCGTCCCCGCAGGGGTGCTGCTGGTCGCGGCCTCGGCCGTCTACCTCGTGGTCGACTCGGCGTGGGTCTGGGTCGCCCTGAGCGTCGCGGTCGGCGCGCTCATCGCCGCCTTCGGGCCCTACCACCGCCGGACCAGCCCCTTCTACCGCCGGGACACGTCCTCGTGAGCGCCGAGCCCGCGGCAGGGTCCGCCACCGAATCCCCGATCGACGGCTTCAACCCGACCATTCACCCGCCGAACCGGCTGAAGATCTGCGCCGCGCTCGACGCCGCCGGGGCGGCCGGACAGGTGGAATTCGCGACCGTCCAGGAGAAACTCGGCGTCAGCGCCTCGGTCCTGAGCAAACAGGTCAGCGCCTTGATGGACGAGGGCTACGTGCAGCAGACCCGTGCCAAGCGGAACAGCAGGCAGCGGGTCTGGCTGTCGCTCACCAAGGAGGGGCGCGCCGCCTACCGCGCGCACGTCGCCGCCCTCAGGGCCATCGTCGAGGGCTGATCGCAAGTCAGGGCAGGCAGGGACGGCCCGCTTCCCCAAGCGCCATCAATGTCCGCCCCGGGCACCGACGACCCTGCCAAAGCGGCCCTGAACAGTGCGGCCAGAGCGGCCCCTACTTCCCCGACACCATCTGCTCCAGCCACCACCTCGTCCGCTTCTTCGAGCTGGACGACGGGGCGGCGAGCGTCTCTGTCCCAGGGGCCTGACCGGGCCCGGTGTAAGGGTTCCGCGCCGGTGCGGTCGAGACGGGGCGCATCCCAGCGCCGACCGCACCGGCACGGCCTGCCGTCGGGCGAGCGGGGCCCGAGCCGCCACCACGCCGCTCCCCTCCAACTCTCGCGGCGCACTGCGGCGGCTCTCCGGCGGCACTCCGGCCCGAAGCGGCGCAACGGAGGTGCCGCTCCGGACTCCCCGAACCGGATGCCCCCCAGCCTTGTGCGCCCTAGAGTTGCGGGGCAAGGCGCATCGATTCCGCATCGACTCGGGGACCGCCATGGAACCGCTCCTCCCCCCTTCCGCCGTCGCGCACCTGCTGGGCGTCGCACCGCCCACGCTGCGCAGCTGGGACCGCCGGTACGGAATCGGCGCCACCGGCCGCTCGCCCGGGGGCCACCGCCGCTACACCCCTGAGGACCTGCGGCGGCTCACCGACATGTGCCGCATGGTCGCCGAGGGCATGACACCCGCCGATGCCGCCGCCCGGGCCGCATCCGGCCCTGCCTCCGAGCCCGCTGCCGCCCCCGGCGTTCCCGCACAGCGGGGTCCGGCCTCCGGTACGGAGAGGAGCGCCTCAGCGGCGCTGCACGGCGTGACCCACGCCGCCATCCGGATGGACGCCGCAACGGTGGAGGACGTGCTGGAAGACCGCCTCAGGACGCGCGGTGTCGTGGACACCTGGGACGAGGTCGCCCGCCCCGTCCTCTTCGGGATGGGCTCGGCTTGGGCCGCGACTCAGCGGTTCGTGGAGGTCGAGCACATGCTCTCCTGGAGCATCTCCTCGTCCTTGCGGCGGGCGCACCGGAGCCCGAGGATCCCCGACCGGCGTCACGTCCTCCTGGCCTGCACACCCGAGGAGCTGCACACCCTGCCGCTGGAGGCGCTGGCCGCAGCGCTCAGCGAGAACGGCGTGGCCTGGCGCATGATCGGCGCAGCGGCGCCCATCGCCGCGATCGAAGCGGCCGTCCGGCGCACGGCCCCCAAGGCCGTCGTGGTCTGGTCCCACCGGCCGGAGTCGGCCGACCCCGAGGCACTCTGCGCCGTCCGCAGGGCCTCGGCCGGCCCCCGCGAGTCCACCCTGCTCATGACGGCGGGCCTCGGCTGGCGGACGGGGGTCGGCGGCATGTCGGACGCGTGTGCGACCACGCTTCCCGATGCGCTTTCGATCCTCACCAAGGACATCGCAGCCGCCACCTGAACGCCGCGTCCCGAAGGGACCCGGTCAGGCCGGCGTCTCAAGGGGCGGGTGGTAGGCGACGCCGGGGAGCTTCCAGGGCTCGTGGACGTCGCTTCCGGGAACATGGGCGAGTTCGGGGACGTACCGGCGCACGTACTCGCCCTGCGGGTCATAGCGCAGCGCCTGCCGCACCGGGTTGAATCCACGGTTGGGCCGTGTGTCGTTGCCCGTCCCGGCGACCCACTGCCAGTTCCCGTAGTTGTCGGCCAGGTCCCCGTCGGTCAGCAGCGCATGGAAGTGGTCGGCCCCCCGCTTCCAGTGCACGCGCAGGATCCTGGTCAGGTAGCCCGCCGTGATCAGTCGGGCCCGGTTGTGCATGAAGCCTTCATGGAGCAGCTGCCGCATGCCGGCATCGACGATGGGCAGACCGGTGCGCGCCTCGGCCCAAGCCGCGAACGCTTCCTCGTCGTCGTGCCACTCCGCGTTCCGCGGACGGTAGTCGGCGCGGGGGAGGGCAGGAAACGCCTCGAGGACTTGATGATGGAAGTCCCTCCAGGCCAGCTGGCGGACGAAAGCGCCTCCCGCCTCTCCCTGCCGGTGCGCGGCGCGTTCCAGTACGAGCGGGGAGACACGGCCGAACCTGAGATCGGTGCTCAGGCGTGACGTGGCGTCGGCGGCGAGGTCGTCCCTGTGCTTCTCGTACAAGGCGATCCCATCCGCTAGCCAAGCCCGGAGGCGTTCGGCGGAGTCGGCCCCGCCGTGCATCCGCCCCGGCGACAGGACACCGATTCCTTCCCGGGTCGGATCCGGATACAGCGAGCCATCCTCCTCCACGCCGTCGGGCAGGCGGAGGGACGGAGGCGTTGGGGCCTCCGCGCGCCTGTCGGCCACCTCCCAGGCCTTCCAATACGGAGTGAAGACCTTGTAGTGGTCTCCTCCTCCAGACGGCAGAAGGCTTCCGGGAGGGACCACAGTGACCCCTGGGTGACCGACGACCTCGATGCCGGCTTGCGCGGCCTCCTTGGTCAGACGCTGCGCGCGCCGGCCCGCGAAAGCCCCGACGTCCTCGGCCAGGTGGATGCGGTCGGCGCCCGCCGTGTTCGCAGCCCGCAAGGCTTCTGCGACCGTTTCCCCCCGGCGCACGACCAGCCCGCCACCCAGCGCGCGCAATTCCCGGTCCAGTTCGGCGAGCGCTTCGGCCAGGAAGGCGACCCGGTTGCGGGCGCTGCGCTCCAGGATCCAGGGATCGGCGACGAAAAGGGGCAGAACCCGGTCGCTCCGGGCCGCCTCGGCGAGCGCGGGGTTGTCCTCGACCCTCAGGTCGCGTGTGAAGAGCATGACCGACGTGCGCACTGTCCCCCCGAAGCGTCAAGCAGCCGCCCTGCGCAGCCACTCGACGTATTCTGACAACCATGAGCGACCGTTCGGTCACAGACGACCAGAATCAGGCGGAGCTGAACGAGCCCGCGGATCGCCCCAGGATCGGCGTATCGAGCTGTCTCCTGGGCGAACCCGTGCGCTACAACGGCGGCCACTGCCGGGACCGGTTCCTCACCGATCGGCTGGGCGACCACGTGGACTGGGTCCCCGTCTGCCCTGAGGAGGAGATCGGTCTGGGGGTGCCGCGCGAGACGCTTCGCTTGGAGCGTTCCCACGCAGGTCCGCGCGTGGTCGCGTCCAAGAGCGGGACCGACCACACCGATGCGCTGCGCGGGATCGCCGACCGCCGCAGGGAGCAGTTGGAAGGCCTCGACGGATACGTGCTGAAGAACAAGTCGCCCAGCTGCGGCATGTTCGGTCTGCCGGTGTTCAAGGACGGCAAGCGTGTCGACGGGAAGGGGCGCGGAGCCTACGCCGACCGACTGACCACCCTCGTCTCCTGGCTGCCGACCGAGGAGGAGGGCAGGCTTTCCGACGCGGACCTGCGCGACCATTTCGTCGAGAGGGTGTTCGCCCACGCCCGGCTGAGGAACCTGCTCTCCGGGGACTGGCGGCCGAAGGACCTCGTGGAGTTCCACGCCCGCCACAAGCTGCAGATCATGGCGCACTCGCCGGAGGCCTACCGGTCGCTCGGCAGAACGGTCGCGCAGGCGGGCGCCCGCGAGCGGACCGAGCTGGCCCGCGAGTACCGGGAGGGATTCCAGAAGGCTCTGACGCACAAGGCCACGCCCGGACGGCACGTCAACGTCCTGCAGCACGTCTTCGGGATGGTGAGCGACCACCTGGACGACGAACGCAGGCACGACATCCTCGACGCGATCGAGTCCTACCGCCAGGGGCTCGTCCCGTTGACACTTCCCGTCGCTCTGGTCCGCCACCACTGCGCCGCGGAGGGGGTCGCCTGGGCTCGGGAACAGACCTACCTCGCCCCGTTCCCTGCCGACCTCGGCCTGCGCAACGCGCTGGTGAAGCGCTGACGGGACGAACCGGGCCCTGCGGGGCGCCACACGCTCCTGCTCACGCCCCCGTTCGGGAAGAGGGCCGCGCTACTCGGCGTTCTGGAGCTTGGTGATCCGGTTGTCGTACATCTTCACGAACTCCGGGCGCTCCTGGTGGGCGACCTCGTAGGCGCGCAGCTGGCGCACCTCGTCGATGGTGAGCTTGCGCAGGCGCGCGCGGATGGAGGGCAGGGTCAGCTCGTCGTAGCCGGGGACGGGGAGGTCCTCGGCGGTCGGCGCGGACTCCTTGCGGACCTTCTGCAGGACCTCGTCACTGGCGACCTGGGTGTCGTCCTCGTTGGTGGACAGCTCCTCGGCGACCGCCTCGCGCTCCTCCGGCTCGACCAGCTTCTCGGGCTTCGAGGCCTGCTCGGGCTCCTGGCCGCTCACCGAGGACTCCGTGGCCTTCTCATCCGAGGCCTTCTCCGGGGTCTCCTGCGCGCCCGGCCCCTCCTCGGTGCGGGCCTCCTCCTCGGAAGGGGCGGCCTTCGCGGTCGCCGTCTGCTCGGCCGCCTCGGCCTTCGTCTCCGCCGTCTCGGCGGCGGTCGGCTCCGCCGGCTGCTCGGGGGCCGCGGGCTTCTCCGAGGGAGCGGCGGCCGGGGCCGTCGGCTCCGCCTTCTCCTTGCGCCCGAAGATGCCCTTCACCATGGTCACGAGCTTGCTGACGGTCGAGGCGTTCGACATTGGTCTGGGGCTCCTGCCGCTGTCGCCGTGCTGTACGGGGGATGGGCTGCTATCGGGGGTATAGGCGTACGGGGGTACGCAAGTCAACCAGGATAGGGGAGTCAGGCTCCCCTGAACCGGCCCGTAATGGGAACGAATTCGCCATCTCGGGACGGAACCGATCGCTGACCGTTATCCCACCTCCGCCGGTGCTGCACAGCGCTTCCCGTCCGCGGCCCGCGCGCTGCGGGCCGCCGGCCGTCTTGTGGCGATGACGACATCAGGACGCCCATGCGGCCCACGCCCCCTAGGATGGGGTCATGACTGCGACGAATCGCCGCCGTGTCCTGCTCGCCAACCCCCGCGGCTACTGCGCCGGGGTGGACCGCGCTGTCGTCACGGTCGAGAAGGCCCTTGAGCAGTACGGCGCGCCGATCTATGTGCGCAAGCAGATCGTGCACAACACCCACGTGGTCAGCACGCTGGAGAAGCGCGGCGCCATCTTCGTCGAGGAGACCGACGAGGTCCCCGAGGGCGCGATCGTCGTCTTCTCCGCGCACGGTGTCTCGCCCATGGTCCACGAGGAGGCGGAGAAGCGCAGCCTCAAGACCATCGACGCGACCTGCCCCCTGGTGACCAAGGTGCACAAGGAGGCGCAGCGTTTCGCCTCCCAGGACCGCGACATCGTCCTCATCGGCCACATCGGCCACGAGGAGGTCGAAGGCACCAGCGGCGAGGCCCCCGACCACATCCAGATCGTCGAGAGCCCTGACCAGGTCGACCAGGTCGAGGTGCGCAACCCCGACAACGTCTCCTGGCTGTCCCAGACCACCCTCTCGGTGGACGAGACCAACCAGACCGTCGACGCCCTGCGCGAGCGGTTTCCCAACCTGCTGGACCCGCCCAGCGACGACATCTGCTACGCCACCTCCAACCGGCAGGACGCCGTCAAGTCGATGGCGCCCGAGTGCGACCTGGTGATCGTGGTCGGCTCGGACAACTCCTCCAACTCGGTCCGCCTGGTGGAGGTCGCCCTTGAAGCCGGCGCCACCTCCGCCCACCTGATCGACAACGCCTCGATGATGGACGAGTCCTGGCTGGAGGGCGTCTCGACCGTCGGCGTCACCAGCGGCGCGTCGGTCCCCGACATCCTGGTGCGCGAGCTGCTCGACCAGCTCTCCGGCCACGGGTTCGACAACGTGGAGACGGTCACGACCGCCGAAGAGAGCCTGACCTTCTCCCTGCCCAAGGAGCTGCGGCGCGACCTGCGTGCCGAGACCGTCTGACGGCGGGGCCGAGACCCCGCGCCGCTCGGCACGGCCCGAGAGGCCAGGCACGACACGACGATGGGGCCGCTCCCTGAGGGAGCGGCCCCATCACGTGTGTGAAGGCCCGTAACGGTAAGCGCGTCGTGCGCATCGGGCGTTGAGGTCAGCGTTCGCCTTCGGTCCCGTTCCGGAACGCGTCCTCTGCGGCGGCCGTCGGGTCCTGGGCGACGTCCTGAACGGACTCCCCGGCGCTCTGGGCCTGGTCCGTGTACTCCTGCGCCTGGTCCTGCAGGCCGCCCGCGGCCTCCCCGTAGGCGTCCTGCGCCTGGTCCCCCAGGCCTCCCGCAGCGTCCTGGGCCTGCTCGGCGTAGCCCTGCGCCTCTTCGGTGACCTGCTGCCCCTGCTCTTGGGCCGTTCCCTGCAGGGTGTCGACCGCCTCCTGGGCGGAATCGCCGAAGAGTCCCTTAAGCCAGTCGAGTATGCCGTCCATCATGGTGTCCGCTCCGTGCCGGGCGTGTTCGCGCCCTGGTATGTGGCTGTCACCGAAACGCTACCCGCCCGATATAAGCACAGAGTCAAGGGCGATCAGCCCTCTGCCAGGCTCCCGGCCAGCTCCTCGAGTTCGCCGTATCCGCTTCCGCCGCTGACCACGAGGAACGCACCGTCCTCGCCCCGGTGGAGCAGGGCCCGGTCGCCTTCGGAATCCGCGCCGCGGCGCTCCCAGTCGCGCCCGCCGGCCTCCGCGGTCCCGTCGGACTCCCCCGAGGCGGCCGCCATGGCCTCTTCCTCGTCCCCGGTGACCAGGTACTCCGCGTGGCGGTCCTGCGGGGTGGCGAACCCGACCGTCCAGGAGGCCCCGCCGTCTGCGCTCATGTCCGTGCTGGTGGGCACCCACCCCTCGGGCAGGTCCGCCGGCGCGGGGACGGGGAAGTCGGCCTCCTGCTCCATGGCCGCGGCGTGGGGGGCGTAGTCGACGCTGGGGATGTTCTCCCCGCTGCGCCACTTCACCACCAGCGCCATGGGGATCAGGATCGCGAGGATGACGCCCATCGCCACCACCATGGGGCCCAGGGAGGCGTCGGCGCGGTTGTACGTACTCATGATGGTTCCAGCTTGCCGCACCCCGGGCGGTGGCCCGCACCGGGTCCGGTGTGGCCCTCCGCCCTCTTCAGGCCGCTTCAGGCCGCGGCCCGGCCTCCGGCTCAGGCCTCGGTGCCGCCCTGCCCGCGCCGGCGCGGGCGCAGCTCCGACAGCAGCTCGGTGACGTCGTCGGCCAGGCGCCGGGCGTCGTCGTCGGTGCGGTGCACGACCTCCGAGACCGCGAGCAGCATCGCGCCGCTGACGACCATGAGCAGCGCCTCGTCGACCGGCTCGTCGGCCTTGCGGAACAGCGCCACGTTGCGGTCGGTCCACTCGCGCAGGCGCACCCGCAGCTGGGAATCGAAGCCGGGCGGCCCGTCGCCGCTGAAGAAGAGCCGGGTGGTCTCCCGCTCCTCGATGCAGCCGTCGAGGTAGGCGCGGGCCGACGCGTACATCAGCCGGGTCGGGTCGGTCTCGCCCTCCGCGCGCGCCTTGCTGACCGCGGCGTGGGTGCGCTCCTGCTGGCGCTGCTGGAACTCCTCGTACAGGGCGAGGAACAGGTCGGCCTTGCCTCCGAAGTGGTGGTAGAGGCTGCCGACACTCGCCCCGGCCTGCTGGACGACCTCGCTGACGCCCGCCTTGGAGAACCCGACCGTCCGGAAGACGTGCGCAGCGGCCTCCAGCAGGGCGCTCCGGGTCGCCGCGCCACGCGCGGAGCCGCGCTCCGTCCTGCCCTCGGTCTCGGCCTTGTCGACTGTCACGTCAGCGTCCCGTCCTTAATCTCCTTGCGCGCCTCAGGACGAGGCTACCGGTCTGATCCAGAGGTGCCCCGATTCTTCGGGCCGGGGCGCATCAGATTCGGGACACCCGTCCGCCCCTCAGGAGGGGTCGTCCCGGTCCTTGATGTACTGACGGGACACGGAGAACACACCGATCGGCTCCACCAACCGGCGGGTGCCACAGCGTGCTCCGCTCCTACAGCCGCGAGGAACACCCCGGGGCCCACCCCTAGAGAGGACGTCAAGCCAGTTCAATAGAGTTGCCCCGGGCCCACATCCACGGTGGGCACCACCTTCACCAGTTCACGCCCCTTGTGAGAGGCCACCCATGAGCGAGCCGACGCCGCCTACTCCCCGCAATGACTCCGTCCCCGACCGCAACCTCGCCCTCGAACTGGTGCGCGTCACCGAGGCGGCGGCGCTGGCCGCCGCGCGGTGGGTCGGGCGGGGCGACAAGAACGGCGCCGACGGCGTGGCCGTGCACGGGATGCGCCACCTGATCAGCAGCGTGTCCATGAAGGGCACGGTGGTGATCGGTGAGGGCGAGAAGGACAACGCCCCCATGCTCTACAACGGTGAGCAGGTCGGGGACGGCAGCGGGGCCGAGTGCGACGTCGCCGTCGACCCGATCGACGGCACCCGCCTGACCGCGATGGGCATGCCCAACGCGATCTCGGTGATCGCGGTGAGCCCGCGCGGGTCCATGTTCGACCCGTCGGCCGTGTTCTACATGGAGAAGCTGGCCGCGGGCCCTGAGGCGGCCGACGTGGTGGACATCACCGCGCCCGTGTCCGAGAACATCCGCGCGGTCGCGCGCGCGAAGGGCGGCAGCCCTCAGGACGTCACCGTGGTCATCCTGGACCGCCCCCGCCACGAGGGGCTGGTGCGGGAGGTCCGCGAGTCCGGGGCGCGCATCAAGTTCATCACCGACGGCGACGTGGCCGGCGCCATCATGGCGGCCCGCCCGGGCACCGGCGCCGACCTGCTTCTGGGCATCGGCGGCACCCCTGAGGGCATCATCACCGCCTGCGCGATGAAGTGCCTGGGCGGCACCATCCAGGGGCGGCTGTGGCCCAAGGACGAGGAGGAGCGGCGCGCGGCCCTGCACGCCGGACACGACCTGGACCGGGTGCTGACCACCGACGACCTGGTCTCCTCCGACGACGTGTTCTTCGCCGCCACCGGCATCACCGACGGCGAGCTGGTGGGCGGGGTGCGCTACGAGGCCGGCGGCGCCATGACGGACTCGCTGGTGATGCGCGGCCGCAGCGGCACGGTGCGCCAGGTGCACAGCGAGCACCGGATCTCCAAGCTGGACACCTACAGCGGGGTCGACTTCGCGTCGGCCTCCTCCTGACCCCTCCCGGTCCGCCTCCTTGGGGCCGGGTTCGCCGCAATCCGGCCTGATCCGGCCTCAAGGGGCGTATGACCCCTGCTCCGGGGCTTTCGGACCTGTGCGCATTGGTACGGTCTTACAGGCAAAAGCGCACTCCGGAGGTCCGATGTCCTACCCCGATCCCCCCGGCCAGCCGCATTGGCAGCCGTCCGGGCCGCAGTACCCGCCCGGCGCCTCCGCGCCTCCCCCGGCGGGCCACGGGTTCCCGCCGCAGGGGCCGCCGCCCGGACCCCCGTACGGGCCGCCGCAGGGCCCGGCTCCGCGCCGCAACCGCGTGTGGATGATCCCCGTCGCGGCCGGACTGGGCGTGCTGCTGATGGCCTCCGGGGTGTGGGCCGCCAACACGGTGGTCACCCGCCTGTTCGGCGGGCCGCAGCCGGAGACCGTGCTCCCCTCCGACTCGGTCGCCTTCATGCGCCTCGACCTCAAGCCCTCGGGCGCCAAGCTGACGGACTACGCGTCCTTCATGGGCAAGCTGCCGGACTCCGTCAAGGACGAGGTGGGCGACGACGAGGACCCCGGCGCCGCGCTCTTCGACGAGATCATCGAGGCCAGCGAAGCCGACCTGGACTACGAAGAGGACATCGAGCCCTGGCTGGGCGGGCGTTTCGGCGTCGCCCTGTGGAAGTCCGAGACCGAGGGCGGTGAACCCGGGCTCGTCGCGGGCGCCGCCGTCGCGGCGACCGACGAGGCCGCGGCCGAGGATGCGGTCAAGGAGCTCACCGCCGGGGACGGTACCGCGGGCGAGGTGCGCGACGGGTTCGCCTTCTTCGCCGACTCCGGGGACGCCCTCGACGAGATGTACGAGCGGGTCGAGGACGACGGCTCCCTCGCCGAGAACGAGACGTACGCGGCGGACATGGCCGGTGTGGCCGACGACAGCCTGGCGGCCGGCTGGTACGACCTGGGAGCCACCTCCGACCTGCTCCAGGAGGAGCTGTCGTCGGGAGGCTCTTCGTACGGCGGCGACCCGTGGGACGACGGCTACGGCGACTACGGGTCCAGCGGGCCCGACTTCGAGGGCATGGAGTTCGGTGGCCGGGTCGCGGCCGCGGTGTCGATCGAGTCCGACTACGCCGAGCTGCGCGCCGACGTGATCGACTTCACGATGGGCGACTTCGCCCTCGCCGACTACGAGACCACGCAGACCGGGCTCACCGAGATGGCCGAGCTGCCCGACGACACCTCGGTCGCCCTCGGCGGCAGCGGGCTGGACGAGCTGTCGGCGCAGTCCTGGGACGACATGGCCGGCGTCATGCCCGACGAGATGGCCGAGGTCGAGGCCGGCCTGGACGAGATGGGGATCTCCGTCCCCGACGGCTTCGGGGACCTGCTCGGCACGCAGACGGCCGTGGGGCTGAGCGACCTGCAGAGCGGGCTGGACGACCCGTTCTCGGACTTCGACAGCGGCTCGGTGCAGTACAGGGCCGTGGGCGCCGACCAAGGGCTGATCGACGACCTGGTGACGCAGGCCTCCGAGGGGTCCTACTCCAGCCCGCCCGGGGTGGACTCCGATGGGGACACGGTGGTGGTGTCCTCCGGCTCCACCGGTCAGGGCCGCCTCGGCGACGACCCGATCTACCAGCAGGTCATGGAGGGCAGCGACAGCGCCTTCTACGGCATGTACATGGACCTGCGGAGCTTCGCCGAGTCCGGGGGCGAGTCCGACGCCGACCAGTGGGGGGCGTTCGGCATCGCCTCGGCCATCGACGGCGAGCGGGTCACCTCCCACATGCGGTGGGCGCCCAGCGGGGAGTGACCGCAGTGCGGGCCTGAAGGTGCGGACCTGCAGGGTAGGGTCCACACCCTCCGGAGACGCGCAGAAGGCCGCGCCCTGGAGTCCGGTTGGTTTCCGGCTCCAGGGCGCGGCCTCTTCTCTGTTCAGAGGATGTTGACAGCGGCCACCCGTCGGTCGCCGGACGGCCGACGGGTGGCTGACGGGGCCGTCCGGGGGTGAGACGGGGAGCCGGCGTCGTCAGTCGACCAAGCGACGCCGCATCTGGAAGACCGCCAGGCCCCAGACGACCACGACGAAGGCGAACAGCGCCGCCCAGTGGAGGGCCGCGGCCCCCGCGTCGATGCCGAACGCAGCCCCGCGCACCAGTTCCACACAGTGGTACAGCGGGTTGACCTGGGCGATGCCCTGCGCCCACCCGGGCAGCTCGTCGAGCGGGAAGAAGGTCCCCGCCACCAGGAAGATCGGGGTGATGAGCCCCGAGATGATGTAGTCGATGGTCTTGATCGAGGGCACCAAGGCCGACATCCAGATCCCCATCAGCCCGAAGCCGAAACCGGTGACCAGCGCGATCAGCGGAACCGCGAACATCCCCGGTGCGGGCGGCAGGCCGAAGCCGATCGCCACCAGCAGCGGGGCGCAGCCGTAGACCGAGGCGCGCAGGGCGATCCACCCTGCCTCGGCGGTCACCAGCTCCCGCACGTCGACCGGGGCGGCCAGCATGCCGTCGTAGCTGTGCTGGAAGACGCGGCGCACGTAGGTGTCGATCAGGCCGGGGTAGATGGAGGTGAACAGCACCGAGGTGGCGACGATGCCGGTGCCGATGAAGTCCAGGTAGCTGTAGCCGGCGACCACCCCGACCAGGGAGCCCAGGCCGAAACCGAACGCCAGCAGGAAGATGATCGGCTCCACCACGGCGGCGAAGGTGGTCGGCTTCCAGCTGCGACGGTACAGCGCCCACTCGCGGGCCAGCACGCCCCGCACCGGCGCGAGCTCGAAGCGGCCGGGCGGGGGCGCGGACGCCCCTGCGGCCGAGAGGGGCCGCTCAGCGCGCTCAGCGGTCTCCTGCAGGCTCATTCCACACGCTCCCCGGTCAGGGTGACGAACACGTCCTCCAGATTGCTGGCGCGCACCTCGCCGCGGCCCAGCTCGCCGCGGAGCTCCTCGGAGATCTCTTCAGCGCGCATGACGGCCAGCTCCGCGCCGGTGCGGCGGGTGGGGAGGCCGGCCGCCTCGGCGCGGCGCTCCATGGCCTCGTGGCCATCGGTGCCGGCGCGGAACTCCTCGACGGTCTTGCCCGCGTACCGGGCGATGAGATCGGCGGGGGCGCCCCGGGTGACCACCTTCCCCTTCGCCATCAGCGCGACCTCGTCGGAGAGGCGCTCGGCCTCCTCGATGTAGTGCGTGGACATCAGGACCGTGACGCCTTCGTCCCGCAGGGAGGAGACCAGGCCCCACAGCTCCTGGCGCACTTGTGGGTCCAGGCCCACGGTGGGCTCGTCCAGCAGGACGAGGCGGGGGCGGTGGACCAGCCCCCGGGCGATCAGCAGTCGGCGCCTCATGCCGCCGGAGAGCTTGTCGGCGCGGGTGTGCCGTCGGTCCTCGAGGTGGGCGATGCGCAGCGCGCGCTCCACCGCGGCCTCCCTCTCGGCCCGGGGGACACGGTAGAGGTGGGCGAACACCTGGAGGTTCTCTGCGGCGGTCAGTTCCTCGTCGAGGTTGTCGTGCTGGGGCACCACGCCCATGAGTGCACGCGCGCGCTTGGACTCGCGCGGGACGGAGTGCCCGAGGATGGTGATCTCCCCGCCGTCCGCTCGGCTCTGGGCGGTGAGCATGCGCATGGTCGTGGACTTCCCGGCCCCGTTCGGGCCGAGGAGGCCTAAGACGATCCCCGACGGCACTTCCAGGTCGAGCCCGTCCACGGCACGGATCGAACCGTAGGACTTGACCACGCCGCGCAGGGACAGGGCTGAGGGTTCTCCTCGCGTTGATGACGGCATATGGCCACGGTAGGGAAATAGCGTGGTCTGCCCCACTGGTTTTTCCGGGGGGCCGGACGACGCCTCCGGCGGAGGGAGTGACCCCCGCCACGTCGTACGAGGTCACCCCTGCGCTCCGGCGGGGGCAGGCCCACCCGCCACCCCTGCTTCTGGCAATCTTGGGGGCAGGTTTCCCTGGAGGTGTCTTTCAACGATGAGTGAGTTCCGCATCGAGCACGACTCGATGGGCGAGGTTCAGGTCCCCGCTAAGGCCAAGTGGCGGGCCCAGACCCAGCGCGCGGTGGAGAACTTCCCGATCTCCGGCCAGGGGCTGGAGGCCGCGAACATCGAGGCGCTCGGCCACATCAAGGCCGCCGCCGCCAAGGTCAACGCCGAGTTGGGGGTCATCTCCGACGAGCTCGGCAAGGCGATCCGCCAGGCGGCCCTGGAGGTCGCCGAGGGCAAGTGGAACGACGAGTTCCCCATCGACGTGTTCCAGACCGGCTCGGGCACGTCGAGCAACATGAACAGCAACGAGGTCATCGCGACACTCGCCAAGGACGCCACCGGGCTGGACGTGCACCCGAACGACCACGTCAACGCCTCGCAGTCGTCCAACGACGTGTACCCGTCCTCGATCCACATCGCGGCGACGTCGGCGGTCGTGAACGACCTCGTTCCGGCGCTTGAGCACCTGCAGGGCGAGCTCAACCGCAAGGCCGTGGAGTTCGCGGGGGTCGTCAAGAGCGGGCGCACCCACCTGATGGACGCCACCCCGGTCACCCTGGGCCAGGAGTTCTCCGGCTACGCCGCCCAGGTGGGCCACGGGATCGAGCGCCTCAAGGCGGTGCTGCCGCGCGTCGCCGAGCTGCCGCTGGGCGGCACGGCGGTGGGCACCGGCATCAACACCCCCGAGGGCTTCGCCCCGCGGGTCATCGCCGAGATCGCCCAGACCACGGGGCTCCCGGTGAGCGAGGCGCGGGACCACTTCGAGGCCCAGGGGGCGCGCGACGGGCTGGTCGAGCTGTCCGGGCAGCTGCGGACGATCGCGGTGGGCTACGCCAAGATCGCCAACGACATCCGCTGGATGGGCTCGGGGCCGCGCACCGGCCTCAGCGAGATCCGCCTGCCGGACCTGCAGCCGGGCTCCTCGATCATGCCGGGCAAGGTCAACCCGGTGCTGTGCGAGGCGATGCTCCAGGTCTCCTCGCAGGTCGTGGGCAACGACGCGGCGGTGGCCTTCGGCGGCGCCAGCGGCAACTTCGAGCTCAACGTGCAGCTGCCGATGATCGCCCGCAACATCCTGGAGTCGGTCCGCCTGCTGGCCAACGTCTCCCGCGTCTTCGCCGACCGCTGCGTCGCCGGCATCGAGGCCGACGAGGAGCGCTGCCGCGAGTACGCCGAGTCGTCCCCGTCGATCGTGACGCCCCTCAACCGCTACATCGGCTACGAGGAGGCCGCCAAGGTCGCCAAGCAGGCCCTGGCCGAGCGCAAGACCATCCGCCAGGTGGTCCTGGAGCGCGGCTACATCGAGGCGGGCAACCTGACCGAGGCGCAGCTCGACGAGGCCCTCAACGTCCTGAAGATGACGAACGCGCAGTGACGGTTCGCTGAAGCCGTTCGGCCGAAGTCGAGGCTCCGGCCGCCGCCTGGGATTCGCCCGTACACACAGCGACCGATGATCAGGCGGCGGCCTTTGTCATGCCAGGCGAGCGCACCGGGTCCCGCTCTACGGAGGCGGTCCGAATACCCTACGAGGACGGGGAGCACCGTCCCATCAGCTGTCACTCCTCAGGATGAGCTTTCGCCGCTCCGTGACCTTGGCTGCGATCTCCGTGGCAGCAGTGCACGGATCTTCGTGCTCCCAGACACGGATGACACACCATCCTTCCGCCGCCAGCAGACGGTTAGTCTCCGCGTCTCTTTCACGGTTACGTCGAACCTTTTCCGCCCAGTATCCTGCATTCGTGGCCGACACGGTATGGTGCTCCGGGCATCCGTGCCAGAAACACCCGTCCAGAAAAACCGCCACCTTGACCCGGGTGAACACCAGATCCGCCGTCCGACGAAGAGCCGGAAGCGGCCGCCTCGAAACACGGTAGCGAAGGCCCAGCGCATGAACGGAACGGCGAAGTGCGAGCTCCGGCTTGGTGTCGCGCCCCTTGTTCGATCGCATGCTCTTGCGGACACCTGGGCTGGAGGCCTGGGTCGGGCGAAGGTCCGTCATGGGCATCACGTTACGACATGCAGATCAGGTCGGTCCACACGACGACTTTCCACACCCCTCCAGTTCCTCAGCGAATCCAGTTCCTCTTCAGATGGAATCCCCAGACCGATGGCGGCACAGAGAACATGCATCCCCAGCCTCGGAGGGACGGCGTTTCCAATCTGTTGAGCGATGTCGCGGCCAGCCCAGGGATAGTCGACGGGGAACGTTTGAAGCATTCCGGCCTCTGCGACCGAGAAGCGCGGAAGCTCAGTGCCGTCGGACGCGACCACTCGATTTCGCGATATCTTGCCGGTCACCGTGGTCGCAGGTTCGATTGAACTCCGTCTCCCTCTGAGCTTAGGGTCCCCTCCGGTGCCATAGTTCGAGACGACAGAGAAGTCGTACTCGCGATCGAGTGCTTCACCCATGGTCACCCAAGGCTTCAGGCGGAAATCACCGGATGCCCGCGGCACCCCTTTTCTATACGTACGGTGCGTGGGCGCCGGCAGGGAGACACCCTCCTCCCCGGCTCGAGCGACGAGTACAGCCCTCCGGCGTGTTTGCGGCACTCCGAACGCCTCTGTTCTCAGGATCCCACAGTCAACGGAATACCCTTCGGAGACCAGAGCCTCCGCATACGCCTCCCATACCGGAAGCACTGCCGGAACCTGTTCGAGAACGATCACATCGTACGCATCCCCTGGCCCATCTATCGCCTCCAGCACCCAGCGGAGCGGTTCCAGAACCAGACCGGTACGTTCATCCTCCAACTTGAGCAGGTCCGCCTCGATATCCTCCCGTTTCTCGCGGGAGACCACTCTTTTCGCGAATTCGAGTACATCATCGAGCGCCCTGCGTCCCGCACCGCCACCGGCGACGGTGAATGTCTGACAAGGAGGACCCCCTGCGAGCACCGACGCATCGGGGAATATCTCCGGCCCGAATTCTCGAACGTCTCCGGAAACCGTGGCCAGCCCGGCCGCTTTACGAGTTTCACGAGCCGACTCGTCCCATTCGATCCCGACCGTCGGGATGCCGAGTTTCTCCGCCGCCACATCGAGGCCGCCGGGCCCGGCAAACAGGTCGACAATCTGAGCGGGACGCACTTGCTCTCCAGGAGTTCATGACCAACATTGGAAAGTGGCGCGAATCACGCCACTCTGTGATTCAGGTCGGGTTCGGGCGATTATAGACCGACAGGATACCCTGGGACAGGGACGATACGCGACCGTGTTGCAAGGGATTTTGCCTTCGACGCCGACCGCACCGAGTGCCATCGCCTGTCGTCGGTCACTTGACGTCGCCTTGGGAATACTGCAACCGAGGTTCTTCCGTCGCTTTCCTCAACCCTGGCGCTGCGCGGCGAGCGCCTCCTTTGCGACCGCGAACAGCTCTTCGTCCAGCGCATCTTCCTCGATACCGTCGAAGACGACGAACGGGGCGAGTCGGAGGAGACGTTTCAAGAAATCACGGAGAGTCACACGCTCGTTGAATCCGGTCAGATCCAACCGATTCCACACACGCAGAATGGCACGCACAAGGTGCGGGCTGCCACCGAGCGCCGTACGCCGAGCGTAAATCTGGTCGAACGCGGCCTCACCGAGGATCTCGAGCGCCTTGTACGGCTCATCCGAATCGGAGGTGTGCACGAGCTGTGCCCTCCACCAAAGACGGCCGAAGACATGCCTGGTGAGATCCGTCCCCAGGACACGGTCCTTCGGTGGACGTGGGAAACGCCAGAACGCGACGTCCGGAAGCAGCACGAGCGCCAGGAAGGCCCAAACGTCCCGCGATGCGGCCTCCGCCGGCACCATCCCCATCTCGGCATGCAGCAGAGCGGCGAGCCCCAGATCGAAGTCGGCGTTGCGTACGCGGTCGGAGTATCCGGGGAACCCGGCGCGCGTCGCCAGATCGACCACGCCCCTACGCAGCTCCTTCAGTCGCTCTTCGGGAACCCGGTCACCTCCTGTGGCGGAGAACACCGCCGAGTCATGGGAGTAGGAAACACGGGTCTCCAGATCGGCGAACGATAGTTCCCGGTACTCTCCGAAGAGACGATTCGCCTGCGCAGAGAGCAAGCGCGGGTACAAGAAACCCATCATTGCACCTCGAAAATCTTGACCGCCGCCTGGAGATCGGACGAGAAGAGGGTAGGAGACTGCCGTTGTCGCAAACGAATATCGTTCACCGACTGCCCCGGGAAAAGTCGGTCGAACAGACTCAAAAGAGTGCTGCCCAGAGATTCATCCGGGTAATTGGCCTCCTCGTGAAAGTCTTCCATCCCTATGGCGTACTCGATCATCGTACGGGCGACGTCGGCATAAACCGCGGACAAGACCATACGATCGATGGGGCGCGGCTTCGCGGCGTTCTCCAACGCGGCGACGGTCACGGGGTTCCGCTCATTGACGAGCAAGAGAATGGATCCCATCGTTGCACTTTCAAGACTGCCGTCGATCTGGAGATGCCAAGCCGCGCCATCAGGAAAGGAAGTGTGGGCGAAATCGATCACGGCCATCGGGAACTGTGGAGCATCTCCTTGGAGTCGCAATGAGACCCGGTCGCTCCAAAGCACCGACCCCGCCCGTCTCGGCGAAGATGGGCGGGCCTCCCGCCGCCGCTCGGCGAGAACCAGGACGGTGTCCAGAAGAAGGAGCCCACCTAGATCGGAGCCTCTCAACGTGAAATCCAGCCGTATGCTGCACGTACCGCCCCGAGGGAGACGTTGGCGCTGGGCGGGGCCGCTGAGGTTGGAACCGGTCGCCGTCCATGTCGCCGCGAGCATGAGAGCGGCATCGCCTGACAGACCCGACTGGGAACGCGTTCGATCGATGTCGATTCGGACGGTCCTCCGCACGTGGACGTCCATGTGATAATCCCAGTCCGGAAGGGCCTCCGGTAACGGGACTTCTCCGTCCTGAGTGACGAACGACCATGAGTCGGCGGAGACGACGTCCTCGGAAGGTCTGCGATACGGAAGAATTCGTCGGCTCACGGGACCTTCACCGCTCCCACCTTGATTCCGATCTCGGTCATTGTGTCCGGTGCCGGACGCACCAGCGCTCGCCAGAGCGATTCTCCACCATTGAGCAC
Organism: Nocardiopsis halophila DSM 44494; assembly: GCF_000341245.1. Taxonomy (GTDB): domain Bacteria; phylum Actinomycetota; class Actinomycetes; order Streptosporangiales; family Streptosporangiaceae; genus Nocardiopsis_A; species Nocardiopsis_A halophila. The sequence continues at coordinate 22,988 of NZ_ANAD01000160.1, forward strand.
CGCGGAGTCGGCATGAATGACGGCGCCATCGGCATCCTCCCAACCGATCATCGAAGGCATACTCGCCCCGAGCGGCGGATCTGTTTCGCGGCCTGCGCTCCCCGGCAGGGTGACCGACAGCTCGATACGAACTCTCTGGGGCCCGGAGACCGGCAAACGGAACTCCTGCACCAGGACAGTAGCGTCGAAACGATCGTCAAAGTAGGGATCACCGATGTACTGGACCCGAGGCCGTACTCCTCGGGCCCCGCCTCCTGCGCCGTTCGCCCCTTCGAAGGCCGAGTTCGGCCGATCTTCCGAACCGATGTCTCCACGAATGCCCGTGTCTTCGAAAGCGGTGGATCCCGCCCGACTTTGATCCTGCGGAGAACCGGCTGAAGCGGGCTCCTGATCGTTCGCTCCGTTCGATGCTCGCTTTCTCGTGCTCCCAGGTTTGGAGTACGCGGTCGCACCGCCGATTCCCCAAGCGCCTCCAACCAGTCCTGAGAACATTGAACTCGCCGCCCCGAGGGGTACGGTGCCGGCTCCGGGGCGGGCGACCCCTCCGAGACTGAGCAGGCTGCTCAGCGAATCATTGATACGCCGAAACGTTGTCTGGACGAAGGTGCTCTCAGGCCTACCGAGAGACTGTGGATTCCACGCATCATGGGTGGGGGGTTCCGCCTTGGCATAAACGTCGTCCATGCTCTGATCCGCCCTGAAGACCCCCGCGTAGCCCTGATTCTCACTCGGAGGTTTCGGCCCTGGAAGGTATGTGACGACGAGCTCTGCCGGCCGCATCAGGCAGACATGATGAACGATGTCCTCGATTCCGAGCATACGAGAGGCACGACTGTGACCGAATGGAAGCATGATCCGCTTCGTCACCCCCAGGCGCCCCAGAAGACGCTTGGGCTTCTTACATTCGAGGTTCATGCCCTTCGGGCCGATCATCGCTTCGTACGCTTCAGCGAACATGTCGAGCGGCCGTGTGACCCTCGGATCCGGCACCGGCTGTTCGATCCCGTCGCAACTGACGGAAAAGCGCATGGCAGGCGTGTTCGTACCGACCGAGATCATCTTGGGCCACAGATGCCATGCGATGGTGTCCGCCAAGTATTCTGCGGCCTCCTGCGGAGCGAGTTCCTCGAGTTCAGGATCGATCACGACGATCGTCGTACCGGTCTCATCCGGCGCGAACCTGCGAATTCCCAGACGCTGAGCCGTGCTGTCCGCCTCCTCATCGAGTAAAGGCTCGATCACGTCCCCGCTAGCATCGCCCCACCAATGCCGTCCGGTGAACCGACGGTTGCCTCCCGGCTCGTTCGTGATGTAACTCCTCCAGAGCGTGCATCCGATCAGACGGCTCTCGCACCTGCCGCTCGGAAGGCGGCAACGTGAGTAGACCAGGATGGTTCCCGGCCGGGAGAGGAGATAAAAGATCCCCTTGCCGAATCCATAGGTTCCACCCCCGAGCGTGACGTCTCGAGGCTCCCCCATGTTGCGGACGAACGAGACGAAGTCGCGCTCTTGTCCCACCGCATGGTCCGCCCGTGTCGGACCGCCGAGTCCCTGGGTCCCACGGTCAGACACCGCCATCACTCGAACGGTGCCGTTCCTCAAGGTGTCGCGCAGCGGAAAGTTTCGGCTCGGAGGAGCATTATCAAGGAGAAGGTCTCGCCAAGCACCGATATGGGCAGGGCTGACCGTCCACATGGCGATCCGGTAATCGACCGGCTCCTGTGACCGCTCCACTCGTGCGTCCCAGCTGTTCTGAGCCGATTCACGTACCAGGATGGTGAGCAGGTCGAGCTCCGGACGCCCGAGCTGATTACGAACCCCCTCGGCTGCGCTCGCACCTTCGGGGGGAAACGGCTGCGAGAACCAGCGCGGCCTTGTCATGCTGACTCCTGGATCAGGTCATCGATCATCCGGTCGACTCTCGAGCTCGGAAGCGGGGGGGAAAGGTCACCATCAAATTCGATCGTGTACTCGACATCGCTGAACGTAATCGGGAGACCGGCATCCTCGAGCATTCTGCGGGTCAAGCCGGGAAAACTCGAGTCGACTAGGTACCATTTTTCCTCTTCGATCGCGAAGCACACACCATCATAGTGCTCTGATTGCCCATGGAGATAGCCTGCCCTCGCCAGGCGAGAAAGGATAGCACTCTCATCGTCGCAGATTCGTAGCACGCTCTCGACGGCCTCCACGAGTCCAATGCCACCTTCCTGCTCTGCGACGCGCCGCACGCGGATCCAAATCAGAGAAAGTGTACCGCCGCTCGGGGGTTCGAGTTGGTCGATTCCATGAATGCGAGCTCTCCTCCCCTCGGCCCCGGTGCTCGTCTTGACTTCGAACGCGACGTGCCGACCGGCGAAGTCATGGTGATGGCCTTCAGGACCACGCCAGTACCGGTGCGCGCTCGGGTCCCTCTCCAATAGACGTCTGAGGACGGTCAGCTCACCGAACAGGCCGGCGAGCTGATCAGGTCCCAACGGTGCACCTTCGGTGTGGAAAAGCGCCTTCCAACGATCGAGAACCCGGTACAGCCCCTTGACAGGGTTCCGAGGATGCTCGCCGGCAGCCTCCACGATGTCGACGCATAGCACTGTGAACAGGTCGTTCAGGTCATTCCGCCGACAGGCGAGGTCCGCGTAGGCCTGATAGGTGTCCGGGCCTTCGAGCACTCTCCGCCGTAGATGGAGAACCGCTCCCTCCGCTCCGGAACGGACTTTACGATTGGAGGGGATCGGAACCAGTGCGTGCCGATGTCCTTCATAATCGACCGCGACGGCCAAATACCCGTCTTCGACCTCGATGGGCAACTGCCTGGTGCGCATTCGGCGTTCATCTGTGGCCTTCTCGGCCTCGAGAGCGACCCAACTGTCCTCGACGAGTCTGCGAAACCGCTCTTCGATCATGCATCCTCGCCATCGAGTACACTCAAGTCCTCATCTTCGATCCATACGTTCGACAGATCCGCCGAGATGTACTTCTCCACAGTGCTGTCCTCGTTCCGAGGGGCGGGGAAGACCATACCGACACCGATCACATGTTCGTCGGCATTCAACGGTTTCCGCGACTTTTTCGTCTTCGATGCGTCAGAGATCTTGTCGATCGGGTAGAGGACCAGCAGCCCTGTATCCGGCAATTCCTTTTGCCGGGCCTCCATGATCTGCTTTTCCGGAAGCTTCGCCGCATCATCCGTGAGATCCACGGCCGCGTCACGGCGGCTCATCAGGGTCTTGATGTCCACGACATCCTGTGAAGGACTCTCGGAGTCCAGGCGTGCACGATTGACCCGTCCCACCGCCACCTCTTCGGTGAAGTTGAAGTCATCGTCGCCATCGGTGGCCGGATTCCCGACGATCGCGATGTTCCAACGTCCCAACGACCCTGCAGTGAGCACACGCTTCTGGATATAGGCGATGATCAGGTCAGGGTCGATGTCGGGCGACTTGTCGTGGAAGTTGTACTCCCGAAGAAACTCGATCACGTGTTCATGCGGAACATTGAGATAGAGGTGCCGTCCGTGCTCCGGAGAATTCCTCTTTCTGACGGCGACCTCCTCAGAAGCGGCAACAAGGGAACGTGCCGCCTCGATGTTCTTACACAACCACTCCGCGTCGGTGCGAAAGTAGTGGGTCTGGAGGCGTTTCCCACCGTAAGACGAGGCCGCGGTGACCGCATCACGCATTTTTGCGGCAGCAGTCACACGCAGGGCGGGATGGGTGCGCATACGCACCGCGAAAGTGAGCGGTGTGACGTCCTCCGTCATGTAACGTTCGACGTCTCGGCGCATCTCGCTCTCGACCGTGGCCAGGTCGCGGAACCAACCGGCCAATTCGTCGGTCATCCAGATTCGAGGGAGATCGGCATATCCGTTTCGGAAACCGAACCACCGCCCCATCTGGAGCAATGTGTCGTACGCCGAGACCGCACGAACGAAGTAGCTGACCGAGAGCCCCTCAAGTGTCAGTCCTCGCGATAGAGTGTTCCCCCCGACGGCTATGGCGACCACCGGACCGTTCTCGTAATCCAACCGATCTTCGCTGGCATAATTGTCCATGACGATCCGGCAATCCTCGAGTACGCTCGGGAGCTCGCTCTTCAACTCGTCGAACGTCACCTTCCTCTCGCCGAACTCTTCTGCGGACACCCGCTTGCACTCCAGGTCCCAGAGATCCCGCATGCGGGCCATTTCGCCCGGATCTGCCAAGAGCTGCGCCGTCCGCTCTCGCAATCGCTCCAACGGGCGCTTGAAGCTGTTGTGCACCGCCGTCTTCACACTGGTATGGATGAGCATCGTGTTGTGAATGTTGCCGGTCCCTCGCACCCGCCGGGCCGCCGTCGCCATCCAAAAATAGTCGACAGCGTCACGAAGAGTATCCGTGATCACGGGCTCGAAGTTTTCCGTGTCGGCCTTCGACGTCGGGCGCACACACGGTACTTCGTCCTCGGGAATCGACCGGATCATGTCATGACCATCGTCGACCTCTTCGGGATCCTCGCCATCAAGCGGATTACGACCGAACAGGACTTCGGTGCCGAAATGGCCGACCGGCTTCGGTAGATTGACGATGAAGTCCTTCGGGTAGAGGTCGGCGGCGCTCGGATCGATGAGAAGGTTCGCGAACGGGGACGCCGTATACCCGATGTAGGCGCTCTTCGGCAGCTGGTCGATGATCTTCCTGATCAGAGGGTTGATCGACTTCGTTGCAACGGTCGCCTGATCCGCCTCGTCATCGATGATGAGCGCGGGACAGTCCACCAGATAGTCCGACGCCTTCGCCAGCCAGTTGGCGAGTTTGCGGAGTACCGTCGCGTTCTTCTTCACCACGCACAGGACGTGAGTTCGATTGTTCTTCCCGAAGTACGAGGCGGGGTTCTCTTGAGGCTGGAAATCATTTTCTAGCCCCGTGAGTTGCGACCAGGAGGCGGGGTTAGGTTTCACCAACTGCTGTTCCAGCCTGGCCTGGGTCTGCCGGCGCAGTCCATTGTGGACCCCGGCAAGCACGATGAAGAGCTTGTAATCGCGGTCAGCCGCTTTCGCCATCACCGACGTGAAGTTCGTGGTCTTCCCCGACTGCACATAGCCGATGACGAGGCCTCGCGTGGAGAACTTCTTCACCTTGGGGTGGTCCAGGAGAGAGACGATACGCGTGGAGGATTCGTCCAGGGTTCTGATCGCCGGTTCTTCCGGCCATCCGCTCCTACGAAGAATGTTCTCAATCGCAGGCCAGCACTTATCCCATTTTTCGGGGCCGACATACCAGGTTTCTCGATTCCCCTGCACAACGGACTTCGGTTCCTCGAGTTCCTCAATGCGGAGAGTCTCTTGCTGGTGTCGCTCTCGGATCCTCTCCACAACATCGGAGTCGATACCCATTTGCTCCAGCCGCTTGATCGCATCGGCAGGGGTAAATGAACGCACAAGCGCCTTGAAAGTATCGTACTCGTGGTCGATTTCGTCATGCATCGTCGACCGCCCCTCTTCGTCAGCGTCCACCGGCGCGGACCACCATCATGACTCTTCAGCCGCCTCGAGGGCGAGGCATGAGCCTCTACGGGCATGTGGATGGTTCCTTGGCCCACCATACTGGAGAAAGGCGCCCGTTGTTTCCGGCGTAGGCGGTAGGCGCCGTCGACCAACGGGCGCTCGTCGTCCTTCGTCTTTATCCAGAAGTCCGGAGTGGACCCCCGGGATCATCTGTCGCGCCTCAGTGGAGGCGCCCAGAGTCAGTGGGCCGGCGCCTCGCCCCTTCGATAAGAGCCATGACGTGCATGGTGACCCGCATCGTTGCCGATACCCGGCGAGCTGCCGCCCCGAACAGGAAGAGCACTCCCTACGGTTGGAGTCCCCCCGGAACGGCATTGGGGTGGTCATCCCTTGATCCGTCGTTCCTCCACCTGCTCGTCGATGCCGTCCGAGAGGTGTCATCGGCAGATGCCGGTTCTGAGGAGTCGCCGGTATGGGCACGCCCCGAGTAGCCAGAAGGCCCGATCCGGACATGTGGGATGTGGGCCTGTGGGTCCGGGGAGGGTGTGTGCTTAGTAGCCTGCTTGCACACGATCGCATACGTTCCTCCCCCTTGAGAGGCCGCACTATGTCCACGGATGAGGGCGCCCGTGTCGTGCTCGGGCGTTACCGGTTGGACAAGGAGCTGGGCCGCGGCGGTATGGGCATCGTCTGGAAGGCTTGGGACACCCAGCTCCAGCGCGCCGTCGCCGTCAAGGAGATCCTCCTTCCCGCTCACCTGTCCGACGACGAGCGCGCCGAGGCTCGCGCGCGTGTGCTCCGGGAGGCGCAGAGTGCCGCCCGGGTGCCGCATCCCTCCATCGTCACCGTCCACGACGTCTTCGACTTCGAGGACAACCCGTGGGTCGTCATGGAGCTCATCCCGGGGCACTCTCTGGACCAGGAGCTCGAAGAGAACGGCCCCCTTCCGCCCGCGCGGGCGTCCGCGTTGGCCGCGGCGCTGCTGGAAGGGCTCCAGTCGGCCCACGAGTCCGGCGTCGTCCACCGCGACATCAAGCCCGGCAACGTGATGGTCTGCAACAGCGGGCGCGTCGTCATCACCGACTTCGGCATCGCCACCATGGAGGGCGGCGCCTCCATCACCGCGACCGGCGCCCTGATCGGCTCGCCCGAGTACATGCCGCCCGAGCGCCTGATGGGCGAGGCCGCCACCCCCGCCGGCGACCTGTGGAGCGCCGGTGTGACCCTCTTCCAGGCGGTGGAGGGGTCCTCGCCGTTCCGACGGGGCACGGTCACCGCCGCGATCTCGGCGGTGGTCTCCGACCCGCTGCCGCCNATCGCTGGAGCCGCTCATCTCCGGGCTGATGGAGCGCGATCCGGCGCAGCGCCTTGGCGCCGAGAGTGCGCTGGAACTGCTGCGTTCCGCCCCTGGAGGGGGCGGTAGTGGGGAGCCCGCGTCCGGAGCGGGCGGGACCGGGCCCGGAGTGGCGATGGGGTCTGGAACTCCGTCCGGGGGGATGCCCGCCGAGGGAACTCCGAGCGGGGGGATGTCCGCCGCTGGAACGCCGGCCGGGGGGACTCCGGCGCACGGGGGCCCCTCGGGGGCGATGCCCTCTGCCTCCTACTCGGCTTCCGGGCCGGGGGCGCCTTCGGGGCCCCAGCAGCCTCCGCAGGGGCACCAGCAGCCGCCGCAAGGCCCTCAAGGTCCGTCTGGAGGGTGGCCTGCACATGCGGGTGGACCGGGGGGACCCGGCGGGCCCCAGGGACCCTCGGGTGGCTGGCCCGCGCCCATGGGTGGGCCCGGTGGCCCGCCTCCAGGACCGCAGCAAGGGCCACCGCCGGGGCCGCAGCAGCCTCCGCAGGGGCCGTACGGGTATTCGCAGGGTGGGCCTGCCCCGGGGCAGGCCGCGTTCGCGGCGGCCCCTCCCCCGCCGCAGGCGGCGAAGAAGACCAGCAAGACCCCGCTCATCCTGGGCCTCGGCTGCGTGTGCCTCGTCCTGCTCCTTCTGGGCGGCTGCGGCGCGTTCATCGTCCTCGCGAACAACAGCGGGACAACGGAGCAGCCGTCCGGGGGCTACGAGGCCGGGCCCGGTGACGCCGATGGCGGTGCCGACGGCGACGCACGGGGCGATGCCCCGGACTCGGGTGACGCCGAGGGAGGGGAGGCCGAGGAGGAGGACGGCCCTCCCACGGACTACGAGACCTACTACGGCAGCCGCCTNCTACCCCTCGGGCTGGACCCTCGACGACAGCGAGATGGGCTCCGACGGCACCGGCTCGGTCACCATGACCGACGGCACCGGCGAGCGGCGCTTCATGATGGTCGCCTGGGACCTGGAGGACGACACCGGCAGCCTGGAGCGGCTCCAGGCCAACGACGAGTCCTTCAAGGCCTCCGGCGACTACGAGGACTACCGCACCGACGAGATCCGCGAGCTGGAGCCCGACGAGTACCCCTTCCTGTGGGACTCCGAGTACGACGCGGCGATGGTGGTCAACCGCTACACCGGCAATGACTGGGGCGTCCCCGAGCGCTACCTGACCGAGTACACGGTCCAGCACGAGGGCAAGGGCTTCACGCTCTCCCTCAATGTCCCCGAAGAGGACGCCGAGGAGTACGAGCAGGTCCTGCAGGACTCGTTCGACAGCTGGTTCTTCTTGGCGATCTGACGGGCCGGCCCCCGGAGCGGCGAAGAGGAAGAAGACTCAAAGACGAAGAGGCCCCTCCGAGCGGACGCTCGGAGGGGCCTCTCAAGGTCTCAGACAGGAACCGGGGTCAGTACCAGCCGTTGGCCTGGGAGTGCGACCACGCCTCGCACGGCGAGCCGTAGCGGTCCTCGATGTAGCCCAGGCCCCACTTGATCTGGGTGGCGGGGTTGGTCTGCCAGTCCGATCCGGCGCTGGCCATCTTGGAGCCGGGGAGCGCCTGCGGGATGCCGTACGCGCCCGAGCTCGGGTTCTGCGCCGACGGGTTCCAGTTGCTCTCCTTCTCCCAGAGGGGCTCCAGGCAGCCGCTGAACTGGTCCTGGCCCCACCCGAAGTCGCCCATCATGGCCTGAGCGGTGGCCTTGGGGTCTCCGCTGGAGGGCGGGGAGCCGCCCGAGTCGGAGTCGCCGTCGGACCCGTCGTCCTCGGGCTCCTCCTTCTCCTCCTTCTCCTGCTGGGCGGTGCCGGTGGCGCCCGCCCCGGAGGCGGCCTCCTCGATCCGCTTCCTGGTCTCCTCGCGCGCCGCGGCGCGCTGGTCGTCGGAGACCTCCTCGATGTGCCCGAAGAAGTCCCCGTCCTGGGACTGCGCCTCGGGGGTGTCGGGCAGGGCCGCGCTCGCCGCCTGCTCGGGGTCGGCGCCGCTGTCGGCGAACGCGGAGACACCGAAGGCGGCTCCCGCCACCACGGTGGCGCATCCGACCGCGGCGGCCACGCGCAGCGAAATCCGGTTCGTCAGCAAAAATCGCCCTTCCGCCAGTCGCGCGCCGGCGATCGCGCGCGAGCGACTCGTGCCCCGGGCTCAGGTACGGATCGGAAAGGGCGGCGTGGAGGGGTTCTTCGCCGTCCGCCCTCGCCTCTGGGGTCCGCGCGGCGGTTCTTCTCGGGGGCACCGGATCCGCCGGTGCGGTGCCGCGCAGGGCTCCGGGGGCTCATTGTCGGGCGGGGGTCCGGACGGACCGCCCGCATCGTCACGGAACAATAACACCAAATTCCGACATGTCCACCCCTGTTCGCACCGGTACCTCCGGGCACGGGGGACGGGCGGCCGCCCGGTCAGTCGTGCAGGTGGCGGCCGCACTCGGGCCACTGGCTCTGCCAGTTCCCGCCGACCGCGTCGTAGAGCATCTTGGCGCGCATCGTCTGCTCGCTGGCGGGCGCCTCGGCCGGGCTCCCGCTGCCGCCCACGGACTCCCAGGTCGTCATGGAGAACTGGTACAGCCCGTAGTAGCCGCCGGCCGAGTTGACCGCGGTGGGGTCGCCGCCGGACTCGCACTGGGCCAGGGCCGGCCAGTTGAGGGAGTCGGCGTCGGCACTGGTGTCGCCGCCGGAGGCGGAGCCGGACGCCCCCTCGTCGGAGGACTCCTCCTCTTCCTCGGGCTCCTCCTTCTCCGCCGGGCGGGCGGTGCCCGCCGCCCCGGCGGCCCCCTGGGCCTCCTCGGCACGCTTCCGGGCCTCCTCGCGGCGCTGGTCGCGCTCGTCCTCGGAGAGGCCGTCGACACCGGCGAAGAAGTCCTCGCCGCCGGCCTGCGGCGGCTGCTGCACGGCGGCACCGGTGACGTCGCCGGCGTCGGCGCCGCCGAAGTACACGGTGGCGGCGAACACGGCGCCCGCGGTCAGGCCCGCGGCGCCGATCCCTGCGGCGAGGCGGGGGGAGATGCGGTTGAGAAGCACGAGTGGGCCTTCCGTCAGAAATGCGCGCGCCCCGAAAAGGAAAGGGTGCGGGGAGGCCGGGCCTCCTCCGTCGGGCGCGCGCCCGGGGGCTCCTGATTACGATCCGTCCCTAACCCTGCCGTATCCCGCGAACCCCGGACACCGGTTCCAGCATGATCTCCGTCACACTACAACGGGTAACGATTGACCCGGGCACCACCTGGGCAACGTCTCACTGCGTGAGACCCGGCGGTCCCGTGCGGGCCCTGCGCGCCCCGCCGCCCGCCGTCGGCACACCCCTCATCGAGGCGGGCCGGGGGCGGGCGGAAGGCATGTCCGGAACCCCGGGTCACGCCGCCTGGGGGTCGAGCACGGTCGACCACAGGGCGTCGCCGTTGGCGTCGCGCAGGTGCACCGACAGCTCCTTGCTCCGCGGGTCGACCTCGACCTCGCCGAAGTGCTGGAAGCCGTCCAGCGGCGAGGTGTTCGGCTCCGGCGGCGCGTTCACGAACACCGCCTCGGGCCCGAAGGTCGGGTCGAGCACGTTGGGCCCGAACCCCCCGGCGTGCAGCGGCCCGGAGACGAACTCCCAGAAGGGGGTGAAGTCCGAGGAGCTCCCCCGGTCGGGCGAGTAGTGGTGGGCGGCGGTGTAGTGCACGTCGGCGGTGAGCCAGACCGTTCCCGTCACCCCCGCGCGGTGCAGGCGGTGCAGCACCCGGTCGATCTCGGACTCGCGCCCGGCCGGCGCCCCCGGGCGCCCGTTGGCGACCGCCTCGATGTCCTCGCCGTCGGGCACCACCAGCCCCAGCGGCATGTCCGCGGCGATCACCTTCCACACCGCCGTGGACCGGCACACCTCCCGCACCAGCCAGTCGGCCTGGGCCCGCCCCAGGACCTCCTCGTGCCGGGCGGTCCCCGGCGAGTTCGCATCGCGGTAGACGCGCATGTCGACGACGAACACGTCCACGTCCGGTCCGAGCGAGAGGCGGCGGTAGATCCGCCCGTCCACCGCCTCCCGGCGCATGACGGGCTGCCACTCGTGGAACGCGCGGTGGGCGCGGGCCGCCAGCCGGTCGACGGAGGTCACCGTGTAGCGGTCGTCCTCCAGGACCTCCCCCGGGTACCAGTTGTTGGTGACCTCGTGGTCGTCCCACTGCACGATCTGCGGCACCCGCGCGGCGAACGCCCGCAGGTTGTCGTCGAGCAGGTTGTAGGCGAACTGGCCCCGGAACTCCTCCAGGGTCTCGGCGACCTTCGCCTTGGCCTCGGTGGTGACGTTGCGCCAGACGCGCCCGCCGGGCAGTTCCACCCGCTCGGTCAGGGGCCCGTCGGAGTAGCAGACGTCGCCGCTGTGGATGAAGACGTCCGGGTCGCGGTCGGCCATCGCCGCGAAGATCGGCATGCCCCCGATGTCGGGGTTGATGCCGTAGCCCTGCCCGGCGACGTCGCCGCCCCACAGCAGGCGCATCGGGCGCTCCCCGCCCGGTGTGCGGAACGACCCGGTCACCGGCTCGCTGCCGTACTTGCCGCGCTCGGCCCGCACCCGCACGTGCACCTCGCCGCCGGGCTCCAGTCCGTCGATGCGCACCCGCCCGGTGCCGTCCGTGGCCGGTGTGAGCATCGGCCCGCGCACCAGCTCGGCGTCGGAGAAGTCGGGCCGGCGCGCCACCTCCACCATCATCCGGGCGGGCCGGTCGGAGCGGGCCCAGACCACAGCGCCGTCCGGGCGCGGGTCGCCCAGCTGGATGCCGTGGGTCAGCCGCGGACGGTTGCGGCCCTGGGCGTAGGCGGGGGCGCCGAGCAGCGCCCCGCCGAAGGCGGTGCCGCCGAGTACCGCGGCTCCGTGGCCGAGCACCGAGCGGCGGGACGGAGCGGGGTCGGGGGATTCGGGGGATCGGGGCATCGGCACTGCTCCTCGGACTCGGGGACGGGCAAGGGCGTTCCTACCGGGCCGCCGCGTCCCGCGCCCGAACGCGCGCGAAAGCCGGGATGAACACGGCCGTGCCCGCCGGAGCGGTGCTCCGGCGGGCACGGGCGGGCGGGATCAGCCCTCCAGCATCTCGGTGACCAGCGCCGCTATCGGGGAGCGCTCGGAGCGGTTCAGGGTGGTGTGCGAGAACAGGGGGTGCCCCTTGAGCTTCTCGATCACCGCGACCACGCCGTCGTAGCGGCCCACCCGCAGGTTGTCGCGCTGGCCGATGTCGTGGGTGAGGACCACCCGGGAGTTCTCCCCCAGCCGGGAGAGCACGGTGAGCAGCACCCCGCGCTCCAGCGACTGCGCCTCGTCGACGATCACGAACGCGTCGTGCAGCGAGCGGCCGCGGATGTGGGTGAGCGGCAGCACCTCGAGCATGCCGCGGTCGGCCACCTCGTCGACGACGTCCTGGGTGGTGACCGCCGAGAGGGTGTCGTGCACCGCCTGGCCCCAGGGGGTCATCTTCTCGTTCTCGGTCCCGGGCAGGTAGCCCAGCTCCTGGCCGCCGACCGCGTAGACCGGGCGGAAGACCATGACCTTGCGGTACTGGCCGCGCTCCAGGACCGCCTCCAGGCCCGCGCACAGCGCCAGCGCCGACTTGCCGGTGCCGGCCCGGCCGCCCAGCGAGACGATGCCCACCGAGGGGTCGCTCAGCAGGTCGAGGGCGATGCGCTGCTCGGCGCTGCGCCCGTGCAGGCCGAAGACCTCGCGGTCGCCGCGCACGACCTTGACCGACTTGTCGGGCAGCACCCGGCCCAGCGCCTTGCCGCGCTCGGAGACCAGGACCAGGCCCGTGTGGCAGGGGAGGTCGCGGGCGGCCTCGATGTCGGCGGTCCCGCTCTCGAAGAGCGCGGCGACCTCGTGCCCGGGCACCTCCAGCTCGGCCATGCCCGTCCAGCCGTGCTCGATGGCGAGCTCGGCCCGGTACTCGTCGGCGCTCAGGCCGATCGAGGAGGCCTTGATCCGCATCGGCAGGTCCTTGCTGACCAGCACGGTGGCCCCGGTTCCGGCGGCGCCGGACTCCTCGTCGAGGTTGCGGGCCACGGTGAGGATGCGGGTGTCGTTGTCGCCGAGCCGGAACCCGGCCGGGAGCACCGCCGGGTCGCTGTGGTTGAGCTCCACACGCAGGGTTCCGCCCGCGTCGTTGACCGGGACGTCGGTGTCCAGCCGGCCGTACTCCACGCGCAGGTCGTCCAGGCGGCGCAGGGCCTCGCGGGCGAAGTAGCCGAGTTCGGGGTGGTGCCGCTTGCTCTCCAGTTCGGAGATCACCACGACGGGAAGCACCACTTCGTGCTCGGCGAAACGGGTGATCGCCGCGGGGTCCGCCAGCAGGACGCTGGTGTCGAGCACGTAGGTGCGCCGCTCCCCCGCTGCGCCGGTGGCGACGACAGGGGCGCCGGGACCGAGGCGGGTGGTCGAGGAACTAGCCACTCGTTCTCCCCTTGGGCGCCGCGTGGGCGCCCGTCTCTCACGGGATTCCTGGGACCGGGACCGACCCCCGCACCGGGCCGGGACCGGCCCGCGTCGGTGTGTGCTCCCCGTGGGAACAGGACCTCGGACAGCAGGGGCCTCCCGCAGCGGACGGATGCGCATCGTCCGCTGACTCCGACGGTACCCGGCGCGCTGCAAAGAGCAAGGCCCCCAGGTGGCACGGCATGTGAACACCCGGTGAAGCGGCTTCTCCCCTCGTTCGGTGGCGGGGTGGGGGCGGGGGCCGGCTCAGCCGCCGAACCGTCGGTTCCGCGCGCCGAAGGCACGGAGCGCGCGCAGGAAGTCCACTCTGCGGAAGGCAGGCCAGAAGACCTCGCAGAAGTAGAACTCCGAGTGCGCGCTCTGCCAGAGCAGGAAGCCGGAGAGGCGCTGCTCTCCCGAGGTCCGGATGAGCAGGTCCGGGTCGGGCTGGCCGCGGGTGTAGAGATGCTCGGCGATGTGGTCCAGATCGAGTCGCTCGGCGAGCTCCTCGATCGTGGTGCCCTTGGCGGCCTCCTCGTGGAGGAGGGACCGCACCGCATCGGCGATCTCACGCCTCCCTCCATACCCGACGGCCACATTCACAATCAGGCCGTGGTTGCCGGATGTGGCCGCTCCCGCCTCTTTGATCACACGGGCGGTCGAATCGGGCAGCAGGTCGAGGGCGCCGAGCGGGTTGACCCGCCACCCCTCGCGCTGCAGGCGCTCCACCGTGTCCTCGATGATGCGCAGCAGCGGTTCGAGCTCCTCGCGCGCGCGGCCCAGGTTGTCGGTGGAGAGCATCCACAGGGTGACCACCTGGACGCCGCGCTCGCTGCACCAGCCCAGCAGTTCGAAGATCTTCTCGGCCCCGGCCTCGTGGCCGCGCGCGACGTCGCCGAGTTTGCTGATCTTGGCCCACCTGCGGTTGCCGTCCAGGATGACGCCGACGTGGCGGGGGGTATCGCGGTCGCCGAGCTTGCGCTCCAGACGCCGCTCGTAGAGCCAGTAGAGGGGATCACGGAACCCCATGGGACGCAACCTTTCACCGCGGACAGACGAGGCGGGCAGAGAGAACGCCCCGCGGCACCGGCGGCGCCTTCGGGCAGGGCCCGGTGCGCGGGGGGATTGCCTCCCAGGGTAGAGCGCTTTACCCGCTCACGTCACAGCGAGCGCCCTGCGCACGTGCTTGCGCCCCTCGTGGATCCGGGACTTGACGGTTCCCAGGGCGATGTCGAGCTCGCCGGCGATCTCGTTGTAGTCCATTTGGCACAGGTCCCGCAGGACCAGCGGCGCCACCAGGTTGGGACGCTCCTTCTCCAGCCGGTCCAGCGCCTCCAGCAGGTCGATGCGCGATCCGGCGATGACGCTGGTGGTGCGCGGGTCCCGCTGGTGGGGGATGCGGTCGGCCTCGGTCGGAAGCTCCCCTGCGCGGCGCTTCATCGACCGGTAGGTCTGCCGGGCGGAGTTGGAGACCACGGTGTACAGCCAGGTGGTGAAGAGCGAGTCGCCCTTGAATCCGGAGATGTTGCGCGCGACCCGCAGCAGCGCGTCCTGGCAGGCCTCCTCGGCGTCCTGGCGGTAGGGCAGGAAGCGCGCGCAGCGGCGCAGGACCTCCGGCTGGATGCGCCGCAGCAGCTCCTCCAGCGCGGCCTCCTCCCCGTCGCGGGCGCGGCGGGCCAGCTCCTCGACGGCGTCGTCGACCTTGGCTGCGCTCCGCCTGGGGGCGGTGCCCTTGTCGGTGTTCCCCACGGCTCTCAGCTCCTTGCTCCGAGGCGGCGCTCCGGGCGGTGCGCCGTCCCCTGCTACTCCGTTACACGCGCACCCCCCGATAAGAGGTTCACATCCGGGTCCGACGCGTAGGTGCCCGGTTCGGATCCCGCCGAAGCGGGCCGGGCGCGCCAGGTTTGCCGGGATGCCGTCTGGTAAGGCAGTAGCTGTGGCGCAACCGGACACCTTCGGCCGATATCGGGTCGTTCGCAGACTGGGTTCCGGCTCGTTCGCGACCGTGTGGCTGGCCCACGACGACCTGCTCGACACCCCTGTCGCGGTGAAGGTCCTGGCCGAGAACTGGGCGCACCAGTTGGACGTGCACCAGCGCTTCATGGAGGAGGCGCGGATCCTGCGCCAGGCCGATTCGGCCTGGCTGGTGCGGGTGCACGACCTCGACGTGCTGCCCGACGAGCGGCCGTTCATGGTCATGACCTACGCCGACCAGGGCAGCGTGGCCGACCTGGTGGCCCGTGGGCCCCTCCCGCTGGACGAGGCCCTGCGGCTGCTGACCGAGATCGGCCAGGGCGTGACCGCCCTGCACCGGCACGGCACCATCCACCGCGACATCAAGCCCTCCAACGTGCTGCTGCAGTCCTCCCCCGTGGGCCAGCGGGTGCTCGTGGCCGACCTGGGGTTCGCCAAGAGCATCGACGGGGCCTCGGGGTTCACCGCGGCGGCCGGCACCCCCGGCTACATGTCGCCCGAGCAGTCCCGGCCCGGCGGCGACATCGACGTGCGCGCCGACGTGTACTCGCTGGGCGCGGTCGCCTACGAGCTGGTCACCGGGCGGCGGCCGCCGGCACCGCCGGTGCGGGTGCCGCCGCGCCGGGTGCGCCCGGGCACCCCGCGCGCGCTGGACGAGCTGATCATGGCAGCGCTGGCCGAGGACCGGTCGGCGCGCCCGGACGACGCCCAGTCCTTCACCGACCGGGTGCGCGCCATCCGCATGGAGCGGGAGCTGCCCGCCGGGGTGCCGTGGCGGCTGCGGCACGGCGCGGCGCTGCGCCGTACGGCGGGGGCGGCGCTGGTGGCCGCGGCGCTGACCGCGTGCAGCCCGGCGGCGGCCGGCTCCCCCGGCCTGACGTTCGCCCGGGTGAACGACGCCACCGGGTCGGTGAGCGTGGCGGTGCCCGCGGTGTGGGCCGCCGAGCTGCAGCCCAACGGGTGGTCGCCGCGGGAGATGGGGCTGGTCGGCGGGCACGAGCCGGGGCTGCTGGCGGCCACCGANACCGCCGCCTGGCGGGACGCCGGGCAGGCCCCGGCGGGGGTGTTCGCCGGGCTGCTGACGCGCTCGGCGCCGGGGCCGGACCTGGAGGCCATCATCGACGGCGGGCCGTGCACGGGCGAGCCGCGGCGGCGCGCCTACTCCGACCCCCACTGGGGAGGCGAGGTGTGGGAGTGGGACCAGTGCCCCGACGGCTCCTCGTTCTCGGCCGCGGCGGTCCGCCCGCACGCCGGAGGCCCGGTGCTCTACCTGGAGGTGCGCCAGCCGGGCCCGCGCCCGGACATCGTCGACCGGGTGATCTCCGGGGCCCGCACCCCGACCTGAGGGGACGCCGGGACGGCGCGGTGGACCGGGCAGCGCTCCGGGGGGGGATCGGGAGGGGGAATCCGGGCGGCTCGGTGAATCCACCGCTCTCGATCGCCGGTCCTGCTCTCCACCAGGGCCCGCCCCAAGGCGGTGGCCCCGGGGAGCCCATGGACGGCTCAGCGCTCGGATCCTCGGAGGCGCTCAGAGGGCAGGGCGGATCGGTGTCAGGGCTGACGGTCGCCTGTATGGCCCGTGGACCTGCGCACTGCTCCGACCCTTGTGCGGCGAAGGATCGTGCCGGATTCCGGCGTTCGGCCATGGCTCGGCGCGGGCCGGGAGCGGGCAGTGCCCCGGCGTCCGGACGGACGCGGAGCGCGCGCGGGCGGGTCCGCGACACCGGACCTCCGTCATGAGCGCCCCGCCGCACCCGCAGGCGGTCCAGCGAACCCCGTCGACGCTCTCAGGGGGTGTAGCGGGACAGGTCCATGGAGCGGGCGATGCGGTCGTAGGCCCCGGGCGGCGCGCCCGGGTCGACGATCGCGACGTCGAGGGCCACGTCCGCCTCGGGGACCAGCCAGAGCCGGGTCTCGAAGGGGGCCTCGTCCTTGCACTCCAGCCGCCAGGCCGCCTCTTCCACCCTCTCCCCGCTGACCAGCCGGAACGAGGTCCGCTCCCCCTGCTCCACCAGGGAGGGCACGGCCGAGCCCACCTGGCCCACCGACCCCGGGCAGACCACGTTGGGGCGCTTCCAGCCGTCGCCGGCGTCCAGGTCCTTCCGGGTGATCCGGTCGCCCTCGCTCACGTTGAACCGCAGGCGCGCCGCCGACGGCGGGCAGGCCGGCGCCCCGCCGTCCTGCGTCCCGGGCACCCCGTCGGTCAGGTCCTCGGCGGCGGCCGGCGGGGCCAGGCAGCCGTCCGACCCCAGGGCGCGCCACCCCTCGGGCAGGACCAGGTTGATGTCGTTGACCGCGTGCAGTGCGTCGCCCCGGCGCAGCGGGAACCCCTCGTCGGAGGAGGCCGCCGGGCGGGCCGGCCCCGGCCGCAGGTGCACCTGGCCGGTGCACCCGGCCAGCGCCGCCGCTGCCACCACCACGGCCGACAGCGCGGCGGCGCGCGGCGCCCACCGGCTCCGCACCCCCCGTCCGCCCATCGCGCTCCCCTCGCGCCTCCCCGCGGCGGGCCGCCGACCGGCCCCCTATCGACTGTGGATGCCCGATGTCACGGCACGGCCGCCCGCCCGACGCGGCGGATGGCCGGATCCGGTCACGCGTGCGGCCGCGCTCAGGGAGCGAGCCGCTCGCGCAGCGCCTGCGCGTCGCGCACCGGGAGGTCGCAGGTGAATCCGCGGCACACGTAGGCGGCCGGCCCGCCCTCGATCAGCGGGCGCCCGGCCAGCAGCGGCACCGCGGCCCGCGCCGGGTCGTCGGGGGCGTCCCCGGTCCCCGGGGCGACGGCGGTGCCGAACGGGGCGGCCATCAGCGCCTCGCGGTGCAGCCGGCGGGTGTCCTCACCGCCCTGCGGACCCACCACCGCCACCTCCAGGGGGCCGCTGAGCAGGGTCTCGGTGACCGCCAGCCCCCACCCGGCGAAGCGCGGGGCCTTGTCCGCCAGCGGCACCACCGGGCCCAGCGCGCTCTCGGCGGCGCGCCGGTGCCGCTCGGAGCCGGTGAGGCCGGAATAGGTCAGCAGGGCTCCGGCGGCGGCGAAGCGACCGGAGGGGACGGCGTTGTCGGTGGGGTCCTGGGGGCGGTTGATGAGCGCCTCGGCGTCGTCCGCGGTGTCGTAGAACGCCCCGGAACCGTCGGTGAAGCGGTCCAGCACGGTGTCGAGCAGCCGCCCGGCCGCCCCGGTCCACTCCGGTTCGCCGGTGACCGCGAACAGCGCGAGGAACCCCTCGGCCGCGTCGGCGTAGTCCTCCAGCACGCCGGCGCTCGGTCCGGCCGCCCCGTCGCGGGAGGTGCGGGCGATGCGGCCGCCGTCCATGTGCACCTCGACCAGCAGCCGGGCGGCCGTGCGGGCCCGCTCCACCAGGTCGGGCCGGTCCAGCAGGGCCCCGGCCTCGGCGAGCGCGGCCACCGCCAGCCCGTTCCAGGCGGCCACCACCTTGTCGTCGCGGGCCGGGGGCACCCGCCGCGCGCGCTCGGCCAGCAGCGCCGTGCGCACCCGTTCGAACCGCTCGGGGTCGTCGGGGTCCTCGGGCAGGCGCAGCACCGAGGTGCCGTGCTCGAAGGTGCCTTCGGGGGTGACGCCGAAGAGCCCCGCGGCCCACGCCCCGTCCTCGGGGCCCAGCACGCGCTCCAGTTCGGCGGGGGTCCACACGTAGTAGCGGCCCTCCTCGCCCTCGCTGTCGGCGTCCAGGGCGGAGGCGAAGCCGCCTTCGGGGGTGAGCAGGCCGGCGACCATCCAGTCGGCGGTGCCCAGGGCGGTGCGCCGGGCCAGGGGGTCGCCGGTCTCGCGCCACAGCCGCAGGTAGGCCCGCAGCAGCAGGGCGTTGTCGTAGAGCATCTTCTCGAAGTGCGGCACGGTCCACGAGGCGTCGACGGAGTAGCGGGGGGACCCGCCNGCGGGCCATGGCCTCGGCGGTGGTGCGGGCCATCAGCAGCGCCCGCTCGTCGCCGGTGCGGCGGTGGTGCGCCAGCAGGAAGGTGAACAGCATGGACGGCGGGAACTTGGGGGCGCCGCCGAACCCGCCGCGGCGGGCGTCGAAGTCGCGGGCCAGGCCCTCCACGGCGGCCGCCGCCTCATCGGCGCCCGGCAGCGCGCCCTCGCCGAGGGTGCGCGGGGCCGCCAGCGCGTCGACCACCCGGCGGCCCTGGTCGAGGACGCCGTCGCGCTCCTCGCGCCAGGCCCGGGACACGCCGTCGAGCAGCCGGTTGAAGTGCTCGCGCGGGAAGTAGGTGCCGCAGTAGAACGGTGCGCCGTCGGGGGTGAGGAAGGCGGTCATCGGCCAGCCGCCCTGGCCGGTCATGGCCTGGGTCGCCTCCATGTAGACGGTGTCGACGTCGGGCCGCTCCTCGCGGTCGACCTTGACGTTGACGAAGCCGGCGTTCATCCGTTCGGCCGTGGCAGGGTCCTCGAAGGACTCGTGCGCCATGACGTGGCACCAGTGGCAGGCGGCGTAGCCCACCGACAGCAGCACCGGCACATCGCGCCGGCGCGCCTCGGCGAAGGCCTCCTCACCCCAGGGACGCCAGTCCACGGGGTTGTCGGCGTGCTGCAGCAGGTAGGGGCTGGTGGCGTCGGCCAAGCGGTTCATACGGGCATCGTCGCACGGGCCGGAGCACCCGGCCCAGCCGACCGCGGGAGACGACCCTGTCTTCGTGCCGGTGCCCATGGCGGGGATGCGCACCGGACCGTGCGCCCCGACCGGCGGGGCTCCGGGCGCACACTTCCCGGAGCCCCTTCTTCCCGGGCACTCCAGCGGGGACTGGACCATTCCGCCCAGGTGACCGACTGCTCCCTTTGCAGCCGATTCGACCTTCCTCCACGGGCGAACCGCTTGTCAGCACTCCGGGCGAAGCCGTCAACGCCCAGCTCCGGACGGAGGACGTCCGAGAGGCGAAGCCTCACCCCGCCTACGGGCGGCTCGGCCGCACCCGACGACGACCGGGGCCGTCCCCGATCGCGGCCGACGGCTTTGCGATCGTCCCGGCGTACCGTCCGGCCCGCGCAGTACGATGAATGCAAGGAACCATCGGCGGCAGGAAGGCCGATCTCCGCGAGGAGCGTTCATGGCAACGTTCATCAGGCGGACCGGGCACCGGCCCCCCTGCGAGCCGACCCCGGATGCGTCCCGCCCGGACCATCACTGCGGGTGGGATGGGCCTCTCCCGCCGACAACGCCGGGACCGTGGCATTCGAGTCGCACCACGCGGCCGGCAGGATGCGCGTCGACGGCTTCCCTGTGCTCCGCCGCGACCCCCGTGCGAGCGTGCGCGCCGGACCCGCGCCCCCTTCCGGAGAGGCCGCCGGCCACCGCCCCCCTAGGAACGCGGCCAGGATGGACACACTGACATTCGAAAGCGACGACCTCGACCACACAGAGGAGTTCCTCAGCAAGGCCTACACGAAGGTGAAGATCAGCGGCTCCCCCGAACGCCCCAAGACGCAGATCTGGCGGAAGAGCGTGGGATCCACCTGTGTGGACAGGCTCGTGTTCGACTACGACATGCACCACGACGCGCGGCCGATCGGCAAGGTCTGCCTGTGCACCGTGCAGTCCGGCTCCATCGTGCGCCGGTACGAGGGCGGAGCCGAAGGCGTCTTCGGGCCTGGGGACGCGTTCCTGTACGCCCCGCACGACCGCCCCTACAAGGGGGTCATCCAACGCTCCCGGTTCACCATCGTCCTGCTCGACCCGCTCGTGCTGAACCGGGTGGCCACCGCGCTGCCCGGCCACGGGCCCACCGAGCTCCGGTTGACCGGCGACCGCCCCGTCTCCCCGGGCGCCGCCCGGCACCTGAAGCGCACCATCGCCCACCTCCGCGACCACGTGCTGGCGGAACCGGCGGTGCGCGACGCCCCGCTGATCGCCTCCGCCGCCTCCGACCTGCTGGCGGCGAGCGTGCTGAACACCTTCCCCAACAACGCGCTCACCGACCTCGGGGTCCAGGAGGGCCGCGACGCCCACCCGGCCACGCTGCGGCGCGCCGTCGCCTACATCGAGGACCACGCCGACACCGACATCAGCGCCGCCGAGATCGCCGCCGCGGCCCGCGTGAGCCTCCGCGCCCTCCAGCACACGTTCCGGCGCCACCTGGGCAGCACGCCCGTCAACTACCTGCGCCGCGTCCGCCTCGCCCACGCCCATGCCGACCTGGTGGCCGCCGTTCCCGGGAGCGGTGCCACCGTGACCGCCACCGCGGCCCGGTGGGGGTTCCTCCACCCCGGCCGGTTCGCCGCCGCCTACCGCCGCGCCTACGGCCGGCCTCCCGGGGAGACCCTCCGCCGGCTTCCGCCCTGACCGGCGGCCGGGCAGGCAGAGCCGCCTGCGCGGGCGAGCCGCGGACCGCGGCGCGGGGCGCCGCGGTCCGGGCGTCAGTCCCCGGGCGCCTGCTCCGCCCGGCCCCCGTCGGTGCCGGCGGGGGCTTCGGGACCCGCCTCGACCGCCTGGTCGAAGCCCCCCTCGCGCACGTGCGCCAGTTTGTCCTTCATGCTGCGCATGAGGAAGTAGAGGACGCCGCCGATCGCGGCGACCACGAGGAAGCCCAGGACACCGGGGGTGATGGTGTACTTGTCGACCTCGGTCTGCTGAGCCAGCATGAGTACGGTCTGCATACCGCTCATGTTCCCACCGTCTCGCGGACGCCCGCGAACAGGTCCGTCTCCGGCATCTCGGTGTCGACCAGCGAGCGGGCCAGGTGGTAGTCCTCCCAGGGCCAGGCCGCGCGCTGGACGTCCATCGGAACCGCGAACCAGAAGCTGTTCGGGTCGATCTGGGTGGCGTGCGCGATGAGGGCGCGGTCGCGCGTCTCGAAGTGCTCGTCACAGGTGATCTGAGTGGTGATCTCCCACTCCTTGCGCTCCCGCTCCTCGAGGCGCTTGATCCAGTCGGCGTAGGGGTTGTCCAGCCCGCGCTCCTCAAGGGCGGCGGAGATGGCCTCGAACCGGGTGCGCGGGAAGGAGACGTGGTAGTAGAGCTTGAGCGGCTGCCAGGGGTCGCCCGTGCCCGGGTAGCGCTCCGGGTCCCCCGCGGCCTCGAAGGCCTCGACCGAGACCCGGTTGGTCATGATGTGGTCGGGGTGGGGGTAGCCGCCCTCGTCGTCGTAGGTGAGGATCACGTGCGGGCGGAAGGAGCGCACCGACCGCACCAGCGGCTCGGAGGCGGTCTCCAGCGGCTGCACCGCGAAGCACCCCTCGGGCAGCGGCGGCAGCGGGTCGCCCTCGGGCAGGCCGGAGTCGACGAAGCCCGAGAACTCCTGGTGCACGCCCAGGATCCGGCGGGCCTCGGCCATCTCCTTGCGGCGGACCTCGCCGATGTTCTCGCGGACCTCGGGCCGGTCCATGGCCGGGTTCAGGATGGAGCCGCGCTCGCCACCGGTGAGTGTGACGACCAGCACTTCTGCGCCCTCGGCCACATAGCGCGCCATGGTGGCGGCGCCCTTGCTGGATTCGTCGTCGGGGTGGGCATGCACGGCCATCAGCCGCAAACGCTCGGACAACGGAGTTACCCCTCGGGTAGTCGCGGAAGCTTCCTCGAAAAACCCCGGCCGACGGCGTCGTCCGGCCGGGGGCCCACCGCGCTGCCCGTACGGGGACATGCGGGGGCGGGGGTGGAACGGGGGCCCCATCGGGCGGGGCTATCTTAGACAACGCAGACCTTACGTTCGGAGATTCCCGCATGCCCGAGAGCCCCTCTGACCTCACGCCCGACGGCGCCGAGAACAGCGGCGCCGCCCGCGGCGACGACGGCGGCGACGGCGCCCCGCGCGCGTTCGGGAGGCGGCACGGCGCCCGGCCCGTCTTCTTCGTCCTCGGCCTCATCGCCGCGGGCGTGTTCACCGTCGGGTGGGGTTTCGCCCTGATGAGCTACGGGGACCACACCGGCGTGGCCAACCAGACCATCGCCTGGAGCATCGACTCCGGCGACGAGGCCACCATCACCTTCGAGACCAACAGCGGCGGGCCCGCGGTGTGCGTGGTGCGCGCCACCGACGCCCAGCACGTGGAGGTGGGCCAGCGCAGTGTCGAGGTGGAGGCGGGGACCCAGGAGTCGACCGCGACGATCGAGACGGTTCGTCGTGCGGCGATGGTAGAAGTGGCGTCCTGCAGGGAACAAGGAACGGCAAAGTGAACGCCATGACCGCCCTGTCCACCCTGTTCGCCCTGCCCGCCCCTACGAGCCCTCGGCCCCGCCGGAAGGCACCGCCGCCCATCGCCCGAGCCCTTCCCGCCCATTCCTGAGCACCGTTGTCCGGCATCCGCCTTACGGTGCACAAACGGCGGGATTCAGCGGTTCTTCCACGATGATCACGCGGTGATAACCTCGTAAGTTCAGCTGCGGCCGATGGTGGACCGCAGTAGTTGAGACGCACCAAGGGAGTTCCCGTGACCGAGACCCGCGATGACAACGTCACCTGGCTGACCCAGGAGGCGTATGACCGGCTCAAGGCGGAGCTGGAGCACCTTTCGGGGCCTGGTCGCATCGAGATCGCCGACAAGATCGAAGCCGCCCGCGAAGAGGGCGACCTGAAGGAGAACGGCGGCTACCACGCCGCCAAGGAGGAGCAGGGCAAGATCGAGGCCCGCATCTCCCAGCTCCAGGGCATCCTCCGCAACGCGCGCGTCGGCAGCGCCCCGCTCAAGGAGGGCGAGGTCGGTCCCGGTATGACCGTCACCATCAAGTTCGAGGGCGACGACGAGGAGGTCACCTTCCTCCTCGCCTCCCGGGAGGAGAGCGGCGCACCGATCGACGTGTACTCCCCCAAGTCCCCTCTGGGCGCCGCGATCAACGGCAAGCGGATCGGCGAGACGGTGAGCTACACGCTCCCCAACGGCAAGAGCCTCTCGGTGGAGATCATCGACGCCGTCCCCTACGGCGGAGCCTAGCCTCCCGCGGACATTGCGGAAGGGGTGGCCGAGAGCCACCCCTTCCGCTTTGTGGGGCCTGTCGTCCGGGGCCGCCGTTCCGCGCCCCGTGTGCAGGGGCGTGTCCGCCGGGGCAGTGTCGGCAAGTAGGCCGTCGGGTCCACGGGACGCGCAACCGCCTCAACGGCCGCGCCCCGTGTGCAGGGCCTCGCGCAGAGGCCCCGCGTCCACGCCCCCTGTGCCGGCCCCTTACTGCAGGGCGCACTCGGGGGCGCTCGACCCGCCCTCGGCGAAGGCCGCCGGCAGGAAGTCCCCCTCGCCGATGCGCAGCCACTCCCGGGCTTCGCCCGAGGGGCCGGCGACCCGGTCCCCGGCGGCGCGGCACTGGACCGGCACCCTCGCTTGGTCGGCCGCCATCCCGGTCACGGGGTGGTCCAGCCCGGGGCCGGACCGCACGATCACCGGGTCGCCGCGGTCCGCGGTGGCCACCTGGGCCCGCACCCGCCGGTCGCCCGTCCACAGGTAGTCCACCTGGACCCAGGCGTTGGTGGGCAGCTTCAGCGCCTCCCGGAAGGTGCCGTCGGCCAGGTCGATGCCGGCCGGGTTGCGCACGGTCCGGCCGAAGCCGTCCCGGCCGCCGTTGTAGCCGTCGGTGTAGGCGGCCTGCGCCTGCGGGGTGCCGTGCGGCAGGTCCCGCCACATCTGCCGGTCGGTGTTCCAGTGGTCGTCCTTGATGTTCCACGGGCCCACGTCCCAGACCGGGGCGTAGGCGCAGCGGCGCGACTCGGACTCGGTGCACACCCGCACCGTGTAATCGCCGGTGCCGCGCGGCGCGAGCGCGCGCCGGGACGGCAGCGCCACGAAGTGGTCCTCGCGGCGGACGGTGTGGCCGTTGGCGGTGGTCGCGCCGACCAGGCCGATCCGGGTGGCGAACAGGCGCGCGGAGAACGGGTCCCCCGGCAGGGGCTCCCCGTCGGCCTCGGCCGTGCCGACCGGGCGCAGGCGCACCTCCTCCAGGACCGTCCCGCCCTCGGCCGCCCCGCCGTCCAGGCCGACCCGCACCTGCACGCGGTCGGACGGGTGGGGCAGGCGCACGCGCACGCCCTGGTCCTCGGTGACGGCGGCGGGCGAGGAGCCCGCGACCGGCGCCCACTCGCCCCAGACCCCTTCGGCGCGCTCGCCGCGCACCTCGACCAGCAGGCCCTCGGCCGGTCCGGAGACGGCGACGGCGACGTCGATCTCCTCCACCGGGCGGTCGAGGTCGCGGGCCGGGAAGGTGGCCAGGGCCACCGGGCCCTCGTCGGCCCCGGGCTCCACCGAGGCGCCGAGCGGCGCCTGGTGGGCGCCGGTGTCCACGCGCAGGCCCGCGCCCTGGTGGCCGGCTCCGGAGAGCTCGGCGGCGGAGGGGTCCTCCTCGATCCACCCCTGGGCGGCCGGTCGCGGCGCCGCCTCGGCGTGGGCGGCGGGCAGCAGGGACGCGCCGAGGAGCCCCGCGGCGGCGAGGGCCCCGGTGCGTAACCAGATACGCGGCATGTCTCCCCCATCTCGGTCGGCCCCCGGAAGGCGCGCCGTGGACCGCGGGCGCCCGGAAACACCGGGGATCCCACAAGTAAGCAATCAATGACAGGTAGCGACAAAAGCGGCGCGCCGAACGGAGAAGGCGCGGGGGGTAAAAGGAGGACAAGGAGCGAATTCCGCCGGAGCGGATGAATTCCTCACCCACCCCATTCGCCCCATACGAACCCTTCGGGTGGATAAGGGGCGGACATTGTCGGCCTTGTCGGACCGGCCCCGTCGGCCTTCTCGGCCTTCGGCATGCGGAAGGTGGCATGCGGCCGGCGGCTCGAGGCCTATGGGGCGCGGCCTCCGGGGGCGGGCCGCGGGAGGACCCGCCCGGCCGTCCTCCCGGCACACCGCCGGACAGCCGCGATGGGTCGCATCCGCCGGAACGGCGGGGCACCTCCGCCAGCGCACTGCAATGTGCCGCGACCGCTCTCGCCAAGCGGCCGTAGGCCGCCCGAAGGGACGCGCGCCCTGCCCCGGTCGGTGCGCTCAGCGGTCGGAGATGCCGGTCGTGTCCGCCAGCGTGGTGGAACTCTGCGGGCCCCGGCCGCCCCCGGGAGCACTGCCTGCCGCCCGCATCGACACCCCCGTTGATCTCGGGAGAGTCGGGGCAATACCGGCGAGTATTACCCCGACTCTCCCGAGATCAACGGCAAGAAGTGAGGGGGCGCGCACCCGGGGCGGGGTCGCCGATCGCGCTGCAGCGGTGGCACCGATCACAAGGACGCGGCCGAAAGTTCCACCACGCCGACGGACACGGCCGAGACGGCCCCGCCGCATCCTTGACCGCCCTTCCCTGGACGGCAGACGGGAAACGATGCCCGACTCCGGGCACGGCTCCGTTGCCGGCCCCTGCACCGAGAGGCCGCCGTCCCCACCACAGGTCACGGTCGGGAACGAGAGCTGGGACGGGCCCCGCGGCCCTCGGGGCCACAGGGCGGGACAGCCCCGGGAGCCGGACCTCCGCACCGGAAGCGCCCAGCAGGGCGAGGAGCATCGACGGCGAGGCGGTCGGCGGCCGCGTCCCTTTCACCGGTCCAAGTTCCGCGCGCGTTCCGGAGGCGCGCTTCCTGAGGTCTTCGGAGGTCCGACGGGGGCTTGGATCGTCGACGGGGCCTGTCCAGGCCCGTGGACGCCGACATGCGCAGACACGGCCGCCGCGCCGATGCGGAGTCGGACCCGGGAGAACGCCCCGCCGTCCGCACGGGCGCCGGAGAGGCGCGGAGGGGCGGCCCGGCCCCGGCCCCGCACAAGACTCGGGGCCGGAGCCGGGCCGTGCTCAGGCGCCGAAGGCCAGCAGGCAGGCCGTGAAGCTGTGCACGTGGTTGCGGCCGGCGACCGGGCCGACCTCACCGGCGGCGAAGAACCCGGTCACCGCCTCCACCCCGAGCGCCCGGCGGACCGCGCGCACGTCGTGGTCGGCGGTGCCGAACATGGAGGCGCCCCTCCCGTTGCAGGAGAAGAGCAGCACGCCCGCCGAGCGGCCTCCGGTGTCCTCGCCGAACACGCCCAGCCGCTCCAGCAGGTCGGTGTCGGCGGTGTCGCGGTCGCGGACCTGGAACCGCACGGTCTGGCCCACGTCCACGGTGTCGCCGATGGTCAGGCTGTTCTCGTCGGGGTCGGCGCCCACCACCGAGCGGATCAGGAAGTCGCCCTGCTCGTGCCGGTCGGCGTACTCGTCCATGGCGATGCCGATGTGCAGGCCGCCCCCGGCCGCCAGCTCCTGCTCCTCCGGCGGCAGGGCGTTGATGAGCTGCTCCAGCCGGTCGTAGGCGGGCACCCCGGCCAGCCCGGTGACCACGTTGCCCTCGGAGCCGGTGACCGCCATCGCCGGGCCCACCGGGCGGCAGCCCTGGCTGACCATGGTGCCCACGACGCCCTCGCCGCCCAGCAGCAGGCCGATGGCGCCGGCGTCGACCACCTCGCCCTCGAAGAACAACCGCACCGAGCCCTGCCCGCCCATGCCGTCGGCCAGCCCGCCGACCAGCGGCAGGCCGCCCAGCGCGTCGGTGGAGCGCTCCACGAACGACTGGGCGGGGAAGCGGTAGGGGTCGGCGAGCAGCAGGGCCGCCCGGTCCGAGTCGGAGGGTTCGCGCATGCCGATGACCGCCAGGTGGTCGCCCTCGGGGACCACGTCCAGCTGGAAGGGGGTCATCTCGACGTCGGGCAGGCGCGCCGCCCACACGCTCACCGCGCCCTGCTCCTCCACGCCGCGGCCGCCGCCGATCACCCCGGCCGAGGTGCAGCCGATGCTCACCGATCCGGGCGCCATGCCCATCACGCGTTCACCGGCGAGGACGACCTCCTCGGTGTCGGTGCCGCACACCGAGAAGAAGATCAGGTCCGGGGGGCCGTCGAGCGACCGCACCGCCTCCTGCACCGCTCTCTCGGCCGCGCTCACCAGATCGGCGCCCGACGCAAGCGCATCACCGAACCTGGCCACTGGTCGCACCCCATATCGTTCGTCGGTCCGTTCCGAGGCCGGGGCGCCGGCCCGGGGGACCATCCTTGCAGCCCCTGGACGTGAAACCTTCCCCCGAGCCTCCTTATTTCACCGAACCCCCCCCGATGAGGGCGATCCCGCACACCCGGCGCCCCGCTAATAGACTCGCCTGCGTGTCCGCCCTCACACCCCCCGACGCATCGAGCACACCACCGACCGGCGCACCGGCCGGCACGCCCCCCGAGGCACTGCCCGCCACCCTGGGCGCCCTGCGGGACTCCGGCCGCGTGCCGCTGCCCGTCAAGGAGGAGGTCCGCCACGCGCTGCTGGAGCGCATGCGCGCCGGACGGCCCCGCCTTCCCGGGCTGGTCGGGTTCGGTTCCACCGTGCTGCCACAGGTGGAACGGGCGCTGCTGGCCCGCCACGACATCGTGCTGCTGGGCGAGCGCGGGCAGGGCAAGACGCGGCTGCAGCGCGCTGTCGCCGCGCTGCTGGACGACTGGTCGCCGGCGGTGGAGGGGTGCCCGGTCAACGACGACCCGTTCGCGCCGGTGTGCCCGCGCTGCCGGGAGGCGGCGGGGCGCCTGGGCGCGGACCTCCCGGTGGTCTGGCGCCACCGGGGCGAGCGGTACCGGGAGAAGCTCGCCACCCCCGACACCTCCGTGGCCGACCTGATCGGGGACGTCGACCCGGTGCGGCTGGCGCAGGGCGCGGGCCTGGACGACCCGGCGTCGATGCACTACGGGCTGGTGCCGCGGGCCAACCGCGGCGTGCTGGGCCTGGACGAGCTGCCCGACCTGGCCGCCCGGGTGCAGGTGGCGCTGTTCGGGGTGCTGGAGGAGCGGGAGGTGCAGGTGCGCGGGTACACCCTCCGGCTCCCGCTGGACCTGCTGGTGGTGGCCACCGCCAACCCGGAGGACTACACCGACCGGGGGCGGATCGTCACCCCGCTCAAGGACCGCTTCGGCGCGGAGGTGCGCACCCACTACCCGCTGACGGTCGACGACGAGGAGGCGCTGGTGCGCCAGGAGGCCGCCCCGGCGGGCCGGGTCCTGGTGCCCGGGCACCTGGTGGCGGCGGTGGCGCGGTTCGCCCGGCTGGTGCGGGCCTCGCCGTCGGTGGACGCCCGGTCGGGGGTCTCGGCCCGGTTCGCGCTCGCCGCGGTCGAGGCGAGGCGGCCGCCGCGTCGGCCGAGCGGCGGGCGGCGCTGGCCGGGGAGAAGGCCGCGGTGGCCCGGGTGGCCGACCTGGCCCCGGCGGTCCCGGCGCTGCGCGGCAAGGCCGAGTTCGCGCCCGGTGAGGAGGGGCGCGAGGCCGAGGTGCTGGAGCACCTGCTGCGGCGCGCGGCGGCGGAGGTGTTCCGGGAGCGGTTCGGCGAGGAGGACCTGGAGCCGCTGAAGGCGCACTTCGCCTCCGGGGGGACCGCCGAGGCGGGTTCCGGGGTGCCGGCGGCGGACCTGCTCGCCTCGGTGGGCCCGCTGGAGGGCCTGGGGGCGCTGACCGAGCGCGCCGCCGGGCGGGACGGCGACCTGCACGGGACCGGCGGTGCGCCGGAGGGCGCGGAGGCGGCCGCGGGGGTGACGGCGGCGGCGCTGGAGCTGGCCATGGAGGGGCTGTACCTGACCCGGAGGCTGTCCAAGGACGAGGCCGCCGGACAGGACGGTCCGGAAGAGCGGTCGGTGTACCGGACGTGAGGCGGGACCGGCCAGGGCACGCCTCACAGACCACCGTCGCCTCGGCACAGGCGGTCCGGCCGGGTTCGCTCTGTCCGCAGGCGTGCCGACCGCTGCCGGGCGGGCGGGTGCCGTTCGGCTTCGCTGAGGACGAGGGGTGGGCGCGGTGACGGGTGAGGCCGACGCGGGGCACGGGGACGAGCGGGTCCGCTACCGCGCCTACCGGCCCGGGCCCGATCCGCTCGCGCCGCCGTTCGACACCGCGCGCGCCCTGCGCGACCTCGGGCGGGAGGTGTTCGCCGGGAAGCGGCCGCACGAGGCCCTGCGGACGATGCTGCGGGAGGGCGCGCAGGGGGTTCCGGGCCTGAACCGGCTTCTGGAGCAGGTGCGGGCGATGCGCCGGGCCCGCGGCGAACTGGACCGGGCGATCGGCCTCGAACTCAGGGAGCTGGCCGACGACCCCTCCGATACGGCGCGGATCCGGGAGAGCGAGCTGGCCTCCCTGCCCGAGGACACCGCCGCCGCCCTGCGCCACCTGATGGCCGAGCCCTACCCCTGGAGGTCGGCCGAGGCGCGGCGGACGGTCGAGAGCCTTCTGCAGGATCTGTGGCGCGCCGCCGCCCTTCCGGCCCCGGAGCGGATCGCGGCCATGGCCGACGCGCTGAGCGGGCTGCTGGAAGCCGAGGCCCGGGGCGAGCGGGCCGACTTCGCAGGTTTCATGGCCGAGCACGGCGCCTTCTTCCCGGAGGGGCCGCGCGACCTGGACGAGCTGGTCGAGGTGCTGGCCCGGAGGGCGGCGGCCGCGCAGGGCCCCGAGGCGTCCGCTGAGTCCGCTGAGTCAGCTGAGTTCGCGGAGTCCGGGCGCGCCGGGCCGGACGGGCTGCTGGACCTGGCGGCCCGGCAGGGCGGCCTGGCCGCCTCCCTCGACCGGTTGGCCGCGGCCCTGCTGCGGCGCCGCCCCGACCTGGTCCGCGGGCTGACGGTGCCGACCGGCCCGGACGGGCCCGGCGGCCCGGCGTTCGCCGAGGCGGTCGGCCTGGCCGCGGACCCGGCGTGGCCCGCCGGGACCGCCGACACCGTCGGGGCCGAGGATCTGGAGGAGTTGGAGGGGCTGCTGGACCGCGCCGCGCAGGGCGGCGGGCTCCCGGTGGACGGGCCCGCCCGCGCCCTGGTGGAGCGGGCGCTGGGCCCCAGGGCCGCCGAGGCGGTCGACCGGCTGGCGGGAATCGAGCCGCGCCTGCGCGCGGAGGGCCTGTTGGCGGGCGGCCGGTCGCGGCCCGGGCTGACCCCCCGGGCGGTGCACCGGCTCGGCGAGGCGGCGCTGCGCGGTTCGGCCTCCGCCCGCCGGCCGCGCGGGGGCGGCGGGCACGGTCCCGCCCGCGGCCACGCGCTCCGGCCGGACGCCGAACCGATCGGCACGGCGCCGTGGGAGCCGGGGACCCAGGCGCCCCTGGACGCGGTGGCCACGGTCCGGGCCGCAGCCGCGCGCCGGGCGGCCGCGCCGTCGTCACCGCCGCCGGCGCCGCTGTCCCCCGAGGACCTGCGGGTGGTGGAGGGCGAGGACCGGGTCGCGGCCGCGGTGTGCCTGCTGGTGGACCTGTCCTCCTCGATGGTGCGCGGCGGCCTGTTCGGTCCGGCGCGGGAGGCGGCCATGGCGCTGTACACACTGGCCCGCCGCAGGTACCCGCAGGACGCCGTGCGGGTGGCGGGCTTCGACTCCTCGGCGCGGTGGCTGTCGCCGACGGACCTGGTGGCCCCGGCCGGGCCCCGGGTCCAGGGCAGCAACGTGCAGCACGCGCTGCGCCTGGCCCGGGAGCACTTCGCCCGGCACCGGGGGATGGCCCCGGCCGTGGTGCTGGTGACCGACGGGGAGCCGACGGCCCACCTGGGCCCCGACGGTGACCCGGAGTTCGCCTGGCCGCCCCGCCCTGAGACGGCGGAGCGGACCCGCGCCGAGCTGGACGCGCTGGCGGCGGCCCGGGCGGCGGTGACCCTGGTCGTCCCCGGGGGCGGGGAGGCGGCCCGGTCCTTCGCCGGGGAGGTCGCCGCCCGGGGAGGCCGCGTCCTGCGCATCGACGGCCGAGACCTGGGCCCCGCCGTCATCGGCGCCTACCGCTGACCTGGCTGTCGTCACCGGCGCGGTCCTACCCGCGCGCGGTGCGCTGGCCTCCGGCCTGAGAGGGCGGGGTGGGGACGGCGAAGCCGGGCGGGATCCGCGGGGTAGGGCTGTCGTCGGGTGCCGGGCGTGCAAATGGTCAAGGAAGCGGCGGCGACGGGGCAGGTGGTCCCGCGCTCACGGTCCCCGGCCGGGCGGCGGGCCGCCGGGGTGCCAGGGAGGGGGCAGCGACGACGAAGCGGGGTCGTTCCCTGGGGCCGCCGGTCGGCCGCCGGGCCCCTCGCGGTCC
>NZ_ANAD01000161.1 GCF_000341245.1 Nocardiopsis halophila DSM 44494
GGAACAGGTGGAACGGCCCAGGAGGGACGCCCACCTCCCGGAAGGCCTCCAGCTCCCCGGGATCGGTCACCTCGACCGCCGTCCCCGCCACCTTCGCGTCGCCGTCGCCCATCGCCTCTTCGGCCCCCTCCCGGGTCACCTCGCCCGGGTTGGCGTGCAGGGCGAACCTGCCGTCGCGCTGGAGGTCGCGCGCCTTGACCGCGCCCGGCATCGAGCCGATGGTCAGGTGCCGGCCGTAGAACTGCACCTCGGTGCCGCTGACCCGGGGCGCGCCGTCGGCGCGCAGGGTGGCCAGCACATGGTGCAGGGTCCGCTCGAACCGTGCGCGCACCCGCGCCGCCAGCTCGGGGGCCTCCTGCTCGAACTCCGCCCAGGCGACGCCGCGCGCGGCCGTCCCCTTCGTGTCGATCGCGTCCATGCGGACCACCCTGGCACCGCCTCCTGCCATCCGCTGTCAGGTATCCCGGCGGCGCGCCGCACGGTGCGACGGTTGTCACGCGGCACCGCCGCGCGCCAGGGTGGGGGCCATGCGCGACACCCTCAGCGGCTCTGACATCCCCGACGGCGTCGACGCCGAAGGCCTCCGGCGCGCCCTGCGGGCCGAGGTCTCCGGACAGGTCGCCTTCGACCCCGGCACCCGCGCCCTCTACACCGCCGACGCCTCCAACTACCGCAGTGTCCCGCTGGGCGTGGTACTGCCCCGCACCGTCGACGACGTCATCGCCGCCGTCGCCGCCTGCGCCGAGTACGGGGTGCCCGTCACCCCGCGCGGCGGAGGAACCAGTATCGCCGGCAACGCCATCGGGCCCGGGGTGGTCGTCGACGCCTCGCGGCACCTGACCGCGATCGAGGAGATCGACCCCGCCGCCGGCACCGCCCGTGTGCAGCCCGGCGTGGTGCTGGACCGGCTGCGCGAGGCCGCCGCACCGCACGGGCTCACCTTCGGCCCCGACCCCTCCACCCACAGCCGGTGTACCCTGGGCGGGATGATCGGCAACAACGCCTGCGGATCGCACTCGGTGGCCTGGGGCACCACCGCCGACAACGTCGAGTCGCTGGACGTGCTGCTGCCCGACGGCACCCGGATGCAGGTCGGCGCCACCTCCCGGGAGGAGTTCGACCGCAGGGCCGCCCTGCCCGGGACCGAGGGCCGGGTCTACACCGAACTGCGCGACCTGGTCTCGGCCACCCTGGGCGGGCTGCGCACCGGCATGCCGAAGCTGGCGCGCCGGGTCTCCGGGTACGGGCTGGACCGGCTGCTGCCGGAGAACGGCGGCAACATCGCCCGCGCGCTCACCGGGACCGAGGGCGGCTGCGTCACCGTCCTGGGCGCCACGGTGAACCTGGTGCCCGCGCCGCCCGCCAAGGCCCTGGTGGTCCTGGGCTACCCGGACGCCCCCACCGCCGCCGACGCGGTCCCCGACATCCTCGCGCACGCGCCGCTGACCGTGGAGGGGCTGAACGAGCGGCTGGGGGGCGGGCTCGNCGCCCGCTCCGGGGTCGCGCTGCCCGAGGGGCGCGCCTGGCTGCTGGTGGAGCTGGCCGGGCCGGACTCCGGCGAGGCGGCCGCCGCGGGGCGGGCGCTGGTCGCCGCGCTCAAGGGCGGTGTGCGCCCCACCGGGTCGGCGGTGGTCACCGACCCCGCGCACACCCGCGCCCTGTGGCGGATCCGCGAGGAGGGAGCGGGGCTGACCTCCCGCACCCCCGACGGCCGCGAGGCCTGGTCGGGGTGGGAGGACGCGGCGGTGCCCCCCGAACGGCTCGGCTCCTACCTGCGCGAGTTCGACCGGCTGATGGGGCGGCACGGGCGCGACGGGGTGGTCTACGGCCACTTCGGCGAGGGCTGCCTGCACGTGCGCATCGACTTCGAGCTGGGCACGCAGGCGGGCATCGGCGGCTACCGGGCGTTCCTGGAGGACGCCGCCGACCTGGTGGTCGAGCACGGCGGGTCGATCTCCGGCGAGCACGGCGACGGGCGGGCCCGCTCGGAGCTGCTGCCGCGGATGTACGGCCCGGAGCTGATGCGCGCCTTCGGCGCGTTCAAGGCGGTGTGGGACCCCAAGGGGATCATGAACCCCGGCGCGGTGGTCGAGCCGCGCCCGCTCGACGCCGACCTGCGGGTCCCGGCCTCGGGGCGGACCCCGCTGACCGTGCTCTCCTACACCGAGGACGGCGGCGACTTCGGCAAGGCCCTGCGGCGCTGCTCGGGGGTGGGCAAGTGCCGCCGGCACGACGGGCCGGGGGTGATGTGCCCCAGCTACCAGGTCACCCGGGAGGAGAAGCACTCCACCCGGGGGCGGGCGCGGATGCTGTTCGAGATGGTCAACGGCGAGGTGATCACCGACGGGTGGCGCTCGGAGGAGGTGCGCGAGAGCCTCGACCTGTGCCTGTCGTGCAAGGGGTGCCTGAGCGACTGCCCGGTCGACGTGGACATGGCCTCCTACAAGGCCGAGTTCCTGCACCACCACTACAAGGGGCGGCTGCGGCCGGCCGCGCACTACTCGATGGGGTGGCTGCCGCTGTGGGCGCGCCTGGCCGCGCTCGCCCCCGCCGAGATCGACCGGCTCACCCGCGCCCCCGGGCTGTCGGGGCTGCTGAAGCGGGCCGGGGGCATCGCGCCTGAGCGGGACCTGCCGTCCTTCCCCCGCACCACCTTCGCCCGCTGGTTCCGGCGCCGCCCGCCGGCCCCGGGGCACCGGGGCGCGGTGGTGCTCTGGCCCGACACCTTCGGCACCTACCTGGAGCCGCGCGTGCCGGCGGCCGCGGTGCGGGTGCTGGAGAACGCCGGGTTCCGGGTGGTGCTGCCCAAGGGGCCGGTGTGCTGCGGGCTGACCTGGGTGTCGACCGGGCAGCTGGGGGTGGCCCGGCGGGTGATGCGGCGGTCGGTGCGTGCGCTGGAGCCCTTCACCCGGGCGGGGGTGCCGGTGGTGGGGCTTGAGCCGAGCTGCACCGCGGCGCTCCGCACCGACCTGCGCGAGCTGCTGCCGGGGCCGGACGCCGACCGCACGGCCGACTCGGTGCGCACCCTGGCGGCGTTCCTGCGCGAGCACGCCCCGGACTGGGAGCCGCCGCGGGTGGAGGGTGAGGCGGTCGCCCAGGTGCACTGCCACCAGCACGCGGTGATCGGGTACGACCCCGAGCGCGAGCTGATGGACATGGCGGGCATCCGCACGCGGGTCCTGGACTCGGGGTGCTGCGGGCTGGCGGGCAACTTCGGCTTCGAGGAGGGGCACTACGAGGTGTCGAAGGCGGTGGGGGAGCGGTCCCTGCTGCCCGCGGTGCGCGAGGCCGACCCCGGGACCCTGGTGGTGGCCGACGGCTTCAGCTGCCGGACCCAGGTCGCCCAGGAGACCGACCGCACCGCCGTCCACCTCGCGGAGGCCTTGGCGGCCGGCCTGCCGAGGTCGTGAGCGCATCCGGTGACCTCCGCCTCCTTGCGGGGGCGGAGGCCGCACGAGGTGGCCCCGGGGCCGTGGCAGTGGCACCCGCGGCCCCGGGAGGCTCCATGACGGGCGCCGACCCGGGGCTGGCCGGTGGTGCGGGGCGCGGCGCTCTCGGCTGCAGGACCTGATCGCTCAGGAGGCCGACCGTCCTCGCGGGCAGACTGCCGGGCGGCCGGGGTCCGCCGTAGCGGCAGAGGCGGGGCTTGATCACGCGGCCTGATGACAGGCGTCGGCCGGGGCGGGCCGGTATGGGGGCAAAGCGGCTTCAGCCGCCGTTGCCGGATCGGTCAGGAGGCCGACCGCACGGCGTCCGCTGGAGCGGTGACTTTTCCGTTCGGCCGGTTCAGCGCCGTCGTCATGGCTCTGTGCCGGGCTTGGGCCGCATTCGGGGCCCTGGTCGGCGCCCCGTCGTTCGGTGAAAGTCACACCACTCCAGCGGACGCCATCGCAGGCGTCGGCCGGGGAGCGGTCCGGTCGGCCTGCCGGTCGTGGCTGAGCGGTCTCCATGCGAGGTGCCGCTGCGCCGTTGGCCGACGGTCTCCGCGCGGGCCGCGGGGCACGGACACTCGGGTCCGACCCCTCCTCCCCTCCCACGACTCGGGCCCGGCACCGTGCGAACGGTGCCGGGCCCGTGGTCCGTGGTGGGGAAGCCGGGGTCAGACGCCCCAGAAGTCCCGACCGCAGTCGTACTCGTCCTCGGAGAGGTACGCGGGCAGGTCGGGGTTGTTCTCCTCCAGCAGCGTGGAGTGCTCCGCCGCGCCCATGTTGTACTCCTCACGGGCGCCCATGCAGTCGTACATGTTCTGGAACAGGGTCTCGATCTCCTCGGCGCTGGCGCCGTCACCGGTCGAGGACTCGACGAAGTCCTGCATCGACGACTCCAGGTCGTCGCTGAGAGTCGTGACCTCGTCGTACAGGCCGGGGAGGTCGGCGTTCTCGTAGGCTTCCTGAGCCTCCTGCGCGCGCTTCTCGGCCTCCTTCTCGGACTCGTCGATCTGCCCGCCGAGGTCCTCGATCTGGCCCTGGGCGGAGGCGAGCTCCTCGGAGGTCTTGGTGTTCTCCATGTAGAAGAACGCGGTCGTACCGCCGCCGATGAGGGCCAGCACGGTCACCACGGCCAGCGTGATGATCAGGCCGACCGGGCGCTTCTTCGGCGCGGGCGCGGCCTGCTGCGGCTGCCACGGGGTCTGGGGGCCGCCCGGGCCCTGACCACCGGGGCCCTGACCACCGGGGCCCTGACCACCGGGGCCACCGGGCCCCTGGTGCTGGGCGCCGGGGGGCGGGCCGGGCCGCTGCGGGCCGGACGGCGGGTTCGGCCCTGGCGGTACGCCCGGACCGCCGGGGGCGCCCGGAGAACCGGGGCCGCCGGGGGCGCCCTGGCCCGGGGCGGGCCCGGGACCGGGGCTGCGGTACGGGTCGGAGGGGCCGTGCGGGGGGACGGGAGGGTTCGGGGACCCCATGGTTCTCCTGTCTTCGACGCTGGGTGGTCTACGGGCCGGTCGGCGCGGGCCGGGGCGGCTCGGGTGGGCCGCCGGTGCGGCGGCTGAGGGGAGTCCGGTTCCGGAGAGTGCGCGGACCGTGACCGGCCTTCCCCACGTTAGAGGGCATTCGGGGCTGGAATGTTCCCAGGGGCGGGGAAAACGGTGAATCGTCCGACTCCGGCCGCGCGGCCCGGTTCGTGGCACCGGATGGGCGGACGGGAGCGGGGCCGGGCAGGGGGACGGAACGCGTGGCGGCGGGGGACATCTCAGACCCCGGTCCGCTCGCGCACGGCGGCCAGCTCGTGCTGCACGGCCTCCTGGACACGGGGGTCGCCCGGGTCCAGCCCGTCGTCCAGGTGGACCCGCCAGTCGATCTCGGCGCCGCCCGGCGGCCGACGGGCCACCAGGCGGAACCCGGCGCCCTCACCGGGCAGTTCGCCGCGGTGGCTGACCACGATGGTGGCGGTGACCCGCTCGTGCACGGTCTCGGCCAGCCGCCCGGGGTCGGGGACGGTGAACACGCGCTCTCCGGTGCCCTCCTCGGTGAAGGTGAACGCCTCGCTCTCGGCGTCCCAGCGCGCCCGGTCGATGTCCTGCCAGGGGACGCGGTGCCCGTCGGGCAGGTGCAGGGCATGGTCGGTGGCCACCAGCACGCCCTCCCGGGAGCCGGTGTGCGCCAGCACGCGCTCACCGCGCTCCAGCCGGAGCCGGTCGCGGACCTCCCGGGGGACGGAGGGGCGGAGCCATCTCATGGCCCCACCCTAATGTCCTGGGCCCCTCCCACGGCAGGGGCGGTGCCCGGGGCGGTAGGGGCGCCGCCGGCCGGGCCCGGAAGGCGCGCGGCCCGGCCGGCGGGCGTCACCGCGTGGAGCCGGGCCGCGCGCCTTCCGGGCCGGTGCCGTTGAGGCCGGACCCGGCCTCCGCGGAGGCCGCGTCCATGTCCTGGGCCTCCTCGGGGGTGGGGCGGGCCAGGAAGTCCCGCACGGACGTGACCGGGAGCCGATCGCCCACCTTGGTGGCGACCGTCTTGCCGGCGCTGCTGACCTGGGCCCCGACGATGCCCGCGGTCTCCTGGACCGCCGGGCTCTCCACGACCCTGCGGGCGGTCCCGGCGATCTGCTCGTAGCGGGCGCGCCCGGCCTTGGCTCCGAGGACGTAGCCGACGGCGAGGCCGGCGATGAAGGTGATCCGGTAGCGCATGGGTACCCCTCGGCATCGAGTGCTGACGGGTCCGACGTTACCCCGCGCGGGCGCGCGCGACCCGGAAGGCGCCCAAGGGGAGGAGAAGCTGTCACGAGCACGCCTCAGGGTGCGCTAGAGTATTACCTGTCGCCGCGGGGGAGAGCCCCTCCGGGGCGGCGGGAACACCATCCCGCGTAGCTCAATCGGCAGAGCAGCCGGCTGTTAACCGGCAGGTTACTGGTTCGAGTCCAGTCGCGGGAGCACCCACCGAAAGGCCCGCAGGGAGACCTGCGGGCCTTTCGTAATGTTCGGCGTCAGTAGGGCTCCCAGCGCTGCTGGTTGCGGGCGAGGGCCATGTGGTCCTCGGGGCCCGCGAGGCGGACGGTCTCGGCGAGGGTGATGAGGGCGTCGGTGTCCGCGAGGTCGTCGGGCATGGCCCATGTCCGGGCGCGGACCACGGCCCACCGGTCGCCCAGGTCGATGTAGGCGGCGGGGTCCCGTCCCCAGCGGTGACCGACGGCGCCCTTCTCGTTCCAACCGGCGAAGATCTCCTTCGGGTGGATGACGGTGATCTCGTTGCCGTGCCGTCGGCAGTACTCCCTGGGCCATGAGCATTCGGGGACCGAGCGGGCGAAGGCCACCTCTAGGAGGTCGAACTCGCCGTTGTAGTAGGAGACGGTCCCGGAGGCCAGGTCGGCCCTGTCGATGCTCCAGTCGGGGTGGTCGAGCACGGGGACGGCGAACGCCTCCGCAGGGGTGTTCGCGATCAGAATTCTGGCGCGTACGCCGTCAACGGCCGTCGGGACGGGGAGGACAACCGCCATCACCGCGGCGCCGATGACGGCGACACCCCGCCGAGTATCGGTCTGCGCCACCTGTTCCCGCAGGACCGTCCAGGCGGCCGCGGTGAAGACCGGGAGGACGACCAGCGCCTCAGGGACGTCCACGCGTCGCGGCATTCCAGGGACCGCGAGGGGAATGGCAAGGTAGATGTGGACGAGGGCGCCTGAGAGGACCAGGACGTAGGACTTCGTGAACGTGCCTTCCACCTTGTTGGCGTTCAGCCACAGTGTCAGGGGGAGCGCTGCCGGGAGGGCGCTCAGGAGGCCGACGAGCGCCATACCCACGACGAAGACCACGACCGTTCCCCTGATGGATCCCGTCGTCTGCAGCGCTATGGCGGTCCCGAAGCCCCATCCGAAGTAGGTCATGGGAACGCAGGCTGCCACCACTCCCACCAGCGCGCAGGCGGTACCGAGGGCCAGGAACGGGCGGGATACAGGCGCCATCGGGCACGCCTTCCGTGAGTGCTCGGCCCCCTGGGAGCACGTTGCCGTGCCACCGACCGTCGCACAACCCTGCGGCCGAGTCCGGTCGAGCCCGGAGGGACCGGGGTGTTGCCGCCGGGCGTTATCCCTCCAGTCGGGCCTCTCCCCACATGGCGTAGCGGTCCCTCTCGCCTCCGCCCGCATCGGGGGTGGTGATGCGCATGACCAGCTCCAGCTTGCTTCCCGCCGAGACCGGGACAACGAATGCGTGGCTCTCCTGCATCGCCATGTCGCCGCTCTCGGCCACGACGGCCCCGTCGACCCGGACCTCGAATTCCATGGTCGTCCCGAGCCTCGACTTGTCCGAGACGCCGGCCACGGCCTTGAACGATGTGAAGCCCTGGGGGACCGTGTAGGTGAACGTTTGCTCGTCGGCGATCGCGTTCAGCCGGTAGTAGATCGACTTTGGATACCGGTCGCCCGCGATGTAGGCGATCCCGTCGCTGACGACGACGCCGTCCCCTTCTTCCGGCAGGTCTTCCAGGTAGGCGACCTCCACGGGGCCTGCCTGTACGGAAGGGGAGCTCCTGCCGGGCTCCACGTCGGGCTGCTCCCGGGAGTCGCCGCCGCCGTTGTCCGGAGTGGTCTGGTCGGCGGGCGCCCCCGTCCCTTCAGCGCCGTAGGGCGGGCTCGGGAGGAGCCCGGTGCCGAGAGCCGTGGCGACCCCCGCCATCGCCACCGCGGCCAGGACCAGTGGGAAGAGCAGCCGCCTCCGGCGACGACCGGGCCGCTTTTCGGGCCCCGGTTCCGCCTTGCCTCCGGGTGGTCCGCCCCCGGAACGGGCGGCCGCGCCGGGCGCCGAAGAGGAGGGATCGCCGTGGAAGTGGATTCCCCCGTGGATCTCCCCGGCCTGGAACACGTTTTCGGCGTTCCCCGAGTTCTCGTTGTGGTGGTGCTCGGGTCCGGGGGTGCGCCCCGAAGGGCCCCTTCCGCCCATCCGTCCTCCTGAGAGCGCGTGGCCTCGCACTTCCGTGCCGCC
Source organism: Nocardiopsis halophila DSM 44494 (assembly GCF_000341245.1). Classification (GTDB taxonomy): domain Bacteria; phylum Actinomycetota; class Actinomycetes; order Streptosporangiales; family Streptosporangiaceae; genus Nocardiopsis_A; species Nocardiopsis_A halophila. The sequence goes on from NZ_ANAD01000161.1 coordinate 8,414, forward strand.
ACCGGAGGAACGGAGCGGGGGCGGTGGCGGGGACGAACCGAGCGATGCACCGGGCGACGTCACGGGAATCGTAGCGCTCCCCGGGCCCGCCGACAGGGGGTCCGGCGAACCGGGAGCCCCCTACCCCTCTTCTGTGCGCACCCCCACCGGGACCACCAGGGGCGATCCCGACACCGGGTCGGGGACCACCTTGCATTCCAGGCCGAACGTCTCGGCCACCAGGTCGGGGGTGAGCACCTCCCCCGGGGCGCCGGAGGCCCGGACGGCACCGTCGCGCATGGCCACCAGCAGGTCGCTGTAGCGCCCCGCCAGGTTCAAATCGTGCAGCACCATCACCACGGTCCGGCCGTGGTCCCGGTTGAGGGCCCGCACCAGTTCCAGCACCTCGATCTGGTGGGCCAGGTCCAGGTAGGTGGTCGGCTCGTCCAGCAGCAGCAGGTCCGTGCCCTGCGCCAGCGCCATGGAGATCCACGCCCGCTGCCGCTGCCCGCCGGAGAGCCGCTCCAGCGGGCGCTCGGCGAAGCCCGCCATGCCGGTCATCTCCAGCGCCCGGGCCACCTCCCCGGCGTCGGACGAGGACCACTGCCGGTACCAGCTCTGGTGCGGGTGCCGGCCGCGCATCACCAGGTCGCCCACGGTCAGCCCGGGCGGGGCCAGCGGCGCCTGCGGCAGCACCGCCACCGTCCGCGCCACCTGGCGGGGCGGGGTCCGGGCGATCGGGCGCCCGTCCAGCAGCACCTGGCCCGAGCGCGGCCGCAGCAGCCGCCCCAGCGCCCGCAGCAGCGTCGACTTGCCGCAGCCGTTGGGCCCGATGATGGAGGTCACCGCCCCGTCGGCGACCGCGAAGTCCAGGTCGCGGGTGACCACGGTCTCGCCGTAGCCCAGGGTGGCCCCTTCGGCGCGCAGCCGCGGGCCCGGCCCCTCGGGGCCGGTCGGGGAGGGGGAGCGGTCGGTGGTCACAGGCGGGCCTCCCGGTGCCGGAGGATGATCAGGTACATCAGGAACGGCGCCCCCAGGACCGCGGTGAACACGCCCACCGGCAGCTGGGTGGGGGCGAACAGCCCGGCGGCGAGCTGGTCGGCGCCGAGCGTCAGCGCGGCCCCGGTCAGCGCCGAGGTCAGCGGGGGCGGCTGGGCGGTCCCGCACAGCCGCAGGGCGATCTGCGGGGCCGCCAGCGCGACGAAGGTGATCGGGCCGGCCGCCGCGGTGGCCGCGCACACCAGCAGCGCCGCGCACGTCAGCAGGACCAGGCGGGCGGCGTCGACCCGCACGCCCAGGCCGCGCGCGGCGTCGTCGCCCAGCCCCAGCGCGGCCACGGTGGCCGCGGCCGCCAGCGCCACGGGGAGCAGCACCGCCAGTGCGGCGGCGGCCGTGCCGACGCGCTCCCAGTCGGCGGCGTGCAGGCTGCCGGTCACCCAGGTCTGGGCGCGGGCCGCGTCCTGCAGGTCGGACCAGGTCATCGCCCAGTAGACGAGGTTGGCGCACATCAGCGACACGGCCACGCCGACCAGCAGCAGCCGGGTGCTGGAGACCCCGGCCCGCCAGGACAGCCCGAAGACCGCGACCGCGGCCGCCAGGCCGCCGACGACCGCCCCCGCGGGGACGCCGAACTGCGCCGCCGCGCCGCTCACCCCGCCGGCGCTGCCGCCCAGCACGATGACCAGGACGGCGCCCACCGAGGCGCCCCAGCCGATGCCCAGGGTGTCCGGGCTGGCCAGGGGGTTGCGCGCCACGCCCTGCAGGATCGCCCCCGACAGCCCGAGGCCGGCGCCCACCAGGGCGCCGGTCAGCGCCCGGGGCATGCGCAGCTCCATCACCACGAAGCGCTCCCCGCCGTCGCCGCCGCCGGCCAGGACGGCCAGGACGTCGGCGGCGCCCATCGGGTAGTCGTCGAAGGCGGTGAGGGCGCGGACGAACAGGCCGGCCAGCGCGGCGCAGACGAGCAGCGCGACGGCGGCGGTGCGCGGCCGCCAGGTCCACGACACCGGGCCGGCGCGCAGGGCGCGGCGGCCGGCCGGGGGCGGCGGGGGAGCGGCCGGCGCGGTGGCCGCGCCCGGTGCGGGGGTCGGTGCGGGGGTCACGGGGCGATCATCCTTCCCCTGCGGATGAGGGCGATGAAGAACGGGGCGCCCAGCACCGCCAGCACGATGCCCACCTCCACCTCGCCGTTGCCGCGCACCACGCGCCCGGCGATGTCGGCGGCCAGGACCAGGCAGGCCCCGGCCGGGGCGGCCAGCGGCACCGTCCACCGGTGGTCGGGCCCGGTGATCGCCCGGGCCAGGTGCGGGGCGGCCAGGCCGACGAACCCGATCGGCCCGGCGGCGGCGGTGGCGGCGCCGGTCAGCAGGGCGATGGACAGCACGCCGGCGGCGCGGGTGAGCCGGACCCGCTGCCCGAGCGCGGTGGCCACGTCGTCGCCCAGGGCCAGGGCGTTGAGCCCGGGCGCGTTGGCGGCGGCCAGCGCCAGCCCGGCCGCGATGAACGGCAGGACCTGCCAGAACACCTCCATGGGGCGCCCGGCCAGGGTGCCCAGCCGCCAGAACCGGTAGACCTCCAGGCTGCTGTGGTCCAGCAGCACGATCGCCGAGATGACCCCGCTGAGCAGGGCGCTCATCGCGGCCCCGGCCAGGACCAGGGTGATCGGCGTGGGCCCGCGCGATCCGCCCGAGGCGATGGCGAAGACCGCCGTGGAGGCGATGACGGCCCCGGCGATCGCCAGCCAGACGAAGGAGGCCAGGTCGCTCATGCCGAGCAGGAAGACGCCGAGCACCACGCCGAGCGCGGCGCCGTGCGAGACGCCGAGGATGCCGGGGTCGGCGATGGGGTTGCGGGTGTGGCTCTGCATGAGCACCCCGGCGGTGCCCAGCGCCGCCCCGACCGCGATCCCGATGGCGGTGCGGGGCAGGCGCAGCGACCACACGACCGCGCTGGCCTCGCCCCCGTCCGGGGCGGTGAGCACGCGCCAGACCTCGGCCGGCGCGATCGCCCGGGCGCCGATCAGCAGGCTGCCGGCCGCGCACGCGGCGAGCAGGACGAGCAGTACCGCCAGGCCTGCGGTCCGGCGGCCGCGCAGGGCCGACCCGGGCACCGGTGCGCCGGGCGCACCTGGCGCACCGGGCCCGGCGGGGGCCCAGACGGCGGGGGCGGAGGGCTTCACGGTCGCGGACTCCTCGGGGACGGGGGACGGCGGACGGCGCGCCCCGTCCGGGCCCCGGACAGGGCCCGGACTGGACAAAAGGCGCGTCGGACCGCATACTGCCTGATCGCGGGCGCAAGCTCCGCATTAGGCAAGACAAACCTAAGGCATTCTCCCATCCGTCCCATCGGAAAGGTCCGCGATGTCCCCCACACGACGCCGCACGTCCCCCGGCGCCCTCGCGGGCGCCCTGACCGCCTCCGCCGCGCTGCTGCTGTCGGCGGCGTGCGGCGGCGGAGGCGCCGAGTCCGAGTCCGCCGGGGGCGGAGACGGCGCCTTCCCGATCACCGTCGAGCACGCCATGGGCGAGTCCACCATCGAGTCCGAGCCGGAGAAGGTCGTCGTCCTCGACACCAGCTACCTGGACTCGGCCATCGCGCTGGGCCTGGACGTGGTGGGCCGGACCGACTACTCCGACGGCGGGGACCTGCGCGACTACCTCGGCGCGGACGGCAGCACCTACGCCGGCGACGCCGAGGTGGTCGGCACCCTGGAGGCGCCCGACCTGGCCGCCATCGCCGAGCTGGAGCCCGACCTGATCCTGTCGGCCAAGGTGCGCCACGAGGACGTCTACGACCAGCTCTCCCAGATCGCGCCGACCGTTTTCTCCGAGACCACCGGGGCGACCTGGAAGGAGAACCACGTCATGGTCGGCGAGGCGGTCGGCGACAAGGAGACCGCCGAGCAGCAGATCGCCGACTACGAGGAGCGCGCCGCCGAGCTGGGCGGGCGGATCGCCGAGGCCGAGGGCGGCGAGATGCCCACGGTGAACCTGGCGCGGTTCGCGGGCGAGCCGACGGTGCGGCTGTACCAGCCCGAGTCCTTCCCCGGCATCGTCCTGTCCGACGTGGGCCTGCCGATGCCCGAGGACGCCCCCGAGGGCGAGGACGGCGCCATCGCCGCGAACCTGGGCCAGGAGGAGATCCTCGACCTGGACGCCGACCACATCTTCGTCTCCACCTGGGACGACGGCAGCGGCGACTCGGCCGAGAAGGCGAAGGACTTCACCGGCAACCCGCTGTGGGAGCAGCTGGAGGGCGAGCAGCACGAGGTCGAGGACCAGGTGTGGCTGAGCTCGGTCAGCCTGCAGGGCGCCGACGCGATGCTCGACGACATGGCCGAGGCCTTCGGCGTCAACCCGGTCGAGTAGGGACGCCTCCCGAGGAACGCTCGGTACCGGCGCACCCGGTCCCGCTTTCCAACGGCGACGGTCCGTTCTACGGGGCGCCCCGCCGTGCACTCTCCGCAGGGAATGCGCGGCGGGGCACGCCCATCACGGCTTCTTCGCGATCCCGCCGATGATGATGTGCTTGTTCCGGGGCGGCATCACATAGTTTCCGGCCTGCGCGCTCTCCTTCGGCAGCGGGTGCCAGTCGTTGAGCGGCACCAGTCCCGGCGGCACCATCGGCCACCCCTGGAAATAGGAGAGGATCTCCTCCCTGCTGCGCCAGAGCCCGTGGCCGAGTTTCTCCATGAACGCCTTCTGCAGGGAGGCGGCCCTCTTCGCGCTCTTGGGCGAACGCGCGGCGTCGGGGCGGCAGAAATGGCTGATCACGATGTGGCTCCCCGGGGCGAGCGCGTCGCACAGCTCCCGGGTGACCCCCAGCGGGTCGTCGTCGTCCTGCAGGTGGTGAAGGATGCCGCCGAGCATCAGCCCCAGGGGCCGGTCCAGGTCGATCAGCCCGGTCGCCACGGCCTGCTGCAGAACCGCCTTGGGGGAGGTCAGGTCGGCCTTGAGCACGATCGTGGTGTCGTTGTCGGCGAGCAGCGCACGCGCGTGCGCCAGCACCATGGGGTCCTTGTCGACGTAGACGACCCGGCCGTGCGGGGTGCTCTCGTGCACCACCTCGTGCACATTGCCGTCGGTGGGCAGCCCCGAGCCGATGTCGAGGTACTGCTCGATCCCGGCCTCGGTCGCCAGGTGGCGGGCCGCGCGCTGCACGAAGGCGCGGTTGCCCAGAGCCAGGTCGGTGACGCCCGGAACGACCCCCTCGGCATAGTTCGCCATGTCGCGGTCGGCCTCGAAATGGTCTTTCCCGCCGAGGAAATACGAGTAGACGCGCGCGATCGACGGCTTGGTGAGGTCGATATCGGGCGGGGCGGTGTACTTCTGGCCGGTCCGCTTCAGGAATTCGGGGGGGTCCGGTCGGGCCATCGGGGTCCCATCGTCTTACGGGAGGGCGAGGGTTACGCTCCGGATTCTATTCCTCGCAAGGGCCCTTGGTAACCGTCCGGTGAGAAAGGCCCGGGGCGGGGTGTGGCCGCGACCGGCCAGGGGCCGGTCGCGNACCCCGCCCCGTTCTCGCCTCGTTCCCGCAGCGCCCGGGCCTCAGCCGATGGCGCGGCCCGCGTAGGCGGGCGCCTCTTCGGCCCCGGCCTCCAGCAGGGCGGCGACCTCCTCCGGGAAGGGGACGGTGCCGCCGTTCACCTGGTCGACGTGGAGCGCCATGATCTCCTCGGTGGCGCGCAGCACCCCGTCCAGCCACATCTCGTGGCACAGCCGGACCTTCTTGGCGCCGACCGCCACCACCCGGGTCCACACCTCCAGCTCGGCGTCGGGCGGGACCTCGCGCAGGTAGCGCACGTGCGCCTCGACCGTGTACAGCGAGCACCCGGTGCGCTCCCGGTACCCGGCCCCCATGCCGGAGCGGTCCATGAGCGCGTCGGTGGCGAAGCCGAAGACCAGGACGTAGTAGGCCTCGCTCAGGTGGCCGTTGTAGTCGATCCACTCGGGGCGGACCCGCTGGAGCAGGTGCGGCCCGCTCATGCGGAGCCCTCCCCGGCGGCGCGCTCCGCGGCCTCCTCGGCCTCGACCTCGGCCAGCGCCCGCATCACCGCGATCATGCGGCGGTCGCGCTGCTCGATGAGCTCGGCGTTGCCGCGCCCGGCCACCACCTCGTCGGTCCCGGCCACCATGGCGTCGCGCAGCTCCGTGGTGAGCTCGGGCGCGGCGAGCCGGGTCCACGGCGCCTCCAGGGAGGGGCCGAAGTGGTCGAGCATGTGCGCCATGCCGCCCTCGCCGCCGGCCAGGTGGAAGGTCAGGCACGGGCCGAAGAACGCCCAGCGAAGCCCCATCCCCGCGGTCATGGAGCGGTCGATCTGCTCCACCGTGGCCTCCCCGTTGGCCACCATGTGCAGCGCCTCCCGCCAGGCCGCCTCCTGGATGCGGTTGCCGATGAAGCCCGGCAGCTCCCGGTCCATGGTGATGACCTGCTTGCCTGCGGCCCGGTAGAACTCCGAGGCCCACTCCACGGCCCAGCGCTCGCTGGAGGTGCCGCCCACGACCTCCACCAGCGGCACCAGGTAGGGCGGGTTGAACGGGTGGCCCACCACCAGGCGCTCCGGACGCGCCGCCTTGACCTGCATTTCCGACATCGAGTAGCCCGAGGTCGAGGAACCGATCACCACGTGCTCGGGCGCGGCCTCGTCGATCTCGGCGAGCAGGGACACCTTCAGGTCCAGCCGCTCGGGGGCGCTCTCCTGGACGAAGTCGGCCCCGGCGACCGCCTCGGCCAGCGTCGGGGCGACGGTCAGCCGGTCCATGGACGCGCCCTCGGCCAGGCCCAGGCGGGTCAGCGCCGGCCAGGCCGAGCGCACCAGGTCGCGCAGCCGCCGCTCGGCGTCGGGCGCCGGGTCCCAGGCGCGCACGTCGTAGCCGCGGGCGAGGAAGTGGGCGACCCAGCCGCCGCCGATCACCCCCGCGCCCACGCACGCGACCGTGCGCACCTCGCCGGGTGCGGCCGTCGCCGCCGGGGCGCCGCTCGTCTCCGCCATCGAACACATCCTTCTCAACGAATGGGGCGCTGCACGCCGGGGCGCCGCGCGTCGGGACACTGCATACGGGGGGCTGTTCCGGGCTCCCGGGAGCGGGGGCCGGCCGTGCCCGGCCGGCCCGGGGAGGGAAGTGGAAAGGGGGCGCCGCCCGCGGTGCGGGCCGGGGGCGGCGCCCGGTCACGGCCCCGGAGTGCGGGGCCGGCGGGTCAGCGCGCGCTGCGCAGCTTGAGCTTGGCGCGGGCCTCGTCGGGCGTGACGACCCGGGCGCCGAGCGCCTCGATGATGCCGCGGGCCTTCTCCACCAGCTGGCCGTTGGTGGCCTTGACCCCGCGGCTCAGGTAGAGGTTGTCCTCCAGGCCGACGCGGGCGTGCCCGCCCAGCAGCACCGACTGGGCCACCCACGGCATCTGCATGCGGCCGATCGCGAAGCTCGCCCACTCGGCGCCCTCCGGCAGCATCCGCACCATCGACTGCAGGACGCCCGGGTCGGCGGGGGCGCCGTAGGGGATGCCGGTGCACAGCTGGAACATGCTCGGGTCGTCGATCAGGCCCTCGGCGTACATCTGCTTGGCGAACCACAGGTGGCCGGTGTCGAAGATCTCCAGCTCCGGGCGCACGCCCAGCTCCTGGATGCGCTCGGCCCCGGCGCGCAGCATGTCGGGGGTGGAGATGTAGACGTTGCTGCCGTCGCCGAAGTTGAGGGTGCCGCAGTCAAGGGTGCAGATGTCGGGCAGCAGCTCCTCCACGTGCGGCAGCCGGTCCAGCCCGCCGACCAGGTCGGTGGCGGCGCCGAAGGCGAACGGGTCGTCGCCCTTCCCGATCTCCAGGTCGCCGCCCATGCCAGCGGTCAGGTTGATGACGATGTCGGTGCCGGACTCCTTGATCCGCTCGACGACCTCCCGATAGAGCGCGTTGTCCCGGGAGGGGGCGCCGGTCTCGGGGTCGCGCACGTGGATGTGCACGGCGCTGGCGCCGGCCTCGGCGGCCTCCACCGCCGAGGCGGCGATCTGCTCGGGGGTGACCGGGACGTGCGGGCTGCGGCCCACGGTGTCCCCGGCCCCGGTCAGTGCGGCGGTCAGGATGACCTCGGTGTTCATGGTCTCGTTCACGGGGTGTCCTCGCTCGTGTGCGGCTGTTCGGTGCGGTCGTCGGGCCGGTCTTCCCGGTCTTCTCCCTGGTCGCCGACGCGGGGTCCGGTGCCGGGGGGCTCGATCTGAGTGGTGACGAAGTCCTGGAGGGCGGCGCGCATCCGCTCCACGGTGCGGCCCGGGCGGCCGGTGAGCACCTGGATGCCCAGGCCGTCGATGAGGGCGGTCAGGCGGACCGTCATCGCCTCGGCGTCCAGGTCGGGGCGGAAGGCCCCGGAGGCGGCGCCGTCGCGCAGGGTGCGGGCGATGGTGTCGTGCCAGCGCTGGTAGGAGTCGGCGTGCAGGGCGCGCATCTGCGGGTCGAGCGCCGACTCGGTCCACACCTGCATCCAGATGGACCACTCCCGGGCCAGGTGGCCGGGGGCGGGCAGCTGCAGCTCGATGAGGCGGCGCAGCCGCTCCCGGGCGTCGTCGATGCCGTGCAGGACCGCGACCTGGCGGTCGAAGGCCTGCTTGACCGACGAGCGCAGGGTCTCGTCGAGCAGTTCGCGCAGGGTGGGGAAGTGGTAGTGGATGGCGGCGCTGGAGACCCCGCACTCGGCGGCGATGTCGGCGGTGCGCACCGAGTGGTAGCCGCGCTCGGCGATGAGCCGCCAGGCGGCGTCGGTGATCTGGCGCCGCCGCCCCTGCTCGCGGGCGGCCCGCACGTCCCGCCCGGCGTCGACGGGGGGCTCGGTGGCCACCGCCACCCGCGGCGCGGCCGCGACGCCGCCGTCGGCGGACTCCTCGCCGTACAGCAGCCAGTTGACGGTCACCCCGGCGATGTCGGCGATCCGGATGAGCTCCTCGGCGGTGAAGCGCCGGGTGCCGCTGAGCGACTTGGACAGCTTCGAGGCCTCGAGCGCCATCACGGAGGCGAACTCCCGCTGCGGGCGCCCGGAGCGCCGGATCACCTCGCGGACCCGGTTGCGCAGGCCCTCCATGTGGTCGGTCACGGAGGGCGACGCTAGCAGGGTCATAGCGATAATCGCAACGCCGCCGTGGATCCGTCATGCGGTGTCATCCCAGCGTGCCCCGGTTTGAACGGCGTCATGCGGGCGTTGCGATGCGCCTGACTGGTGGACCAGAAGGCGGCGACCGCAATCGCGGAGGGACCGGGGCGTCCGAGGGTGCGCGCCCGGTCCCGTCCCGGTGCCTCAGGGCGCGGGGGGCTCGGCCAGCACGTCCCGGGCGATGCCGAAGGCCTTGTTGGCGGCGGGGACACCGCAGTACACGGCCGCCTGCATGAACACCTCGCCGATCTCCTCCTCCGAGAGCCCGTTGCGCACCGCGGCGCGCACGTGCATGGCCAGCTCGTCCCAGTGGCCCTTGGCCACCAGGGCGGTCAGCACCATGCAGCTGCGCGTCCTGCGGTCCAGGACCCCGCTGGTCCAGATCTCGCCCCAGGCGTAGCGGGTGATGAAGTCCTGGAAGGGGGCGGTGAAGGCGGTCGTCCCCGCCTCGGCGCGGTCGACGTGGGCGTCGCCCAGCACCGCGCGGCGCACCCGCATCCCCTCCTCTCGGCGCTCATCGTCGGTCTGGGCGGCGGTCGGTTCGGCGGTCGGCTCGGTCACGGTCGTCTCTCTCCGGTCCGGGTCGGGGCGGCTCAGGCGAAGTGCGCCGTGAGCAGCCGGTTCACTTCGTCGGCGCACTCGCGGTTGGCCAGGTGGGCCCCGCCGTCCAGGACGTGGCGGCGGGCGCCGGGGACGGCCGCGGCGATGCGCTCGGCGTGGTCGGGCGGGGTCGCCGGGTCGTGCGCCCCCGCGACCACCAGCGTCGGCGCGGTGATGCGTCCCAGGTCGGAGCGCAGGTCCATGCCGGCGATCGCCTCGCAGCACGCGGCGTACCCCTCGGCGGGGGTCTCCGCGACCATCGACCGCATCCGTGCGGCCTCGCCGGGGTGGGCGGACGCGTGGCCGGGGGTGAACCAGCGGCCGACGACGGCGCCGGCCACCGCCCCGGTCCCCTGGGCGCGCACCGTTGCGGCCCGGTCGGTCCAGTTCTCCGGCGGTCCGAGCAGGGGCGAGGTGCACATCAGCGCGAGCCGGTCGATCCGCTCGGGGGCGTTGGCGGCCAGCCACATGCCGACCATCCCGCCCAGGGACAGCCCCGCGAACCGGACCCGCGGCAGCTCGAGGCGGTCGAGCAGGTCCACAACGTCCGCCCCCAGGTCGGCGATGGTGGCGGGCCCTCGGGGGACGGGGGAGCGGCCGTGCCCGCGGTGGTCGTAGCGGACCACCCGGAACCCGGCCGCGACCAGTGCCCCGACCTGGGGGTCCCACATCTCAAGGGTGCTGCCGAGCGACCCCGACAGCACCACGGCGGGGGCGCCGTCGGGCCCGTCGATCTGCGCATGGACTCCGCCCGCGACGGGGCTCCCGGTCGGTCGTGCGGTCAAGAAAGGTACCTCCGTTCGGCCTCCCCGGCGGCCGACGAGCCACCGGGGCGGGACATGGGCGCAGGAAGAGACCCTGCCAGGGCTCTTCCCGGGATGCGGCCCCGGATCGCCGCGCGACCCGGAACGCGGCGGAATGCCCCCGGAAGGCCCGGGTGTGCGGGTCGGGCCGGTACCGCCGGGGCCGGTTTCACGGGGCTTCCGGGCGGGTGCGGTAGCCGTCGAGGGCGGCGTCGATGAAGGTGCCGGCGGCACCCAGGTAGGCCGCGGGGTCGAGCAGGCCCCGGATGTGCTCGGGGGTGCGGCGGCCCGCCAGCCGGCGGTCGAGGACCGCGGCCAGGCCCTCGCCGGACTCGGCCGCCTCCCGGCACGCCGCCTCCACCAGCTCGTGGGCGGGTAGTCGGCCCATCTCCGGGGCCAGGTCGGCGGCGACCCGCTCGGCCATCGGCAGGCCGCCGGTCAGGTCCAGGTTGCGCCGCATCCGGTCGGGGTCCACGGACAGCCGCTCCAGCGAGTCGGCCAGCCACGCCGCCGCCGACCCGGTGGCGCACAGCAGCCGGTCGAAGGCCTGCCACTCGGCCTGCCAGGCCCCCGCTGCCCGCTGGTGCGGCTGGGGGGGTTGCGCGTTCAGCAGCGTCGCCACCAGCCCCGGCACCTGTTCGGCGCAGGCCCGCGCCGACACCGCCGCCACGGGGTTGCGCTTGTGCGGCATCGCCGAGGAGCCGCCGACCCCCGGCCCGCCCTGCTCGGCGACCTCACCGACCTCGGTCTGGGCCAGCAGCACGATGTCCCCCGCGACCTTGCCGCACGCCCCCGACGTCCGCGCGGCGGCCGAGGCCACCGCGGTCAGGGGGCCGCGGTCGGTGTGCCAGGGGAGTACCGGCCGGACCAGGCCCAGCCGGTCGGCGAAGGCGGCGGCGACCTCCGGGCCCCGCCCGTCGAGCGAGGCCAGGGTGCCCGCGGCCCCGCCGAGCTGGGCGGGGGTCCGCCCCAGCTCGGCGCGCAGCGCCTCGGCCGCCCCGGTCACCGCCTGCAGCCACCCCGCCGCGACCAGCCCGAACGTGGTCGGCAGGGCCTGCTGCAGCAGAGTGCGCCCGGGCATCGGCGTCCACCGGTGCTCCTCGGCCAGCCCCGCCAGCGCGGAGGCGGCCCGGTCGGTCTCGGCCAGGACGGCGTCCCCGGCACGGCGGGCCACCAGCACCGCGGCGGTGTCCATGATGTCCTGGCTGGTGGCCCCCTGGTGCACGTGCCGGGCGGCGCCGCCGTCCACGGCCCGGGTCAGCTCCTTGACCAGCGGGACGACGGGGTTGGCGGCGTCGGCGGCGGCCCCGGCGGCGGCGTCGGCGTCCACCCGGCCGTCCCGGCGCGCGGTCTCCAGGGCCTCGGCGTCCTCGGGTCCGGCGATCCCGGTCTGCACGAGCGCGTGCGCCAGGGCGGTCTCGGCGTCGAGCATCGCCCGTAGCCAGGCCCGCTCACCGGTCTCGGCCGCGACGGCGCCCCGGGCGAACATCTCACCGAACACGCCCCTCACCTCCTCGTCCTGCTCGTCCTGCTCGTCCTGCTGGACATGGTCGCCCGGCGGATTCCGGGTCCTCCCGAGTATGTCCGGGGGCCGGGCCGCAGGGCGATGGCGCGGCGCGGTGTTGCAGCCGGCCGGCCGTGCCCTGCGGGCCGGGCGGGGCCCGTGGGGCGGCGGTCGCCTCCGGCGCGGCGGACGGGCGGGCCGCCGATGCCGCCCTTTACGGCGCCGGAGACCCGGTTCCCGCGCCGGTGAGGGGCGGTTCGAGGCCAGGACGGGCCCGCCGTTCCGGAAGGGGAGGGCCGACCGGAACCGGTCACCCCTTCCGCGGGGCGCCGGTGGGCCGAGCGGGGAAGGCGCTCCACACCTCCATCCATGTCCCGGCCTCGTCGGGCGGGGGCCCGACCGCCGCAGGGAACACCTGCGATGGCACAGGGAGCGTGCCCGCCAGGACCGGGCGCCCCGCCGTGCAGGCGCGGTGTGGCAGGCCGCCCTGCGGACGGCACCGGCCCCGGCCCGTCATGGCCCGGGTCGGTGCGCCGCAGCCCTGTTCGGACGGCCGAATGGGGGGCACGGCCCTCCGCCCGGCCTCCGTGCGCCATCGCGGCTCCGCCGGCCCTGTCCGCCGATCGCGTCCGCCTTCCACCGATCGTCCCCTGGACCGGTCGGGCGGTGCTCCCCGTTCCCGTCGACAGGGTCGACGCCCTGTCGCCCCTGCCCGGTCCCCGGGGCCGAGCCGGGGCCGGAACCGCGGCTCCAGCGGACGCCGTACCGCCGAGGGCTCATATATCGAAGAAGACGGTCTCCCCCTCGCCCTGCAGGCGGATGTCGAAGCGGTAGCCGTCCTCCGTCTCCTGTGCGATGAGGGTCGCGCGCTCCTCCGGTGAGTCGAGGGACGACAGCACCGGGTCGACCGCGTTGGCCTCCGCCTCGTCGGGGAAGTACACCCGCGTCACCGTCCGGTGCAGCATCCCGCGCGCGAAGACCGAGACGTCGATGTGCGGCGCCTGCACGCCCGGCGGGCCGGGCACCGGCCCCGGCTTGAGCGTGTACACGCCCCACCGGCCCTCCCCGTCGGTCGGGCACCGCCCGAACCCGCGGAAGCCCTCGCGGCGCACCGCCCCGCGCGGGTCGTCCGGGTGGTCGAACCGGCCCTCGGGGTCGGCCTGCCACGTCTCGATCAGCGCGTCCGCGACCGGCGCCCCGGCGCCGTCGGTGACCGTGCCCCGCAGCCACACGCCCCCGGGCGCGCCTTCCCGGAGCGCGAAGGGGCCGTCCGGCCAGGGAAGCCCGATGTGCAGGTACGGGCCGACGGTCTGCGAGGGGGTGGTGGGCTCCATCAGTCGTCGTCCTCCAGCGCCAGCTCGTGCTCGAACACCGTCGACGCGCGCCCGCGCAGCACGATGTCCCACGCATAGGCCAGTGCCCACTCCGGCTCGGTCCGCTCGTGGTCGTAGCGGGCGACCAGCCGCTCGCGCGCCGCGGGGTCCGGGATCGAGTTCCACATCGGGTCCTGGAAGAACAGCGGGTCGCCGGGGAAGTACATCTGCGTCACCAGCCGCTGGGTGAACGCCCGCCCGAACAGCGAGAAGTGGATGTGCGCGGGGCGCCAGGCGTTGTCGTGGTTCTTCCACGGGTAGGCGCCGGGCCGGATCGTGGTGAAGGAGTACCGCCCCTGCCCGTCGGTGACCGTGCGCCCCACCCCGGTGAAGTTGGGGTCGAGCGGGCAGGGCCAGTTGTCGCCCTTGTGCCGGTACCGGCCCCCGGCGTTGGCCTGCCAGATCTCCACCAGGGTGTGCGGCACCGGCCGGCCGTCGGCGTCCAGCACCCGGCCGTGCACGATGATCCGCTGGCCCATCGGCTCGCCCTCGTGCCGGCGCGTCAGGTCGTGGTCCAGCGGCCCGACCCGGTCCTCGCCCAGCAGCGGTCCGGTGACCTCGGTCAACAGGTGCGGAAGCACCTTCAAGGGCCGCTCGGGGTGGCGCAGCCCAGTGCTCTTGTACCCCGGGTAGTCCAGCGGCGGGTGCACCCCGGGGTCGCGGCGGTAGCCCGGGACGGCGGGCGCGTCCTCGGCCATGGGCGGTGCTCCTCTCATGCCTGAAGGACCACGGCCAGGCCCTGGCCCACGCCGATGCAGATGGCGGCCAGCCCCCAGCCGCCCCCGCGGCGGCGCAGCTCGTGGGCGAGCGAGCCCAGGATGCGCGCGCCGGAGGCGCCCAGCGGGTGCCCGATGGCGATCGCGCCGCCGTTGGGGTTGACGATCTCCGAGTCCAGCCCCTCCCAGCTGCGCAGGCAGGCCAGCGACTGGGCGGCGAAGGCCTCGTTGAGCTCCACCGCCGCCAGGTCGCCCCAGCCGATCCCGGCCCGGCGCAGCGCCGTCTCGGCGGCGGCGACCGGCCCGACGCCGAACCGGTTCGGCTCGACCGCGGCCACGCCCCGGCCGGCGATGCGCGCCAGCGGCTCGCGGCCGGCGGCCCGTGCCGCCTCGGCGTCCCCGATCAGCAGCGCGGCGGCGCCGTCGTTGAGCGGGGAGGCGTTGCCCGCGGTGATGGTGCCGTCGGGCCGGAACGCCGGCTTGAGCCCGGCGAGCTTCTCGGCGGAGGTCTCGCGGATGCTCTCGTCGCGCTCCAGCTCCACCCCGGGCACGTCCACGATCTCGTCGGCGAAGACGCCCTTGGCCCAGGCCGCGGCCGCGCGCTCATGGCTGCGCAGGGCGAACGCGTCCTGCTCTTGGCGGCCGACGCCGAACTCCTCGGCGATCTGCTCGGTGCACTCGCCCAGGGAGGCGGTCCAGGCGGGCTCCATGCGCGGGTTGACCATCCGCCAGCCGAGGGTGGTCGAGTGCAGGGTCTCGTGCCCGGCGGGGAAACCCTTCTCGGGCTTGGTCATCACCCACGGGGCGCGGCTCATCGACTCCACACCCCCTGCGATGACGAGCGATGCGTCCTCCACGGCGACCGCGCGGTTCGCGGCGATCACCGCCTCCAGGCCGGACCCGCACAACCGGTTCAGGGTGGCGCCCGGGACGCTGACGGGCAGCCCGGCCAGGAGCGCCGCCATGCGGGCCACGTTGCGGTTGTCCTCGCCCGCCCCGTTGGCGTCGCCGAAGTAGAGGTCGTCCACGGCGGCCGGGTCGAGGCCGGGGGAGCGGGCGGTCAGACCGGAGACCGCGTACGCGGCCAGGTCGTCCGGGCGCACGCCGGCCAGCGCGCCGCCGTAGCGGCCGAAGGGGGTGCGGACGGCGTCGATCACGTACACATCGTTCACGGTGGGCCTCCTGCGGGGGCGGTCGTGGGGGCGTGGGGGGTCAGCCGCGCCCGGTCAGCGAGCGCAGCACGGCCAGCTCGTCCGGGTCGGGCTCGGGGGTGGCGGCCAGGTCCGGGGAGACCGCCAGGTCCCACCCGGTGGCCGCGCGGGCCTGCTCGGCGGTGGCGCCCGGGTGCAGGCGGGTGAGCACCAGCTCGCGGGTGCCCGGGTCCGGCTCCAGCACGCCCAGGTCGGTGATGACCTGGACCGGTCCGGCGCCGCGCAGCCCCAGCCGCTCCCGGTCGCCGGGGCCGGAGCCGTGGCCGACCGAGGTGGTGAAGTCGACCCGCTCGACGAAGGTGCGCCGGCTCTGCCGCACGATGACGATGACCCGGCCGCAGGAGGCGGCGATCTCGGGGGCGCCGCCGGCGCCGGGCAGGCGCACCTTCGGGGCGGCGTAGTCGCCGATGACGGTGGTGTTGATGTTGCCGAACCGGTCGATCTGGGCGGCGCCGAGGAAGCCGGTGTCGATCCGCCCGGCCTGTAGCCAGTAGTTGAACACCTCGGTCACCGGGACCACGGTGTCGGCGGTCTCGGCCAGCTCGCCGTCGCCGATGGACAGCGGCAGGGCGTCGGGGGAGGCGCCCAGGGTGCCCGACTCGTAGATCATCCACAGCCCGGGGGCGTGGGTGCGGAGCGCGAGGTTGGCGGCGGTGCTGGGCAGGCCGATGCCGACGAAGCAGGCGGTGCCGTCGGCCAGCGCGCGGGAGGCGGCGACCGTCATGACCTCGTCGGCGGTGAAGGGGAGGGGATCGGCGGCGGTCATGCGGTCTGCTCCTCCCTGTCGTCCGGGCCCGCGTCCGGGCCCGAGGGGGCGCCGAGCACCTCGGCGTTCAGCCACGCGGTGAAGCGTTCGCGGTCCCGGCTGACGGCGTCCCAGGCGCGGTAGGCGTCATTGTCGCGGACGTAGTAGCCGTGGGCATAGGAGGGGCGCGCGCCGCCGGGGGCGGGGGAGACGGCGGTGACGACCCGGGAGGGCAGGATCACCTGGCCGGGGACCGGCTCCAGGTCGTCGACGACCTCCTCGACGGTGACCAGCGCGCGCCGGGCGGCCAGCACCGCCTCCTTCTGCACGCCGGTGATGCCCCACATCTGCACGTTGCCGTCGCGGTCGGCGCGCTGGGCGTGCACGATCGCCACGTCGGGGGTGAGCGCCGGGACCGCGGCCAGCTCCTGGCCGGTGAAGGGGCAGGTGATGGGTTTGATGGTGGCGGTGCGCCCGACCAGGTCGGTCCCGGCGTAGCCGCGCAGCACGGCGAAGGGCAGCCCGGCGGCGCCGGCGGCGTAGCGGTTGGCCATGCCGGCGTGGCTGTGCTCCTCCAGCTCGAGCGGGCGGGGCCAGCCGTTGGCGGCGGCGTCGCGGAACCGGTGCAGCGAGCCCACGCCGGGGTTGCCGCCCCAGGAGAAGACCAGCTTGCGGGCGCAGCCGGCGCCGATCATCCGGTCGTAGACGATGTCGGGCGTCATCCGCACCAGGGTCAGGTCGCGTCGGCCCTGCCGGATGACCTCGTGGCCGGCCTCCACCGGGATGAGGTGGGTGAAGCCCTCCATGGCGACCGTGTCCCCGTCGTGGACGAGCTCGCGCACGGCCCGGTCCAACGGCAGGATCATCGCGCCCCCTTTCGTTCGGATGCCGCATCACTGTTCTCTTTGCGAACACATTGGACGTTACTGTCGGCGGGGGCGTGGGTCAAGGCGTCCGGCCCCGGTGTCCCTCTGGGGCAGGCGGCGTTACCGTCAGGCGCGCGGCGTGCCGGTGGTCACCGGAAGTGGCGGCGGTGCGGGCGATTCCCCGCTTGCGCCTGCTTGCCGGGTGGCGGGCCCCGGCCGGTCGGGGGTGGAGGGCGGCGACGGATCGGCAGGTGCTCCGCTCACGGCTGCTCGCCGGGCGGCGGGTCCGCGCCGATCGGGTTGGGTGGGGCGTGTCCGCTGGAGTGGTGGAACTTTCGGCCGCGTCCTTATGAGCGGTGGGACCGCTGCGGCGCGATCGGCGGCCCCGCCCCC
>NZ_ANAD01000162.1 GCF_000341245.1 Nocardiopsis halophila DSM 44494
TCGATACGGGCGGCAGGCAGTGCCCCCCCGGGGGCGGCCGGGGCCCGGAGGGTTCCACCACCCCAGCGGACACGACCGGCCGTCGCCGGTCAGGGGCGGCAGCTGAGGCGCCTGGCCGCGTGAAATAGGCGGTTCAAACCCTGTCCGGAATCAGCAGGGCCCCTCACTCCCACCCCGGCCAGCGCAGACCCGCACCCCGGCAAGTAGCCGTGAGCGGGGCACCAGCTGCTCCGTCGCCGCCTCTGCCGGGAGCACCCGCACGCCCGGCGCCGAGCAGCGCCACCGGATGGGGCGCCCTGTCGTCGTCGCCGCCCTCCCGCCCAGATCGGCGCGGACCCGCCGCCCGGCAAGCGGGCGTGAGTGGGGCACCTGCTGCTCCCTCGTCGCTGCCCCTGCCCGGACCCATGGGTCGGCCGGCCCTCGTCCGGGGCCCGTGCGGTGTTCTGAATCAGGCCCGGGCCGGGCCCGCGGTGCGGGAGGCGATCTCCAGGTCGGCCTCGATGCGGGAGACCGTGGCCAGCAGGGACGGCAGGATCTGCGTGCGCAGGCCGCGCACCGTCATGCGGCTCGCCTGGACCGACACGTTCGCGGCGGCGATGACCCGCCCCTCGCGGTCGCGGATCGGCGCGGCCACCGAGCGCAGCCCCTCCTCCAGCTCCTGGTCGACGATGGCCCACCCCTGGGCCCGTACCCGCTCCAGCTCCCGGCGCAGCGCCCCGGTGCCCGCGACGGTGTGCGCGGTGAGGGCGGGCACCTCCAGGCGGTCCAGGTAGGCGTCCAGTTCGCGGTCGGGGCGCCCGGCGAGCAGCACCCGCCCCATGGAGGTGACGCAGGCCGGGAAGCGGGTGCCGACGCTGATCGCGACCGTCATGATCCTGGACGTCGCCGCGCGCGCCACGTACACCACGTCGTCGCCGTCGAGCACCGAGACCGAGGACGACTCGCGGACCTCGGCGGCCAGCGCCTGCAGGTGCGGCTGGGCGACCTCGGGCAGCCCCGCCGAGGACAGGTAGGCGTACCCCAGCTCCAGCACCCGCGGGGTCAGCGCGAACAGGCGGCCGTCGAAGCGCACGTACCCCAGGTCGGCCAGGGTGAGCAGGAAGCGGCGGGCGGCCGCACGGGTCAGGCCGGTGGCGCGGGCCACCTCGCTCAGCGTCATCTCCGGCCGGTCGGCGGAGAAGGCCCGGACCACCGCGAGCCCGCGCTCCAGGGACTGGACGAAGTGGTCGCCGCGCGGCTCGGGCGCGGCGGCGTCGGCATCGGTGTCGGACATGCGCTCCCTTCCCGTCCCCGGAATGTTCTCATACCGCACAGCTCTCCACGGGTGTCCGGCGGCCGTTCGCCGGCCTCCGGGCGGCCCCGCTGCGCGGGTCCCGCCCCCGTCGGGGCTGCCGCACGGCTGGTCACCGTCGGTGAGGCCGGTGCGCGGGGTTGACGGTGAATGTGGGATGGATTACGTTCGCCAGCAGAACGGCCGTTCGCAAGACGCACAAACCCCCTCGTGAGCGGGCGCGGCAGCGCCCGCCCGCACCCCCTGCGAATGGAGACCCGATGCGTCACCGAACCCTCGCCGCGGCCGGGGCCGCGGCCGTGCTGGCCGCGAGCGGCTGCGGCGGCGGCGAGCCCGACGGCGGGGACGGCGCCCGCGCCGTCACCGTCGGCGCGATCCCCATCGTCGACGTCGCGCCCCTGCACCTCGCCGTCGACCAGGGCCTCTTCGCCGACCGCGGCCTGGAGGTGGAGGTGGTCAACACCAGCGGCGGCGCCCAGGCGGTGCCCGGCGTGGCCAGCGGCGACTTCGACTTCGCCTTCGGCAACGTCACCTCCCTGCTGGTGGCCCGCGACGCCGGACTTCCGATGAAGGTGGTCGCCAACGGCGTCGCCACCACCGGGGAACAGGGCGCCGACTTCGGCGGGATCGTGGTCCCCGAGGACAGCCCGATCGAGAGCGCGCAGGACCTGGAGGGCGCCACCGTCGCCGTGAACAACCTGGAGAACATCGGCGACACCACCGTGCGCAACTCGGTCCGCAAGGACGGCGGCGACCCCGCCGCCGTGGAGTTCATGGAACTGCCCTTCCCGGACATGCCCGCCGCCGTGGAGAAGGGGGAGGTCGACGCCGCCTGGGTGGTCGAGCCGTTCCTGACCACCGCCCTGGACGGCGGCGCCACCGAGATCGCCTCCAACTTCGTCGACGCCCACCCGCGGCTCACCATCGCCGCCTACTTCACCTCCGAGCAGGTCCTCGCCGAGGCCCCCGAGCTGGTCGCCGACTTCACCTCGGCCATGGACGAGGCCCTGGCCTACGCCGAGGCCAACCCCGAGGAGGTGCGGCGCATCCTGGGCGAGTACACCGAGATGGACCAGACCCTCATCGAGGAGATCCGGCTGCCCTCCTTCCCGCCCGCCGCCGACCGCGAGTCGGTGCAGACCATCGCCGACCTCATGGAAGAGGACGGGCTGGTGGAGGAGACCCCCGACGTCGAGGCGCTCTTCGCGGAGTCCGGATGAGCGCGGCCGCCGACACCGCCGCCCCGCCCGCCCCGGCGGCCGCGGGGCGGCGCCGGGCGCTGCCCGGCCGCGACGCCCTCCTGGGCGCCGCCGGCGCCGCCGCGTTCCTGCTGCTGTGGGAGGCGGTGCCGCGCACCACCGCGGTCTCGGCCGAGTTCCTGCCCCCGGCCTCCCGCGTGCTGGCCACCCTGGCCGAGCGGGCGGCCACCGCCGCGTTCTGGGGCGCCGTCGGCGACACCGTCGCCGCCTGGGCCCTGGGCCTGGCCATCGCCTGCGCGGCCGCGGTCGCCCTGGGGTTCGCCGTCGGGTCGGTGCCGGTGCTGCGCGCCTACACCGCCTCCACCGTGGAGTTCCTGCGCCCCATCCCCTCGGTCGCGCTCATCC
Organism: Nocardiopsis halophila DSM 44494; assembly: GCF_000341245.1. Lineage (GTDB taxonomy): Bacteria > Actinomycetota > Actinomycetes > Streptosporangiales > Streptosporangiaceae > Nocardiopsis_A > Nocardiopsis_A halophila. The sequence continues at coordinate 2,896 of NZ_ANAD01000162.1, forward strand.
CGCTGGCGATCCTGGTCTACGGCACCGACCTGCGCTCCACGCTGCTGCTGGTCGTCTACGCCTCCTTCTGGCAGGTCTACATCCAGGTGCTCTACGGGGTGGCCGACATCGACCCCGTCGCCGAGCAGACCGCCCGCGCCTACGGGCTCGGCCGGTGGGCGTGCCTGCGCCACCTGGTCTGGCCCACGGCACTGCCGTACCTGCTGACCGGGGTGCGGCTGGGCGCCGCGGTCGCGCTGATCCTCACCATCACCGCCCAGCTCACCATCGGCGCCCCCGGCCTGGGCCAGCAGATCTCCGTCGCCCAGTCCAGCGGCGCCGCGCCGCTGGTCTACGCGCTGATCGTGGCCACCGGGATCCTGGGCGTGGCCGTCAACGCCGGCGTCCGCGCGCTGGAGCGCCGCCTGCTGCGCTGGCACAGCTCGGTACGAGGGGAGGCCGCCGTATGAGCGTGCGCGCGCTCCCGCGGGCCGCCGCCCGGGTGCTGCTGCTCCCGGCCGCGCTCATCGCCCTGTGGTGGTGGGCCGCCGCGGCCTCCGACAGCTTCTACCTGACCGACCCGGGCACCATCGCCGCCACCTTCGCCCAGGTGTGGGTCTCCGAGCGGTTCGCCGCCGACGTGCTGCCCAGCGTCGGCCTGCTGCTCACCGGCTACGCGCTGGCCGCCGCCCTCGGGATCGGCATGGGCGTGCCGCTGGGCCTGTCCCCGCGGCTGCGCGCCTTCGCCGAGCCGGTCCTGGAGTTCCTGCGGGCCGTGCCGCCGCCGGTGCTGGTGCCGCTGCTGATACTGCTCGTGGGCCTGGACGCCTCGATGCGCGCCGCGGTCATCGTCTCGGGGTGCGTGTGGCCGGTGCTGCTCAACACCGTGGAGGGGGTGCGGGCCGTCGACCCGGTCCTGGCCGACACCTGCCGCGTCTACGGGGTGCGTGGACGGCGCCGGCTGACCGTGCTGGTGCTGCGCTCGGCGAGCCCGCAGATCGCGGCCGGGCTCCGGCAGGCCCTGTCCATCGCGATCATCCTCATGGTGATCAGCGAGATGTTCGCCAGCTCCAGCGGCCTGGGCTTCGCCATCGTCCAGTTCCAACGCGGCTTCGCCATCCCGGAGATGTGGAGCGGCATCGTCCTGCTGGGCCTGCTGGGGGTGGTGCTGTCCGTGGTCTTCGCCCGGGCCGAGCGGCGCGCCCTGGCCTGGCACCGGGGACTGCGCGCCGCCTCCCGCGGGGAATGAGAGGAAGGACCCCCATGCTCGACGTCAACGGGCTGCGCAAGACCTACCGCGGCCAGGGCCGCGAGGTGGAGGCCGTGCGCGACCTGACCTTCGGCCTCGGCGAGGGCGAGCTGGCCTGCCTGGTCGGCCCCTCGGGCTGCGGCAAGACGACGCTGCTCAAATGCGTCTCCGGGCTGATGCGCCCCACGGCCGGCACGGTCGCGCTCGACGGGCGCCCGGTGGACGGGCCGCCGCCGGACATGGCGGTGGTCTTCCAGGAGTACGGGCGCAGCCTGTTCCCCTGGCTGACCGTGCGCGGCAACGTCGAACTGCCCCTCAAGGAGAAGAGGCTGCCCAAGGCCCGCCGCCGCGAGCTGGTGGAGGAGTCGCTGGAGGCGGTCGGCCTGGCGCACGCCGCCTCCCTGCACCCCTGGGAGCTGTCCGGGGGGATGCAGCAGCGCGTGGCGATCGCCCGGGCCATCGCCTACGAGCCCCGGGTGCTGCTGATGGACGAGCCCTTCGCCGCCGTCGACGCCCAGACCCGGGCCGACCTGGAGGACCTGATCCGCGGGCTGTGGAAGCGCTTCTCGATGACGGTCCTGTTCGTCACCCACGACATCGACGAGGCGGTGTACCTGGGCGAGCGCGTGATCGTGCTGTCGTCCTCGCCGACCGTGGTGCAGGACGACGTGCGGGTCGACCTGCCCGAGGAGCGCGACCAGCTGACCACCCGGTCCGCCCCGCGCTTCGCCGAGCTGCGGGCCCTGGTCTACCGGGAGATCCAGAACGCCAAGAACGGGGACGGTGGCGCAGGCCGGACCGGTGCGGCCGGCGGCCCGGCCGGGACGGACGGCCCCGACCGGGAGCCCACCGCCACCGGGGGTGCGCGGTGAGCGGGCCGGGCGCGGGCACCGTCCGGGACGCCGCGATCGCGGTGCTCCGGGCGCAGGGGCTCACCACGGTCTTCGCCAACCCCGGCTCCACCGAGGTCGCCTTCCTCGCCGACCTGCCCGACGACCTGCGCTTCGTCCTGGCCCTGCACGAGGGGTCGGTGGTCGGCATGGCCACCGGGTGGGCGATCGCGCGCGGGCGCGCCGCGCTGGTCCAGCTGCACACCACCGCCGGGCTGGGCAACGCCGTCGGCGCCCTGGCCACGGCGCGGGCCAACCGGGCGCCGCTCGTGGTGCTGGTGGGCCAGCAGGACCGCCGCCACCTGGCCCTGGAGCCCTTCCTCACCGGGCGGCTGCGGGGGCTGGCGGGGGAGTATCCGGTGTGGTTCTGCGAACCCGCGGTGCCTCAGGACGTGCCCGGGGCCATCGCCCGCGCGCGCTACGAGGCCGAGCACGGACGGGGGCCGGCCGTCGTGGTCGTGCCGCAGGGCGACTGGTCCGCACCGGCCGGAGGCGCCGACCACCCCGACGCGGCGCCCGCGCGCGTGGTCCGGTCGGCCACGGCCGAGGCGGCCGACGTCGAGGGGGTGGCGGCCCTGCTCGCCGACGCCGTGGCACCGGCCCTGGTCACCGGGGCCGGGACGGACTCGGAGGAGGGGTGGCAGGCCCTGCGGGTGCTGGCCGAACGCCTCGGAGCGCCGGTCTTCCAGGAGAGCTTCGGGGCGCGGGCGGGCTTCCCGCAGGACCATCCGCTGTACGCGGGGGTGCTGCCCGCCGACCGTGACGGGCTCCGTGCGCGCTTGGGAGGCCACGACGCCGTGCTCGCGGTCGGGGCGCCGGTGTTCCGCCAGTACCCGTATAGGGAGGGGCCGTTGACGGCCCAGGGCACGCGCCTCGCCGTGCTGACGGACGACCCCTCGGAGGCGCACCGCGCCCCGGTCGAGGTGGCCGTGGTCGCGCCGATCGCCCCTGCCCTGAGGCTCCTGGCCGCGCAGGTCCCGGCGCGCGCGGACGGTGCGCGGCCGGGCGATGCGGGGACCGTGCCGGAGGAGACGCGGGGATCCGGCGGAGACGGGGAGGGGGCCCCGGCGAACGCCGCCCCTGCGCCGTCCCCGCTCCGCCCCGCCCAGGTGCTGGGCGCCCTGGCCGAGCGGATGGACCCGGACACCGTCCTCGTCGAGGAGACCCCCTCCAGCCGCCCCGACCTGCACCGGCTCGTGCCCGCCCGGCGCCCGATGGGCTTCCTGTCCGCGGCCATGGGAGGGCTCGGGTTCGCGCTGCCCGCCGCCACCGGGGTGCGCATGGCCGCCCCGGACCGGCCCGTCGTCGCGGTCGTCGGCGACGGCTCCTCGCTCTACCAGGTGCAGGCGCTGTGGAGCGCGGCCCGCTACGCCGCCGGGGCCCTGTTCATCGTGCTCTCCAACGGCCGCTACGCGGTCATGGACCGCTTGGCCGAGGGCCACGGGGGCAAGGCGCCCTGGCCCGACTTCGCCCAGGTGTCGGTCGCCTCCCTGGCCCGCGGGCTCGGGTGCCCGGCCCGGACCGCCGCCACGCTGGACGAGGTCGAGGCCGCCCTGGACGAGATCCTGCCGGGCCTGCGCGGGCGCACCGAGCCGCTCGTCCTGGACATCGCCGTGGCCCCCGACCCCGGCTTCCGGCCATGACCGGGCCCACCTGACCCGCTGACGACCGACACCGCCCTACAGCCACCGTCCGTCCGGCCCCTAAAGGCCGCAGAGTCGCTTTGGAGCGCAGAATGTCCCTGCTCGACCCCGCCGAGTTCGGCGGTCGCGTGTTCACCGGAGAATGGTCCACGCCCCGCGGCGGCGCCACCTCCGTCACCTCGCCGGCCACCGGGGAGGAGCTGGCCCGCATCGGCTTCGCCGACGCCGAGGACGTCGCCGCGTCGGCCGCCCGTGCCGCCGACGCCCAGCGGGCGTGGGCCGCCGCGTCCTTCGAGGAGCGCGCGGCCGTCCTGCGCCGCGCCGGGGCGCTCTTCGAGGAGCACACCGGGCAGGTCGCCGGGTGGCTGGTCGGTGAGGCCGGATCCGCCCAGGGCAAGGCCGCCTTCGAGACCCACCTGGCGGTCACCGAGGCCTACGAGTCGGCGGCGCTGGCCTCCCAGCCCGCCGGCGAGGTGCTGCGCACCGCCAAGCCGCGCCTGAGCATGTCCCGCCGAGTGCCCGCCGGCGTGGTCGGGGTGATCTCCCCGTTCAACTTCCCGCTGATCCTGGCCATGCGCTCGGTCGCGCCCGCCCTGGCCCTGGGCAACGCCGTCGTGCTCAAGCCCGACCCGCGCACGGCGGTGTGCGGAGGGGCGGTCATCGCCGAGGTGTTCCGCCGCGCGGGCCTGCCCGAGGGGGTGCTGCACGTCCTGCCGGGCGGCGCCGAGGCGGGCGAGCGCCTGGTGGCCGACCCCCGGGTCCGGGTGGTCTCCTTCACCGGGTCGACCGCCGCCGGGCGCAGGGTGGGCGAGGCGGCCGGCCGCCACCTCAAGCGCGTCCACCTGGAGCTGGGCGGCAACTCGCCGCTGGTGGTGCTCGGCGACGCCGACGTCGGGGCCGCCGCCTCGGCCGGGGCGTGGGGCGCCTTCCTGCACCAGGGGCAGATCTGCATGACCACCGGCCGGCACATCGTGCACTCCTCCATCGCCGAGGAGTACACCGCCCTGCTCGCGGCCAAGGCCGACGCGCTGGCGGTGGGCGACCCGGCACAGGACCCGGCCGCGCTCGGGCCGCTCATCGACGCGGGCCAGCGCGACCGGGTGCACGGCCTGGTCGCCCGCAGCGTGGAGGCGGGGGCGCGGCTGCGGGCCGGCGGGGTCCACGACGGCCTGTTCTACCGGCCCACCGTGCTCGACCGGGTCGGGCCGGACGTGCCCGCCTACGGCGAGGAGGTGTTCGGCCCGGTCGCGCCGGTCATCGCCTTCGACACCGAGGAGGAGGCGGTGGAGCTGGCCTCGGCGGGCGAGTACGGGCTGTCGCTGGGCGTGCTGACCGGGAACCCGATGCGCGGCATGGAGCTGGCCGAGCGCATCCCGGCCGGGCTGGTGCACATCAACGACCAGACGGTCGACGACGAGGCCACCGCCCCCTTCGGCGGCGTGGGCGCCTCGGGCACCGGGTCCCGCTTCGGAGGAACGGCCGCCAACGTGGAGGCCTTCACCGAGACCCAGTGGGTGACCATGCAGACCGACATCCAGCGCTACCCCTTCTGACAGGGCCGCCCGGCCCCGGAAGCTCTCGCATGGGCTTCCGGGGCTTTCTCATGTGCGTGTCGGGTGGCTGGGCCCTTGTTGATCTCGGGAAAAACGACCCTAAAAACGGGCGGGAAGGGTCGTTTTTCCCGAGATCAACAAGGGAGGAGGGAAAACGTGCCCGGTATGCCTGGAATGCGAGGCTTTTTCCTTTCCTTTCGGGGAGAACGGCCCTGCGGGCTCGGCTTCAAGGGCCGCTTTTCCCGGGGTCGGCGAGAGAGCGGGCGCAAGCGGCACCACGGTGCTGGACACGGCCACGCCCTGCCGCCCGGCCGGGGCCCGTGAGCGGGGCACCTGCTGTTCCGTCGTCGCCCCAGAGCGGGTGGCGGCCAGTGACCACCGCGAACACGCAGTACCCCCCGCGGGGGCCGTCGCACGGCGGCGCGACGGCCGCACGTCCCCCGTCCGCCCCTCAGCCCTTCTCGGCGCCCGCGGTCAGGCCGGAGATCAGGAGGCGTTGGGCCAGCAGGAACCCGGCCACCACCGGGACCGTGATGGAGATCGACCCGGCCATCAGCACCGGGGCGGGCACGGCGAACTCGCCCAGGCGGGCGATGCCCAGCGACACCGTCCACCGCTCCCGGTCGCCCACCAGGAACAGCAGGGCGAACAGGAACTCGTTCCAGGCGATCATGAACACGTACAGCGCGGTGGCCGTGATCCCGGGCAGCGCCATCGGCAGCACCACCCGCACGATCACCTGCAGCCGGTTGCACCCGTCGACCTCGGCCGCCTCCTCGACCCCTGCGGGGACGGCCTGGAAGTAGCCGCGCAGCATGTACAGGGCCACCGGGACGGTCTGCGCCATGTAGATCAGCACCAGCCCGGTCAGGGTGCCGGTCAGGCCGACCCGGCTGAAGAACACGAACAGCGGGACCGCCAGCACGATGCCGGGGAAGAGGTAGACGGCGAGGAAGAGGCCGTTGACCGTGTCGCGGCCGAAGAAGCGCAGGCGGACGGCGGCATAGGCGCCCAGCACGCTGCACGCCACCGCCAGGACCGTCGTCCAGACGGCGACGTACAGCGAGTTGCGCATGAACCGCGCGAGCCCGAACCCGCCTTCCTCCTCCGAGCGCAGGGCGGTCGGGTAGGCGCCGACGTCGATCTCTGAGAGGGAGGGCAGCGCGAGCGGGTCGGCGACGAACGAGGCGAACGGCCGCACCGACAGCACGGCCCCGTAGAACAGCGGTCCGACGGCCGCGGCGGCGGCCAGGGCGATCACCGCGATCCGCGCGACCGCCAGGACGCGCCGCTCCACCGCGTGCCGGTCCCACCGGCGCCCGGCCGTCACGGCCCGCCCCGGCGGTCCGGTCCGGGGCCGCCCCGGCCTCCGGGAGGGGGAGGAGCCGAGCCCCTGCGCAGGGCGGCGGCCGGCCCCGCGTACGCCGTTCGGGGTGGGAATCCGGTCCGGGGCGTCCGGCCTCCGGGCCGCTCGGCGGCCCCTGCCCGCCGCCGCGGTTCCGGGCCGGCGCCCGGCGGCGGAACAGGGAACCCTGCCGCCCCTTCAGGGGGTGAGGTCACAGCCGCCCCTTCCTCACCTGCCGGAGGTAGACCAGCAGCGGCACCGCCAGGGCCGCCGTCATCAGCACGCCCAGCGCCGCCGCCGATCCCACGTCGGCGCGGGTGACCAGCTCCTGGTAGACCCGCACGGCCACCACCTCCGTGCCGCCGGCGCCGCCGGTCAGCAGGTACACGTCGTTGAAGTTCTGGAACGACCAGATGAAGCGGAGCACCGCCAGCACCCCGAGCACCCCGGCCAGCTGGGGCAGCAGCACGTGCCGGAACACATGCAGCGGCGAGGCGCCGTCGACCACCGCCGCCTCCTCCACGTCCCGCGGCACCGCCTGCAGGCGTGCCGTCAGGAACAGGAACGCCAGCGGGAAGGACTTCCACACCTCGAAGGCGATCACCGCGCTCAGCGCCACCGGGACCGGGAGCCCGGCCACGTCGATCCGGTGCTCGGTGAGGAAGTTGATCGGCACCTCCCAGCCGAGGAAGCGCCGCCCCGCCTCGTTCACCGCCCCGTACTGCGGGTCCAGCAGCATCTTCCAGATCGTGGCCGCCGCGACCACCGGCAGCACGTAGGGCACCAGGGCCAGCCCGCGCATCAGGCCCCGGCCCCGGAACGGGCGGCGCAGGGCCAGCGCGAGGGCCAGGCCCGCGCCCAGCGAGCCCACGGTGGTCGCGGTCGCGTACACGACCGTGGTGCGCACCGCGTCCCAGAACCCGGAGGCGGAGAGCACCCGGGCGAAGTTGGCGAGCGACACCTCCAGGTCGGCCGGGCCGAGCGAGCGGATCTCGATGAGCCGCAGCTCCTGCACCGACAGCACGAGCACGGCGACGAACGGGAGCAGCACCACCGCGCCCACCACCAGCAGGGTGGGCGCCACCATCAGGCGTCCGTGCAGCTCCTCGCGCGCGCGGCGGGTCAGGCCCCGCCGGCCGCTCGGACGCCGATCCCCGGGGGCCTTTCCGGTGCGCCGTTCCCGCCCGTCCGCGGTCATTCGTTGTCGGCCTGCACCGCTCGGGCCGCATCCGCCATAGAGGCGGCGACCGTCGCCGGGTCCTCCCCCTCGAACAGCGGTCCCACCTGTTTGGCCAGCGTGTTCTGGGCGGCCAGCGGTCCGGCGAACGCCGCGTGCTCGGTCCCGTAGCCCCACCGGCGGAAGGACTGCGCACCCTCCACGATGCCGTCGATGACCGCGTCGCCGTAGAAGTCCGACAGCGGGGCGCGGTTCTCCGGGTCCTCGCCGGTGGGCAGCTCCGACCAGGCCTCGGCGTGCACGTCGGGGTCGTCGGGGGTGCCCGGGCGGACCGGCACCCGGCCCTCGGGGGAGACCTCCAGCGACTCCACGTACCCGGGGCCCATCAGGTACTCGGTGAACGCCCGGGCGTCCTCGGTGTCGGCGCCGACGGGGATCCCCAGGTTGAGCGTGAGCCCGTACTGCACCGGCGACCCGTCGGGGGCGGTGAGCGCGCCCACCGTGCCCGACTCGGAGGCCAGGAAGTCCGGGTCGTCGGCGCACTCGGGGCAGGTCGGCGGGAAGTCGGGGGCCAGCCCGGCCAGCTCGTCGAAGATGTGCGACCCCCAGAACAGCATCGCCGCCTCGCCGGAGAGGTAGGCGGCGCGGGTGGTCTCCACGTCCTGGTCGCCGGGGACCGAGGCCTCGGCCATGCGGGCGTAGGCGTCCAGCGCGTCCACGCACTCGGGCGACTCCAGGGCGACCTCGCCCGCGCCGTCGACCAGGTCGCAGCCGCCCGCGAGGAGCAGCGCCTCCAGGGTCTGGGTGGTGAACGGGTCGCCGGGCCTGGTGCCCAGGGCGATTCCGGCCCGCCCGTCGCCGTCGAGCTCTTCGGCGGCGTCGGCGACGTCCTCCAGGGTCCGGGGCGGGTCGAGGCCGGCGTCGGCGAGGAGGTCGGCCCGGTAGACGAGCACCTGCCCCCAGCCGTCGCTGGGCACCGCGGCGGGGGTGCCGTCGAAGGTGACCATGTCCAGGGCGTTCTCGCCGAAGGTGTCGGGGCCCAGGTCCTCGACGATCCCGGCGGCCGTCCCGGTGTCCAGGACGCCCTGGGCGGACCAGGCCGCGGCCTGGTCGGGGGCGAGCAGCACCACGTCGGGCACGTCGCCGGAGGCCGAGCCCACCGCCATGCTCTGGTTCTGGTCCTCGGCCGACATCGGCACCACGTCCACGTCGACGCCGCTCTGCTCGGTGAACGCGGCGGCGGTGGCCTCCTGCTGCGCGAGGCGGTCGGGGGTGACGTGCGGGGTCCAGAACACGAGCGCGCCGCCGTCACCGCCGCCGTCCCCGGGCGACTGACAGGCGGCGAGCGGGAGCAGCACGGCGGCGGCGAGCACCGCGGCGGTGCGTCGCGCGGCGGCGCCTCGCACGGGAGGGCCGAAGGGACGGCCCGGCGCGCGGCGGCGGGCCCGGCGCGCGCGGTCGGACGGGCGGAGCGGCTCGGACATCGGCACCTCCGTGGGGCGGCGGCCGGTCGGGACGCGGCCGGGTCAGCGGGGAGGGAGCGGCGGGACGGGCGGCGCTCGCCCCTCCAGCGCGGCGAGGGCGGCCAGCACCGACGCGCCGGTGAGGGCGAGGGGCGCCACGGCGGCCGGCCGCCCGGCGGCGGTGACCTTCTCGGGCAGCGCCCCCAGGCGGGTGCGGCGGGCGGCCAGCCAGTCGAGCAGGCGGTGCGCGGCGGCGTGTTCGCCCAGGCAGGCAGCGGTCATCGCGAACAGGGACACCTGCGGGGTCCAGGCGGTGGTGGAGTCGGGCCAGTCCTCGCCGGGGCGCAGGCCGCCGTTGGACACCCGCAGGGCGTCGAGCGCGCGCAGCCACGCGGCGTGCGGGCCGGGGCGGGCGGGGGCGAAGGGCGGCATGAGGAAGGCGACGGAGGCGTCCTTGCCCGGCCGTCCCTCCGCCTGTCCGGCGGGGGCGCGGGGGACGGTGCGGGGGTAGTCGTGCGGGGCGAAGTGCGCCTCGACGCCGGCTTCGAGGTCCTCGGCCAGGCCGGCGGCCGCGACGTCGCCGGTGAGCGCGGCCGCGGACCGGGCACCGAGGGCGAGCGGGGCGGCGGTGCCGAGGGTGAGCTCCCCGGTGCGCTTCTCCCAGTAGTCGGGGGAAGGGCGGGGAAGCCGGGTGCGCGGGTCGAGGGCCTGTTCGATGACGGCCAGCGCGCGCGGGACGAGGCGTTCGACGGCGGCGCGGTCCTCGGCGGCGGGCAAGGCGAGGGCAGCGCCGTCCAGGACCGGGTGGAGGGGCTCGGCCCCCGGGCCGCCCGGCGGCGGGCCGGGATGGACGGAGTCGGCGCCCGTGTCGGGGGCGGGAGGGAGCGCGTCGCGCCCGCCGAAGGAGGCGTTCGGAGCGTCCCCGGCCGGTGGCCATGCCGCCTCCCCGGCCGCCCATGCGGCGGAGGACGGGGGGAACGGCGACGACGGCCCGGACGGCGCCGGGCCGGTGCCCAGCCGGGCGATGACCCAGGCGGCCCAGAGCACCCACCCGGCACCGTCGAGCTGGACGCCCCGGTCGTCGGGCACCCCGCCGGAGCCGTCGGGAAGGTAGCGGGCCTGCCACGGGCCCGTGCGGGGCAGGACGCGCTCGAGGTAGGCGAGCACGCGCACCGCGTCCGCGCGCAGCCCGCACAGCGCCAGCGCGACCGCGCAGTAGGAGGCGTCGCGGGGCCACACGTAGCGCCAGTGGGGACTGGCGGCGGCGACCATCGCGCCGTTGGGGAACAGCAGGGCGCGGATGTCGATGAGGGCGGTGCGCGCCATGTCGCACCAGCGGGTGCCCTGCCCGGGGATCCCGGCACCGGCGAGCGCGGCGCGGCGGGCGGCCACGGCCTCCGGCCCGGCGGGGGCGGCCCCGGTCAGCGGCCAGCGCCGGTCGAGCAGGGGGGTGCCGGGCACGCGCAGGTGGTCCGAGTGCGGGGGCAGCGCGAGAGGGGTGCCGTCGGAGGCCTCGGCGACGCCGTCGGTGTAGAGCCGGGTCTCGGGGGACCAGGCGGTTCCGCGGGTCCCCAGCGGCGCGGACGCGCCCCGGGGGCCCTTCTCGACGGGCATGGGATCACCTCGCTCGCCCTGCCTCCTCCGCCCCTCCGAGCACGACCCGCCGATCGGTCCGGTGCGCTCGGCCTGCACGCCGATCGTCCCCCGTTCCGGGCCCGTCTGACCAGACCCGAGCCACGCGGGCGCGTTGCTCACGCGCAAGCAGACACCCGACGGTACCCGGGCGCAGGATGGGCAGTGCCCCTGGCACAGCCAGGACCGGTAGGGCGGGGTCCACGGGGGTCTTCCCGGACAGGCGGTCCCGAGGTCCTGGAATGGCGGGCCCCATGTCACTGCAAACAGGGGCGAAAGGCCGATCGGGGGCCCGGACACAGGACGGGCAGGCGCCCGGGACGGGGAGGAACGGGCGGCCCGAGGGGCCTGATGCCGCTCACGGAGGGAGTGCGTCGAACCGGAGGCGGACGGGGCCTCCGGGATTCTCCTGGGGGACCGACGAGCCGGAGATGCGGGTCGTCGGTCTACGGAAACGAGGGCGGAAAGGCCCGACGGGGCGCCGTCGGCGCGCCGACCGTGGTGGTCCGCGTACCGGCGGTTCCCCGTCGGCGTCGGGTTCGGGTGTCGGGGGGTCCGCCTGTCCCTGTCGTCCCCGGAGGCCCTCGGAGCGGGCCTCCGGCGGTGGCGGCCGCTTGCGACCGTCCGGGAGCGGACGGCCGACCGGCCGGTCAGTGCACGCCGTCGACGTCCTTGTCGGTGTCCGTGCGGGCGTCGCTCCACGCTTCCTTCCGGGCCCCGCTCCGCGGAATCCCGCGGCGCACGTGGCGGGGGGGGGC
>NZ_ANAD01000163.1 GCF_000341245.1 Nocardiopsis halophila DSM 44494
CGTGGCGTGGCTCGACGTGAGGACCCATCCGGTGATCGCCCCCGCGACGAAGCAGGCGAGGGCGGTGAACAGAACGGCCATGGACCGTCCTCCTCCCTTGACCGATCCACCGGACGTCCACCCGGCGGCCGCCTTCGGCCACTCGGGCGAGTCCGGCCACCATCAGGGGAGCACATGGAGAGAACGCTTGCCCATACACAGAATCCGTGCAAGCAAGCGGAGGAAGCGGGCGAGCAAGCAGGAGCGGCCGCCCCGAAGGGAGCCCCCATGGCCGGATCCGAACACGCACCGAACACACCGGAGCTGGGAATCCTGGGAGACCTCCTCCGAGCCGCCCGCAACGCCGCCGGAGCCACGACCCGCCAGGTCGAGGGGTTCTCCTCCGGGCACGTGTCGAATGTCGAGAACGGCCGCGTGATGCCGTCGAGGAAATTTGTTCTCTTGTACGTAAATAGGTTCGGATGTGATCGCAGGCGGGTGATGGTCGCCTATCGTAGGGCCGTGGATGCAGGGCGCGCGCGGCGCGAACGCCGATTCCACTGGGAAACCTCGGAGGCCGAACAGGACCCGGTGACGAAAGATTCGCCGATCGATCACATCCGGGATACATACCGCACGGAAGAGGTTGAGACGACTTATAGAGTCGGTGCTCAGGGGCAAATCGAGGAAGTCGTGACGATTCGCTCGATCTCTGCGGCGGTCCCCGGGGTCTCGCTGGTCGTGGCGAGGTTCGCCTACCCCACGGACCCCAACCAGGGTGTGCTGTCGATGCGGGCGGGGTCCGGGTGCAGCAAGGTCCGTACGGAAGAGTCCCCGACCGGGGCGGTCACCTCGGTCTTCTCGCTCGATCGCGAACTGGATCCCGGCGACGATCCGTACGTGATGTCCTTTCGGGTGAAGTCGGCGACACACGTGCCGGCCAAGCCGAAGGTCCGCTACTATGCTTCCACGCGCACGCACAGGTGTTCCGTGCGTGTCCAGTTCAGTGAGATGCGGTCGCCTCTGGCGGTCTGGTGGTTTCGCGCGAAGACCGTTGTAGAAGTCGAGTACGAGTCGCCGACGGAGGAGCGGTTCATCGACGGCGACGGAGGGGGCCTGTACTTTCGGGACTTTTTCGATCTTGACGACGAGTACTGCGGAATCGCCTGGCGCTGGAGGTCCGGCTAGGAAGAGGAGCAATGGAAGAGGAATGATCGACGACAATGGAGTTGTCGAACGGCCTCTGGAGTGGCGCTACCGCGCCGCGCTCTTCGGTCAGGCGCCGTCAACGCGAGTCGGCGCCCGTTCGGTCCGCTCAATCGTCGTCATGCATGCAGGCCTCCTGGAGACTCTCTAGAGAACTTCGATTGCCCAGGGGTATCCCCCATCGGTTTCGAAGTCCGGGAGCGCTCTCAGTGGTGTTGTACCCGGGGCGGGAGCAGAGCCACCTCTGGCGCTCGATCTGTGACCAAAGTCCTGACCGGGAACCACTCGGAGTCGCGCAAGGTCATGCCGGGTCCCATCGCGCCACGGTTCACGAAACAGGGCGATGAGGGCCCTGTCGTGTATTCCAAGGCTGTCCTCCGGCCTCTTTGGGCAGACCGGGCGGGGCCTACGGTCGGCCCTCCGGGAGATGGGCATTGGCCTCTCGCGCCTCTTCGGCCAGTTCGGGTACCTGGACGACGGATCGGCCGGAATCGGTCAGGTGCTTCGCGCCGGAGGCGGGGACGAAGACCGGGGGCTCGCCCCAGGCGTACACGATGCGGGGGATCGGGGTCTCCAGGATCAGGGCCGCGCAGGGGCGGGGGCGTGATGCGCGGTGGCCGCAGGGTTCCAGGGAGCTGTACAGGGTCGCCTCGGCCAGGCGCGGATCGTCGGGGGACAGGGCCTTGAGGGCCGTCTCCTCCGCGTGGTCGTGCGGGTCGTCCCGGCGGGAGTGGCCCTCGGCGATGACCGTCCCGTCCCGGTCGGCGATCACGCAGCCCACGGAGAAGGCCGTCGTCGACGGCGGGCACCGGTGGGACAGTTCGATGGCGCGGCGCAGGAGCGCCCGGTCGAGGTCGCCGGCGGTCATCGTGCCGCTCCGCTGTGCGGGGCGTTTCCCGCGTCGTCGGCCCCGCCGCCGGCGTCGGGGGATCTGCGGGAGCGGTAGCGCATCACGGCGATGTCGCCGATACGGCGGACCTCGTCCAGGCGGAACGGGTCGCCTGGGCCGTCGGGGAAGACCCCCGGGCCGGTGAAGCGCGGGGCCGTGGCGTCGCCCACGAAGAAGGGGGCCACGGCCAGGCGCAGCTCGTCGGCCACCCCCTGCGTGAGGAAGAGGGTGTGCACGTGGGTACCGCCCTCGACCAGCAGGCGGCGCACACCGCGCCGTGACAGGTCGGCGAGGACGGTCTTGAGCGAAGGCGGGTCCCCGGCATCGACCACCGAGGTGTCCGGCGCGTTCAGGAACCGCTGCTCCGCTGCCGGATAGGCGCTCGCCCCCGTGTAGACCACCTTCTCGGCGTCGCCGGTGACGAAGAAGCGGGCGCACGGGTCGAGCTTCCCGCTCTCGCACAGCACCGCCTTGACCAGGTCCCCGGTGCGCCCCTCGGCGAGGCGCCGCTCCCGCCGCTCCTGGGAGCGGACGAGCAGCCGGGGGTTGTCCTTGCGGACCGTTCCCGCACCGACGAGGATCGCGTCGCATTCGGCGCGCAGCGCGTCGACCTCGTCGAAGTCCCGGTCGTTGGAAAGCCGGAGGCGGTCGGGGCTCGCGTCGTCGATGTAGCCGTCGAGCGAGACCGCGCAGCTCAGGATGGTGTACGGACGATCCATGGCGGACAGGTTAGCGCCCCCTGGGCGCGCCGCCTCCGCCGCCGTCCGTACGCATACGGCCTCCGTGTTCGTCCGCCCCCGCCGTCCGCGCTCGTGCGGACCCGTGCGAACCCGCGCGCTACGCCCGGTTCGGGACCAGGGCCTCCTCCAGCGCCCTGCCCTCGGCCTCCGCCGGGGCGTCGGCCCCCAGCAGGCGGCAGACCGTCGGGGCCACGTCGATGATCTCCGCCGACCGCAGCCGTGCCCGCGCCCGCACCCCCGCGCCCGACAGGGCCAGCGGCGCCTGGGCCTCCCGCATGCTCGCGTGGCCGCCGCGCTCCCGGCCGTCCACCGCGTCCGGGTCGAAGAAGGCGTACGGCGGCCGCGCGTCCAGGACCAGATCGCCCTCGTCCGGCGCCGCGCCGATGCCGTCGAGCTCCTCCCGGATCCGCACCGCATCCAGCTCCTCCAGGCCGTTCAGCGCCCGCAGCAGCCGCGCCCGCCCCTGCGGCCCGGCCGCGGCGCCGCGCAGGTAGGCGTTGGCCGCGCGCGGGGTCGCCGTCAGGACGACCTCCGTGCCCGGGGCGGGCGCTTGCCCCGAGTACAGGCGTTCGACCGAGAACCCCTCCCGCCCGATCGCCCCGAGCACCGCCGGCTCAAGGGACCGCGTGTACCCCGTCATGCCGTGGTCGGACACGAACAGGAACGTCGCCCTCCCCTGCAGCCCCGCCCGCCGGACCTCCGCCACGATGCGGCCCAGGCCCTCGTCCAGCTCGGTCAGCCGCTCAGGGATCCGCGGCGAATCGGGGCCGTCCTGGTGCCCGATGGTGTCGATGTCGGCCGAATAGGCCGCGATGAGGTCGGGCACCCGCGGCAGGCGCACGGGCGTACCGTCCGAGTCGACTGGTTCGCCGCGCAGGGCCGCCACCACGGATGCGACGTTCTCTTCCCAGGTGGTGCCCTGGGTGTACAGGCCCTCCGGGTCGCCATAGGCGGTGCCCCGGTTCTGAACGATGTACCACCCGGCCGACAGCACCGTCCGCCCCTGGCGGCGCAGTGCCTCGGCGAGGGTCTCGGCCTCCATGGCCCGCGTCTGTCCCCGGGCCCTCCCGGTCCTCGGGTCGAGCACATAGGCGGAGTTGCGGTGCACGACGGGCCGGGCACCGGTGGCGGCGCTCGCCCGGTTGGGGTTGGAGACGGCCTTGTAGGTGCACCCCATGGTCGCGTGCGTCCCGCTCCGCACGAGCGCGGCGAGGTTGGGCATGCACGCGTGCAGGTAGGCCCGCACATGGTCGGGGTCGACACCGTCCCAGTCGATGAGCACGACGGGGCCCGACGGGCGTTCCCGGGCGTCCGCTCCGCCGCGTGCGGTCGCGCTTATCGCGAGCGCACCGGTTCCGGCGGCGACCGCGGCGGCGCGGGCGAGGAACGTTCTGCGGACGAGTCGGCCGGCCACGGCGGACCCCCTCGGTGTGGGCGTCGGTACGCGGGCGCGCCGATCATAACCCTGGTGCGGCGGGGACCGTCAGACCCTTCCGGGAGTCCGGCGCGGCGGCCGGGCGGCCGTTCCGGCGATCGACGGAGAGCCGGTGACCTCCGCCCTCGTCACCCTGGAGCACCGCGTCCCGTGAGTCCAACGGCCGGGACCGGCCAGGGCACCGCGCGGCGATCGAGGCGTGGACGGGGGAGGCCTTCGCGGTGGAGGGCCCGGCCGAACCTCGTCGAGGCTGCCGACCGCGACGACGCCGTGGAGAACGCGCGCACCCGGCCGGCCCTCGGGACCATCGAGGTCCGACCGGTCCTGGCCGGGCGCCATCCGCTCTTCAGCGCCGTCGACCGCCCTCAGACGCCCGACATCCGGGCGACGTCCGTGACGTGCAGCACGGCCCTGCCCTCCTCGTCGGAGGCCGCAAGGTCCACCTCCGCAGAGATCCCCCAGTCCAGGTCGCCCTCCGGGTCCTCGAAGGCCTGGCGCACCCGCCACACGCCCTGGTCCGCGTCCTCTTCGATGGACAGCATCTTGGGGCCGCGCGCGTCCGGCCCGGTGCCGATGGTGGCGTGCTCGGAGAAGTACTCCTCCAGAGCCTCCTCCCACTCCTCGGCGTCCCAGCCGTCGTCGCCGTCCATCCGGCCCAGCTCGTCGTAGCGGCGCAGCGCCGACAGCTCCACCCTGCGGAACATCTCGTTGCGCACCAGGACGCGGAACGCGCGCGCGTTGGCGGTGACCGGGCGCTGGCGCTCCTCCCGGACCGCCTCGGGCTCCTCGTCCTCGGTCGGGTTGGTCAGCTGCTCCCACTCGTCCAGCAGGCTGGAGTCGACCTGGCGCACAAGCTCGCCCAGCCACTCGATCAGGTCGTGCAGCTCCTCGGTCTTGGCGTCCTCGGGCACCGTCTGGCTCACCGCCTTGTAGGCGTTGGCCAGGTAGCGCAGCACCAGGCCCTCCGAGCGCGCCAGTTCGTAGAACGACACGTACTCGGTGAACGTCATCGCCCGCTCGTACATGTCCCGGGCCACCGACTTCGGGCGCAGGGGGTGGTCGCCCACCCACGGGTGCCCCCTCCGGTACACCTCGTAGGCGTGGTCGAGCAGCTCCTCGAGCGGCTTGGGGTACTCGATCTCCTCCAGCCGCTCCATGCGCTCCTCGTACTCGATGCCGTCGGCCTTCATCTGGGCCACGGCCTCCCCGCGCGCCTTGTTCAGCTGCGCGCCGAGGATCTGCCTCGGGTCGTCGAGGGTGGCCTCCACGATGGTCAGCACGTCGAGGGGGTAGGTCGGCGACTCGCGGTCGAGCAGTTCGAACGCGGCGAGGGCGAACGTCGACAGCGGCTGGTTGAGGGCGAAGTCCGGCTGGAGGTCGACCGTCAGGCGCGCGGTCCGGCCGTCGGCGTCGGGCTCCTCCAGGCTCTCGACGATTCCGCCGTCCAGCAGCGAGCGGTAGATCGCGATCGCCTCGCGGATGTGCTTGCGCTGCCAGGGCCGGTCGTCGTGGTTGTCGGTGAGCAGGTGCCGCATGGCCGCGAAGCAGTCGCCCGGGCGTGCGATGACGCTCAGCAGCATGGCGTTGCTGACCTTGAACCGCGACTTCAGCGGCTCAGGGGAGGCGGCGATGAGCTTCTCGAAGGTGGACTGGTCCCAGCCGACGAACCCCTCGGGCGCCTTCTTGCGCACCACCTTGCGCCGTTTCTTAGGGTCGTCCCCGGCCTTGGCGAGCGACTTCTCGTTCTCGATGACGTGCTCGGGGGCCTGCGCGACCACGTTGCCGACCGTGTCGAACCCGGCGCGTCCCGCGCGGCCGGCGATCTGGTGGAACTCGCGCGCGCTGAGGCGGCGCACCTTCGTCCCGTCGTACTTGCTCAGGGCCGTGAACAGGACCGTGCGGATGGGCACGTTCACGCCCACGCCCAGGGTGTCGGTGCCGCAGATGACCTTGAGCAGCCCCGCCTGGGCCAGGCGCTCGACCAGCCTGCGGTACTTGGGCAGCATGCCCGCGTGGTGCACCCCGATCCCGTGGCGCACGTACCGCGACAGGTTGCGCCCGAACTTGGTGGTGAAGCGGAAGTTGCCGATCTCCTTGGCGATCGCGTCCTTCTCCGCCCGCGTGCACATGTTGATGCTGGTCAGCGACTGCGCGCGCTCCACCGCCTGGGCCTGGGTGAAGTGGACGATGTAGATGGGGGCCTCGCGGCCCTCCAGCAGCTCCTCCAGCGTCTCGTGCAGGGGCGTCTTGCGGTAGGAGTAGTACAGCGGCACGGGGCGCTCGGCCGAGGTGACGACGGAGGTCGTGCGGCCGGTGCGCCGCTCCAGGTCGCTCTCGAACCGGCTGACGTCGCCCAGGGTGGCCGACATCAGCAGGAACTGGGCCTGCGGCAGCTCCAGCAGCGGTACCTGCCAGGCCCAGCCCCGCTCCGGTTCGGCGTAGAAGTGGAACTCGTCCATCACCACGGTGCCGATGTCGGCGTCGGCCCCGTCCCGCAGCGCGATGTTGGCCAGGACCTCGGCCGTGCAGCACACGATGGGCGCATCGGCGTTGACGCTGGCGTCCCCGGTCATCATCCCGACGTTGTCGGTGCCGAAGATCGCGCACAGGTCGAAGAACTTCTCCGAGACCAGCGCCTTGATCGGCGCGGTGTAGAACGCGCACTCGTCCCGCGACAGCGCCGCGAACAGCGCCCCGGCCGCGATCAGGCTCTTGCCCGACCCGGTGGGGGTGCTGACGATGACGTTGCTCCCGGAGACGGCCTCGATCAGCGCCTCCTCCTGGTGCGGGTAGAGGGTGAGGCCACGCTCCTCGGCCCAGGAGGCGAACGCCTCGAAGACGGTGTCGGGTTCGGGCCGGGCCGGAAGTTGTTCTAGGAGACTCACGCTCTCCATACTGCCTTCTCCGAGGCACTGCCTCTTTCACCCCGCCGCTCTGCCCGCACGCCGCGGCGGCTGGGCCGCCGCGGTGCCTTCACCCGGCCCCGTCGCCCGGCTCGCGCACCCGCCGGCCCAGCGCGACACGCCGTCCCGACACCGGGAGGAAGCCCTCCGAGACGCCGGACTCGGGGGCCCGCACGGCCGCGTCGTCGGGGTAGAGGGCGAAGTCCAGGTGGACCAGGCCTCCGTGGTCGAGGGTCACCCGGGCGACGCGGGGCGAGTGGCCGGGGGCGGAGGCGAGCAGGGTGAGGCGCTCGCCGGGCAGGCCCAGGCCGCTGTAGGCGCCGTCGGCCCCGCTCTCCAGAGCGGCGACGTGGCGTCCGGAGTGGTCGACCACGCTGACGACCGCGCCGGCGACCGGGCGGCCGGCGGTGTCGGTGACCCGGCCGATCAGGGACGGCTCGGCGTCCTTGCCGGCACCGGTGTCCTCGGCCGCCTCGGCCTTCGCCGGGCCGCCGCGGTCGCCGGCGTGGGCCCCCGGGGCGCGGCGGGAGCGCTCGCGCAGGGTGGCGGCCGCGAGGAGCAGGGCGCCCAGCACGAGCCACCCCC
Source organism: Nocardiopsis halophila DSM 44494 (assembly GCF_000341245.1). Taxonomy (GTDB): domain Bacteria; phylum Actinomycetota; class Actinomycetes; order Streptosporangiales; family Streptosporangiaceae; genus Nocardiopsis_A; species Nocardiopsis_A halophila. Next base: position 7,738 of record NZ_ANAD01000163.1, read on the forward strand.
CGAGCACGGCCACCGACCCCCACAGCCCGGCGCCGTCGAAGTACAGCACGGCGCGGATGGCGTCCAGGGCGCGGCCCATCGGCATGAGGGGGTGCAGGGCCTGGAAGAACTCCGGGACCATCGGCAGCGGGATCGCCCCGCCGCTGGAGGGCATGCTCAGCAGTACGAACACGGTCATCGCGACGCCGGGCAGCCACTTGGTGACGAACGGAGCGAGTCCCAGGCAGGTCCAGGAGACGGCCTGGGTGAGTAGGAACGCGATTGCGATGACGGCGGGGTCGTGCGGGATCACGTCCACCACGGCGGCGACGGTATAGCAGAACACCGAGGTGAAGGCGCCGAAGCCGGCGACGGTGAGGAGCTTGGTGCGGCGGCGCAGGTGCGGGGCGTGCGCCGACAGCATCATCACCACGATGTAGCCGGTCAGGGTCCAGGTCAGGACCATGTAGAAGAGCGACATGCCCATGCCGTCGCCGGAGGCGGCCGGTGCGTCGTCGGCGACCTCCAGCTCCGCGCCGTCCTGGGCGGCGATGGGGGTGAACGTCTTCACGGCGGTCTGCTCCAGGGCCGCGCCCAGCGACCCGGCGACGTGGAGCGTGTGCGCGGCCGGGTCGTAGGCGGCGACGGCGTCGCGGTCGAGCACGGCCTCGTCGGGGTCCTCGGTGGGGACGACGTCGAAGCCGCCCGGGGCGGCCTCCTCCAGGGCGACGGAGACCGCGGCCGCCGCCTCCTCCCCCTGCACGGCGACCGGCAGGTCGTGGGGCGCGGGGCTGTGGAAGGGCAGCAGGTAGCAGAACATGAAGCCGACGGCGAAGAGCACGGGGAACCACAGGGCGTTGGCCAGGGCCCTGGTGGTCTCCAGTGCGCGCGTGGCGCCGCCGGGCGACGTCGCGGTCTCGTGGGTCACGTGTCACCTCGGGACATGGGTCGGGGCCGGAACAGGGGCGGGGGAGCCGGAAGGCAGAAGGGGGGATGACCCCACGATAGAGCTAAATGTGCAGAGTTGCAAAAATGCAGTACTGTAATTATTTGTGAACCGCTGTGCACCCGGGCCGCCGCGCCGCGCCGGTACAGTCGTGCCCGGCGGTTCGGTGACCACGAGTCGGTGACCATGAGGAAGAGGACGCGGGGCGCACGATGACGACGGCGGACGAGGGCGCCGGACTGCGCGAGCGCAAGAAGCGGATGACCCGGCAGGCGCTGCGCGCCGCCGCGGTGCGGCTGTTCACCGAGCGGGGCCCCGCCTGCGTGACCGTCGAGGAGATCTGCGCCGAGGCCGGGGTGTCGCCGCGCACCTTCTTCAACTACTTCGACTCCAAGGAGGAGACCCTCCTGCCGTTCACCCGCGACACCCGCGAGGAGGTCGCGGGGCGGGTGCGCGCGCGGCCGCCGGAGGAGGAGCCGCAGGAGGCGGTGCGCGCGGTCGTCGAGGAGTCCATCGCGCGGACCGTGGCGGGCGAGACATGGAGCCAGGAGTCCGCGCTGCTGCGCTCGAACCCCCAGCTGCTCCAGCGGGGGATGGTCGCGGCGCGCACGCTGAACCTGGCGCTGCGCGACGGCCTGGGCGAGCGCACGGGGCGCGGGGCGGAGGACCCCTACGTCCGTCTGGTGGCGGCGGTGTCGGTGACCGCGGTGCACGTCGCCGTGAACGTGTGGCAGGGCGCGGTCGAAGAGCGCGACATGTCACAGGTGCTGGCCGAGGCGTTCGACGGGATCGAGCGGGGCCTCGCGCCTCCGCAGGAGGCATAGGGGCCTCGGATGCGCGGGCTTCGGACACGAAAGGGGTGCGCCCCCTGCGGGGACGCACCCTAGAGCCCTAAGAACGAGAACCGGGACCGGGTCAGACCAGGCCCAGCTTGCGAACCGCCTCGCGCTCCTCGACCAGCTCCTGGACGGAGGCGTCGATGCGCTCGCGGGAGAACGCGTCGATCTCCAGTCCCTGGACGATCTCCCACGCGCCGTTGCGGGAGACGACCGGGAAGGAGGAGATGATGCCCTCGGGGACGCCGTAGGAGCCGTCCGACGGAATGGCCGCGGAGGTCCAGTCGCCCTCGGGCGTGCCGTTGACCCAGTCGTGGACGTGGTCGATGGCGGCGTTGGCGGCCGAGGCGGCCGAGGAGGCGCCGCGGGCCTCGATGATGGCCGCGCCCCGCTTGGCGACGGTCGGGATGAACTCGTCGCGCAGCCACGCCTCGTCGTCCACCGCCTTGGCCCCGGTGGTGCCGTTGACTTCGGCGTGGAAGATGTCGGGGTACTGGGTCGCCGAGTGGTTGCCCCAGATCGTCATCTTCGCGACGTCGGTGACGTCCACGCCCAGCTTCTGGGCGAGCTGGGTCAGGGCCCGGTTGTGGTCCAGGCGCGTCATGGCGTTGAAGCGCTCGGCCGGGACGTCGGGGGCGTGCGCCTGGGCGATGAGCGCGTTGGTGTTGGCCGGGTTGCCGACCACCAGCACGCGCACGTCGTCGGCGGCGCCGGCGTTGATCGCCTCGCCCTGCGGCTTGAAGATCCCGCCGTTGGCTTCGAGCAGGTCGCCGCGCTCCATGCCCTTGGAGCGCGGGCGCGCCCCCACGAGCAGGCCGACGTTGACGCCGTCGAAGGCCTGCCGGGCGTCGTCGAAGATGTCGATGCCCTTGAGCAGCGGGAAGGCGCAGTCGTCGAGCTCCATCGCGGTGCCCTCGGCCGCCTTCACGGCCTGCGGGATCTCCAGAAGGCGGAGCTTGACCGGGGTGTCGGGACCCAGCAGCTGGCCGGAGGCGATGCGGAACAGCAGCGCGTAGCCGATCTGGCCGGCGGCACCGGTGACGGTGACATTGACGGGTACTTGGGCCATGACCTTCTTCTTCTCCTGGTGACGTGTGTGCGACCCGCGATGCTACCTCGCGGCCCGCCGCCCCGACCGGCCGCCCCCGGCCCCAAGGAACGGGAACGTGCCCGCGGGCGCGGAACCACCCTATTGCCCATGGTCGGGGCGCGTACGGACGCCCGTCCCCGAGGGCGTTCGCGCACCGCTTGGACGGGGAACCTCCGCTGCGTGACGGTCGTGCTACTGCGCTAGACTCGTCCGAGTGTGCGAATCCCCTGCACAGCAGGCGATTCCGGGGGCGTTAGCTCAGCTGGTCAGAGCAGGGGACTCATAATCCCTGGGTCGCGGGTTCGAGCCCCGCACGCCCCACCCCGTCCTGTCTCGGAGCCCCTGGTGCGCGGGCGGCGCCTGCCGCCACCGGGGTCCGGCGTCCCCCGGCGAGTCCGCCGCGGCGGCCGAGCGGCGATCAGTCCGGTGAATCCGCCAGCGCGCGCTCGAACGCGGCGTAGGCCGCCGCGTCGAAGAGGACGAAGCGGCAGGTCTGCACATCGGTCGATGCGGAGCGGACCGCCTCGATCGCGATGCGGGCCGCGTCCTCGATCGGCCAGCGGTACACGCCCGTCGAGACGGCGGGGAAGGCGACGGTCCTCGCCCCGAGTTCGTCGGCGACCTGCAGCGAGCGGGCGTAACAGGAGGCCAGGACGTCCGAGCGGTCCTCGGACGCGCTGTAGACGGGGCCGACGGTGTGGACGACCCAGCGCGCGGTAAGCCGGCCCGCCGTCGTGGCCACGGCCTGCCCCGCGGGCAGCCCCTCGCCGTAGCGCGTCTCCCGCAGGCGGCGGCACTCGGCGAGGATCTCCGGTCCGCCGCGCCTGTGGATCGCGCCGTCGACGCCCCCTCCGCCCAGCAGCGACGAGTTCGCGGCGTTGACGACCGCGTCCACCTCCTGCTCGGTGATGTCGCCCTGTACGAGTTCGATGTCCATGCACCGATTCCTACGGCACCGCCCCGGTGCGGGGGAAGCGCGGCGGGCCGGGGCCGCCCGCGCATCCCCTCCGCGCTCAGCCCAGCAGTTCGAAGGCCGCGATGGCCAGCGCCACGACGACCAGGCCCGCCGCGAGGATCACGCACCCCACGTTCCCGGTGCCGCCCGGGTCGCGGGTGGGGCCGCGGCGGATCTCGGTCGCGCCCTTGCCGCGCCTGCCCTTGCGGGTCTTGCTCTTCTTCTTCGCGCTCATGCCGTCCTCACCGTCGGATTCCGTGGAGTCCCGCACCAGTCATAGGGGGCGTGCCGCGCTCGGGCAAGGCGGGCGCGGACTGGACACGGTTTCGGATCCATGTTCGAATGACGTGCATGCGCTGGGAAGACCTTCGGGAGGGCCGCGACGCGGACGCCCTTTTCGGTGTGGAGGACATCGCCCCCGTGCCCGACCGGGGCACCGGGCGCGCCGGGCTGGCGAGCCCCGGGGCCGGCCCCGTCTCCGGGGGAGACGGCGAACCGGTCGCGGTGGAGATCCGCGCCCGCTCGATCATCAACCGGGTCCCCGGCGAGTCGCCCATGTTCCGCTGGACGCTCAACCCCTACCGCGGCTGCGCCCATGCCTGCGTCTACTGCTTCGCCCGGCGCAGCCACACCTACCTGGACCTGGACGCCGGGCGCGACTTCGACACCAAGATCCTGGTCAAGGTCAACGCCGGGGAGCTGCTCCGCGCCGAGCTGGCCCGCCCCTCCTGGGGCGGCGAGCCGATCGCCATGGGCACCAACACCGACCCCTACCAGCGCGCGGAGGGCCGCTACCGGCTGATGCCGCAGATCATCTCCGCCCTGGCCGAGGCCGCCAACCCCTTCTCCGTCCTCACCAAGGGGAGGCTCGTCCTGCGCGACGCCGACCTGCTCGAACAGGCCGCCCGCACCACCGACGTGCGCCTGGCGGTCTCCGTGGGCACCGTCGACGGGCCCCTGGCCGGGTCGGTCGAGCCCGGCGCCCCGACGCCCCGCGCCCGCCTGGACACCGTCCGCGCCCTGGCCGACCGGGGGCTGGGCTGCTCGGTGCTCATGGCGCCGGTCCTGCCCGGGCTGACCGACTCCCCGGAGGCGATCGACGCCGCCGTCGCCGCGATCGCCGAGGCCGGGGCGAGCAGCGTCACACCGATCGTCCTGCACCTGCGCCCCGGCGGCGCCCGGGAGTGGTACGCGTCCTGGCTCGCCCGCGAGCACCCGCACCTCGTCCCGCTCTACCGGGAGCTCTACGGGGACGGCTCCTACGCGCCGGCGCCCTACCGCGAGCTGATCGCCGCCCGCGTGCGCGAGGCCGCGCGCCGGTACGGCGTCGGCGGTCGCGGCGGGGCCTCCGGGCGCCGGGCCCACCGGCAGCGGGACGGGGCCGCCACCGTGCGGGCGCCCCGGCAGCTGCGGCTGCTGTGATGCCCGCGGCCGGTTCCGGCCGCCCCGCCAGGCGCCGACAGGCCCTGGGGCGTAAGGGATTCCGCCTACCGGCGGGTAAGGTCCCCAGTGTCCTGACCCCCGATGGAAACGGAAGGCGCCCCTCCATGCCCGAGACCCCCGCCGACCCGCCCGCCCCCTCCGGTGTCGACACCACCGTCGCCCACTCCGCGCGGGTCTGGAACTACTGGCTCGGCGGCCGGGACAACTACCCGGTCGACCGCGCCCTCGGCGACCACGTCATCGAGACCTACCCGCAGATCGTCGAGGGCGCCCGAGCCGACCGCGAGTTCCTCCGGCGGGCCGTCACCCACCTGGCCGCGGAGGAGGGCGTCCGGCAGTTCCTCGACATCGGCACCGGCCTGCCCACCCACGACAACACCCACGAGGTGGCCCGGCGCGCCGCCCCGGACGCCCGGGTGGTCTACGTCGACAACGACCCCATGGTGGTCGCGCACGCCCGGGCGCTCCTGGTCGGCGGCGGCCACGGGGCGACCGAGTTCGTCGACGCCGACCTGCGCGACGTCCAGGGCGTGCTGGGGGCCGCGGCCGAACTGCTCGACTTCGACCGGCCGGTGGCGGTGACCGTGCTCGGCACCATGGGCCACATCCCCTCCTACGAGGAGGCCCGCTCCCTCGTCCGCGCCTACACCGGCGCGCTCGCCCCCGGGAGCTTCCTGGCCCTGTGCGACCTGGTGATGCCGGACGGGGAGGCCGAACGGGAGGCCCTGCGGCGCTGGAACGAGGGCGCGGCCCTGCCCTACCGGGCGCACAGCACCGAGGAGATGGCCGGCTACTTCGACGGCCTGGAACTGCTGGAGCCGGGCGTGGTCAGCGCCACCCGCTGGCGCCCCCTGCCCACGGAGGTCGGCAGCGTCCGCGACGTCGAACAGTACTGCGGGGTGGCACGCAAGCCCTGAACCGCACCAGGGCCGACCGCATGAGGGATCAGCGCTCCGCGGCCAGCAGGGGGAGCAGCGCTTCGGCGAACGCCCCCGGGTGCGCCGCGAACCCGAGGTGGCCGCCCGGGAGCTCGGCGGCCGGCCGCCCCAGCAGTTCGCCCAGGCGCACCGCCGGGCGGGACGGCAGCCGTCCGCGCGAGGCCGAACCGTGCGCCGGGAGCAGCCGTCCGGCCTCCCGGAGCGCCGCGGTGTCGGGCACGTAGCGGGTGAACCGGGGCAGGATCCGGTCCAGGAAGAAGGGCATCCCGGAGCGCATGCGCTCCAGGGCCCCGGGGTCGGGCATGCGCTCCGGGGCCTCGGCGGGGGCGTCGAACCCCTCGGCCATCACGGCGACGGCGGCCTCGGGGCCGCCGGAGCGGTAGGCGCGGTGCACGTCGGCGAACATCCGGCGGTGGTCGTCGGCGCCGGGCAGGATCTCGGTCACCGGCGGCTCGTGGGCGACCGCGACCCGCACCCGGTCGGGGCGGCGGGCGGCCAGGTCCAGCGCGGTGACCGCGCCCGAGCTGGCGCCGAAGACCGCCGCGGGCGCGTCGGGCGAGAGCAGGTCGAGCATCCGGAGTGCGTCGTCGGCGTGCTCCCGCACGCTCTGCTCGGCCCCCGGCGCGTCGAGGGGGCTGCGCGGAGCGCCGCGGGGCTCGTGCACCGCGACGGTGAAGTGGGCGGCCAGCCGCTCGGCCACCGCGTCGAAGGGGTCGCCCACCCCCGATCCGCCGGGGACCATCAGCAGCAGCGGGCCCTCGCCGCGGACCTCGTAGTGGAGCTCCGCTCCGCGAACCCGGAGGGTTCCTCGCGACGGTTCGTTCATGGCTCTCTCCGCCCGTGCGTTGGGGGCCCGCGCAGGATGGGCCCGTGGTCGACCACCGAACGCTAGCGGGCGGGGCCGGGGTGCTCCACCGGTTTTCCGGTGCTCGAGCAGGCCCCGGCCTTCCGGTCTCAGTGCAATCCGTGCTTGCGGGAGACGATCCGTTCGACGGCGGTGCGGGGCAGTGCGCGCCGCAGGGCGAACACCAGGGGGGCGTTGCTGCCCACGGCGTACAGCGGCTTGGGGCGGGCTGCCTCGACGGCCTTGACCACGGTCGCGGCGACGGCCGCGGCGGGGATGCCGACGGACTCGTTGGCGTTGAGGGCCGAGAGCATCCTCCGGTACTCCTCCGCGTAGGGGGAGTCCGCGGCGATGTACTGGGTGCGGCGTTCGCTGATGCCGGTGTTGATCGACCCCGGCTCGACCGTGGTCACGCCGACGCCGTACGGGGACACCTCGCGCCGGGCCGCGTTCGCGAAGCCCTTCAGGGCCGCCTTGGAGGCCACGTAGGAGGAGCGGAAGGCCAGCGGAAAGCTCGCGAGCATCGAACCGACCATGACCACGCGGCCCCGGCGGCGCGCGCGCATCCCGGGCAGGACGAGCTGGGTCAGGCGGACCGCGCCGATGACGTTCACCTGGAAGAGTCGTTCCAGCGCGTCACGGGGAAGCTCCTCGATGGGGCCGCTCTGGCTCTCGCCCGCATTGTTGACCAGGACGTCGACCTCTCCGGCGGCCTTGGCGCACGCCGCGATCGAATCGTCGTCGGACAGGTCGAGGGCGAGGTACTCGACCCCGGGGACGGGGTCGGTGACGGCGTCGGGGCTGCGACTGGTCCCGAAGACCCGGTAGCCGCGGCTGAGCAGGAGGTGGGCGACCGCCCTGCCGATTCCGGACGAGGCGCCCGTGACGAGTGCTGTTCTCTGGAGGGGCATGGCGCCACAGCCTAGGGGAGAACGGGTGCGGTACGGTCGTCGGCCCTCCGCCCGACCGCCTCTGCGCGCTTGCGCACCCGGCCGTTCGGGAGGCCTATCCGGACACCGTGGCCTGGCCGGGGAGGCCCGAGACGCCTGGCACGCCCGCTCGCCGGCGAGGGACGGGCGGGGCCGCTCCCGGCGGCGGTCGGCGCTCGGACGACCACCGTGCGCGCTCGCCGCTATGAGACGTCCGTCCTCGTTCTTGCCCGGGGGCCTGCGCCACCGGTCCCGAACCGCCGGCCCTGGACCGGCGGCACGGACGGCGCCGGGCCCCGTCCCGTCCCGCCCCCGCGGGGCCGGGCACAGGGTCCGGCGCGGCCGGTCCGGCGGTCAGCCGTTGCCGGTGGCCTCGGCGGTCAGCCGCATCGAGCGCATCCGCGCCCCGTCGTCACCGGCCTGGAAGGCGGCGATCACCTCGTCGGCCTGTGCATGGGCGGCGAAGTCGCGCAGGTAGGCCGCGACCTCCTTCGGGTCGCCCACCGCCGAGTAGGTGCGCATCTGGTCGATGTGCCGCCCGGCCGGCGAGGCGAGCGCGGCGTCCGCCTCCTCTGCGGTGAGCGTGCGCCCGCGCCCCAGCAGCTGGGCGGCCATCCGTCGCCGGGCCTGCTGGGCCTGCTCCTGGGCCTGCTCGCTCGTGTCGGCGGCGGTCACGTTGACCCCGGCGATCACGTAGGGCTCGGAGAGCTGGTCGGAGGGGGTGAACTCGCGCCGGTAGAGGGCCACCGCCTCCTCCAGCGCCGCCGGGGCGAAGTGCGAGGCGAAGGAGTAGGGCAGCCCGAGCGCGGCGGCCAGCCCGGCCCCGAACAGCGACGAGCCCAGGATGTACAGCGGGACGTCGGTCCCCTTGCCGGGGGTGGCGTCCACCCCGGGGATGACCGATTCTCCGGTCAGGTACCCCTTCAGCTCGACGACGTCGTCGGGGAAGGTGTCGGCCGACGAGGGGTCCCGGCGCAGGGCGCGCATGGTCTTCTGGTCGCTGCCCGGGGCGCGCCCCAGGCCCAGGTCGATCCGGCCCGGGTGCAGCGTCTCCAGGGTCCCGAACTGCTCGGCGATGGTCAGCGGGGCATGGTTGGGGAGCATCACGCCGCCCGCCCCGAGGCGGATGCGGTCGGTGTGCGCCGCGATGTGCGCGATGAGCACGCTGGTGGCCGAGGACGCGATGGTGGCCATGTTGTGGTGCTCCGCGTACCAGATCCGCCGATAGCCCAGCTCGTCGGCGCCGCGGGCCAGCGCCAGGCTGGCCTCCAGGCTCTCCCGGGGGCTGCCGCCCTCGGGGATGTGCGCCAGGTCGAGAATGGAGAGCGGCAGTGGTTCGGACACGGCGGGCGGCCTTTCGACGGGGCGGTGGTCAGGACGGGCCGCACGGGAGGCGCCGAGGGCGCCGGTGCGGCCGGGCGGCCCGCGCGGGGCCGCCCTTCGCCCAACCGACCGTCCGGCCTCCTTATTTCGTCCGCTCCGTCACCCCGCCCGTCGCCCCGCCCGCCGGGCCGAGGANTTCGTCCGCTCCGTCCCCCCGCCCGTCGCCCCGCCCGCCGGGCCGAGGAGGGCCGACAGGTCCGCGTCGGCGATCGCGGGGTCGGCCTCCAGCGCCGCCCCGACCGCCTCCAGGACCGGCAGGCGGGCGGCCCCGGTCGCCAGGCGCACGTCCTTGGCGGCCAGCCGGACCGCGAAGTCGGCCTCGCGGGAGGTCGCCCGGGCCAGCGGCCCCGCCATGGGCGTGGCGGCCATCGCCTCGGCCGCCTCCCCGCGGGGCACCCCCAGGGCGTCGGCCAGTGCGAAGGCCTCGGCGACCGCGGCCACGCCGCCGATCAGCGCGTTGATCAGCACCAGTTTGAGCGCCGAGCCGGACCCGACCGGCCCGCATGCGCGGACCGTGCCCAGCGTCTCCAGCAGCGGCCGGACCCGGTCGACCGGCCCACCCGCCAGGACCGAGAGGGCGCCCTGGGCGGCGCGGTCGACGCTGCCCAGGACCGGGGCGTCGACCAGTTCCGCGTCGGCGGGGAGGCGGTCGGCAAGGCGGTGGGCGGCGGCCGGGCCGATGCCGGACATCTCCACCAGGACCGCGCCCGGGCCGAGCGCGGGCAGGAGGTCGTCGGCCACCGCCTCCACGGCCTCCGGCCCGGCGAGCATGGTGACCACGGTGTCGGCGCCCGCGGCCGCCTCGGCGGGGGTGCGGGCCACCCGGGCGCCCTCGGCGGCCAGTGGGTCGGCCTTGGCCGCGGTGCGGTTCCAGACGGTCACGTCGGCGCCGGAGGCGATCAGCCGCCGCGCCATGGGCGAACCCATCGCGCCCAGGCCGAGGAAGGCGGTGCGGGCGGGGGACGGGCTGTGCGAAGGGGTGTGCGAATCGGACATGGCGTTCACGCTAGGGGGCCGCCACCGATGTGACCAGCGAATGTCTAGCATGGGTGCCATGCTCGATCCTCATGGCGTCTCTCTGGCCGGCCTCGCGGTGTTCTGCGAGGCGGCCCGGACCGGCTCGCTCACCGCCGCCGCCGAACGCCTCGGCTACACCCAGTCGGCGGTCTCCCGGCAGATCGCGGCCCTGGAACGGCAGGCGGGGGCGCCGCTGTTCGACCGGCTGGCGCGCGGGGTGCGGCCGACCGAGGAGGGGCGCGTCCTGCTCGGGCACGCCGAGGCGGTGGTCGGGCGGCTGGACGAGGCCCCCCCCCNACCTCGGCGGCGGGCGCCTGCGGGCCGGCGCGTTCCCGACCGCCAACGTCGCCCTGGTGCCGCGCGCGCTCGCGGCGCTGCGGGACCGGCACCCGGGCCTCGACGCGACCGCACGGGAGGCGCGCACCCCGGAGCTGGAGCGGCTGCTGGCCGACGGGGAGATCGACGTCGCCGTGGTCGGCTCCACCGCGGGCCGCGAGCCGCGCGGCGTACGGACCGTCCGCCTGCTGGACGAGGCCCTGTACGTCGCCGTCGCCGCGGACCACCCCGCGGCCGGGCGCGAACGGGTGAGGCCCGAGGAGCTGCAGGGGGACGTCTGGATCGCGGGCCGGCGGAGCCCGGAGGGGACGCTGCTGGCGCCCTTCGCCGAGCGCGGCCTGCGGCCGGAGATCGGCCACGTGGTCGCTGAGTGGGCGGCCAAGGCCGGGTACGTGGCGGCCGGCCTGGGGGTGACGCTGGTCCCCGGGCTCGCGGCCGACGGCTTCCCCCGGATGGGCGGCGGGGTGGTCCTGGTGCCGGTGGACCCCGGCGGGGTCCCGCCGAGGACGGTGTCGGTCGCCACGGCCGAGGGCCGGACCCCCTCCCCGGCGGCGCGGGAGTTCGAGAGGGCGCTCCTCGGAGTGGGGACCGGCCCGCTCGCGGTCCGCGCTACAGGGACTTCATGAACCGCACCCCTGAGGCGGTGTACCCGCGCCGGGTGGAGAAGACGTGGGCCTCGGTCCGCGCGGCCGAGGAGTTCAGCAGGACCCGGGGCGCGCCCTGCTGAACGGCCCGTTCCTCGAATTCGGCGCACAGCGCCGAGCCGACCCCCTGCCCCCGCGCGCTCTCGGCGGTGACCAGCGCGATGAGCTGGGCGGCGAGGGCGTCGTATTCGACCGGGAACAGCAGGTGCCCGGCGGCGAAGCCTACGAGCTCCCCGGTCGGGGCCTCGGCGCCCCAGTGCTCATAGGCGGGGTCGTCGGCCACACGTTCAAGGCGTGTTCTCACCTGAGGGGCCGTCGCGGGGTGGGAGAGGGACGCGAAGAGCGGGACGAGTCCTTCCGCGTCGGAGCTGCGGCCCGGCCGGGTGAACGACCGGACCGCCACACGCTCATCGCGGTTCGCCGCGGCCGCGACAAAGGTCGGATGTATCCCCTCAATACGGATCCACCGCATCATCGTGACCTTCCCGGGGCATAAGTGTCACCGAGCGTCTCGATCCGGGGGCGCAGCGTAATCTGGTTCCGGCCGCCGGAACCCGGCCGAGACGCGGGTGGGGCGGGTGCGCGTGCGGGCGCCGTTCCCGTGCGGTTCCCCCGGTGTCCACCGGGGCCGGGGACGCCCCGAGGAGGACGCGGACCCGGCCGCGCCCGCCTGCTCCGGAGAGGACGACCGCATGCCAGCGACATCCCCCAGACCCGCCGTTCCCCGTCGGCGCCGTGCCCGGAGCGCCGCCGGCCTCCTGCTCGCCGCCGCGCTCCCGCTGTCCGCGCTCACCGCCGTCACCGCGCCCGCCCCGTCCGCCGCCGAGCCCGCCGCCGAGCCCGCCCTGGGCGGCCTCTACGACAACCGCGGCATCTCCGACGACACCGACCCCGCGGCCGCCGACTTCGACGGCCGGGGCCGCAGCCTGTCCGCGCAGGCGCTACGGGCCGCGGGGTGGGGCCCAGGCACGCGGATCACCCTGCACGGCGCCCCGCTGACCATGCCCGACACCCGCCCCGGCGAGCCCGACAACGCCGTCGCCGACGGCCAGTCGGTCCCGCTGCGGGGGCGGGCCGAGTCCGTCACCCTGCTCACCGCCGCGACCAGGGGCGACGCCGAGGGCGAGGGCACCGTCGTCTACGCCGACGGCACCCGGGACCGCTACACCGCCACCGCCCCCGACTGGCAGACCGGCCCGCTCACCACCAAGGCCGTGGAGCTCGGACACACCAACACCGCCGACGGCACCCCCGCCGCCCCCGCCCGGCTCTACGCGGTCACCGTCCCGGTCGACGCCGGCCGCCCGCTGGCCCGGATCGAGCTGCCCGAGGTGCGGGGCCGGGCGCGGATGCACGTGTTCGACGTGGCGGCGCGCCCCCGGGACCGCGGGTGGACCGGGAGCTGGTCGGCCTCCACCTCCGGCTACGCCGCCGTGGGCCCCTGGGAGGACCAGACGCTGCGCCTGGTGGTGCGCGCCGGCGCCGGCGGCCCGGGGGCCCGGATCCGCCTGGCGAACACCTTCGCCGCCCGGCCCGTCGAGATCGGGGCGGTCTCGGTGGCCCTGCAGGGCCGGGGAGCCGCCGCCGACGGCGCCCCCGTGCCCGCGACCTTCGGCGGTCGGTCCTCGGTGACGCTGCCCGCGGGCGGCCGGGTGCACTCCGACCCGGTCGCCATCGACGTGCCCGCCGGGGCCCGGCTGCTGGTCAGCCTCCACCTGCCCGGCCGTGTCGAGGCCGCTCCGGTGCACACCGCCAACACCGGCGACAACTACGCCGCCGAGCCCGGCGGCGGGG
>NZ_ANAD01000164.1 GCF_000341245.1 Nocardiopsis halophila DSM 44494
GGTGCACACCGCCAACACCGGCGACAACTACGCCGCCGAGCCCGGCGGCGGCGACCTGACCGGCGCGGCGTCGGGGCGGGCCTTCGCCCGCCGGGTCGACGCCTGGCCCTTCCTCACCGGCATCGACGTGCCGGGCCGCGCCGGCTCGGTGGTGGCCCTGGGCGACTCCATCACCGACGGCGTCGGCACCACCCCCGGCACCGACCGGCGCTGGCCCGACGTGCTGGCCGACCGGCTCCAGGACCAGTCCCGGGTGCCCCGCTACGGGGTGCTCAACCAGGGCATCTCGGCCAACCGCGTGGTGACCGACCGCTACGCGGGGGACGGGGTGAGCAGCGACACCGGAGGGGTGGCCGCGCTGAACCGGCTGGACCGCGACGTCTTCGCCCAGACCGGCGTCCGCACCGTGGTGGTCTTCCAGGGCGTCAACGACGTGCGCTGGGGCACTCCGCCGGAGGAGCTGGTCGCCGGGCTGGAGGAGGTCGCCGCGCGCGCCCGAGCCCACGGGCTGCGGGTGGTGGCGGCCACCATCGCCCCGTGCAAGGGGTGGAGCGACTGCACCGAGGAGGTCGACCGCGACCGGCGGCGGGTGAACGCCTTCATCCGCGGGGGCGCCGGTCCGGACGGCTCCTTCGACGCGGTCCTGGACTTCGACGCGGTGCTGCGCGACCCGGTCGACCCGGCGCGGCTGCGGCCCGAGTACGACTCCGGGGACCACCTGCACCCGGGCGATGCGGGCCTGCGCGCGGTGGCCGAGTCGATCCGCCTGGAGGTCCTCGGGGGCCGGGGCGGCGAGCGGCCGTAGGCGCGCCGCCGCCCCGGCCCCGCGGTGCCTGTGCGGGCCCGTGTCAGCCGCTCAGGCGAAGTCCTTCAGGATGGCCCCGAGGTAGCGCGCCGTCTCCGAGGCCGGCGCCGCGTCCACGCACAGGCGGTCCATCACCACCATGTACTTGTCGGTCTCCTCCGGCTTGTCGAAGTAGACCGCGCTGGCCAGCTGCTCCAGGTACACCACGTCGGGAAGGTCGCCGCCGGTGAAGCGGAGGATGGAGAAGGGGCCGCCCGCCGCGGCGTGCCCGCCCTTGGCGAAGGGCACGATCTGCAGCGTCACGTTGGGCAGCGTGGACAGCTCGATGAGGTGCTCGATCTGCCGGCGCATCGCGCCGGTCCCGCCGAGCGGGCGGCGCAGCGCCGCCTCGTCCACCACCGCCCAGAACTTGGGCGCCTCCGGGCCGGTCAGCCGCTGCTGGCGCTTCATCCGCAGGGCGACGCGCCGGTCCACCTCCTCCTCGGAGGCGTCCCCGTGGCCGAGCATCACCACCGCCCGCGCGTACTCCTCCGACTGCAGCAGACCGGGAACGAACTGCAGCTCGTAGGTGCGGATGATGGAGGCGGCCTCCTCCAGCCCGACGTAGACCTCGAACCAGCCGGGCAGGACGTCGCTGTACTTGTGCCACCAGCCGGGGGAGTTGGCCTGGCGGGCGAGGTTGAGCAGGCTCTCCCGCTCGTCGGGGTCGGTGACGCCGTAGAGCGTGAGCAGGTCCGCCACATCGCGCTCCTTGAAGCTGACCTGGCCGAGCTCCAGGCGGCTGATCTTGGCGTGGGAGGCGCGGATCTCGTATCCGGCGTCCTCGCGGGAGATCCCCTTGAGCGTGCGCAGCCGCCGCAGCTGCGTACCGAGGAGGATCCGCAGGACCGTGGGGCCGCCGTGCGGCCGGGCGAGGACGTTCGCGGCAGGGGACGCCTCTGATCGCGCTGCTTGCATCTGCCCTCCGGGGGAGCGTGCGCGTGGTGCTGTGGGTGGCCGTGTCTCGCGCCGTGGAGCACGCGTCTCGGAATATGGGCAATGGACGCGGTCGTCTCCGGCGACAACGGTAACCGGGCGGGCGCCGGTGTTCAACGCCGGTGCCCCGGTGTCCTGTCGGCCGGCCGTGCGCAAGGGGGAAGCGGGAGAGGGGCGCCGCCCTCCCCGGCGGAGGAGGGCGGCGCCGGCTTTCCGGGGGCAGCGTGAGCGGGGCGACGCTGCCGCCGTCAGGGACGGCGGGGCGGCGTCAGGGGTGCGGGGTGCCCCCGGCGTCGGCCGCCAGGTCGTCGAAGTCGCCCAGCTTGGCGCCGCGGACGAACGCGTCGATCTCGGCCGGGGTGTAGATCAGCGCCGGTCCGTCGGGGTGGCGGGAGTTGCGCACGGCGATGTCCCCTCCGGGCAGCCGGGCCAGCTCGACGCAGTTGCCGCTGGGGTTGCTCAGCGAGCTCTTGCGCCACACGGCGCCCGTGAGCCGGTCGGCCGGCGCGCCGTTGGGGGCCGGGACGGCCTGGGTCATACGTGCCTCCTTCGGGGTCGGTGCGGCGGCCGGGGGACCGGCGGTGCCGAGAGTAGGCTATGCACGTGCATCCGTGTTTGCATCCGTGCTTGCGTCGGTACAAACATAATCTTCGCTTCCGTGGAGAAATGCACCGGAGGGCAACAAGTCGGACAGTAATCGCGGGGCGGCCGTCGGTGTCCCGTCCGTGGTCGCGGCCGGGCACGGCGGGTCGGCAGGGCGTCCGGATCCGGTCGGCCGGATGCGGACGGAGGCAGGCGTCCAGGGGTGGGGCGGGGCCCAGGGAGGGGGAGAATGCGCAGGTCGGGCCGCGTGAGGCCAAAGTGTACGGGCGGGGCGGGTGTGCGCGCTCAGGGCCTTCGGCCTGGTTTCGGTACGTTTCAATAACAAAGCGGTCGGGGGGCGACAAGAGGCACAGGCCTCATTAGACTCTGGGGTGACTGCGGTCGTGCACGTGCATCCGTGCTTACAGGTGTAATCCACGCCGGGAGCGCCGGCGGCCACGGTCGGACGAGCCGAATAACCCGGCAGCAGCCAGTAGTGCAAGGGACGACATGACCACGCACCCCGCTTACTCAGGCTCCGGAGACCTGTTCTCGGCGGCGCTCGGCGACCGGCCGCACCCGGCCGGCGGGCCCGCATCCTGCTGGAGGGGCCTGTCCCCCGCCCCCCTGCCCGTCGGCGACCGCCTGGTCGGCGGCGCCACAGCGGTCCAGGGCCTGGGGTTCCACGCCGCCTCGGTCAAGCAGGCCCGCGACTTCACCACCGGCGTCCTGGACACCTGGGGCCTGACCAGGCTGCGCTCGGACGCGCTCCTGGTGGTCTCGGAGATGGTGACCAACGCCTGCCGCCACGCCGCCCCCACGGTCGGACCGCCCGACGACTGGTCCATCCAGTTCGGCATGGTGCGCCGCGGCGCCCGCCTCGAATGCCTCGTGTTCGACCCCAGCAGGGCCGTGCCCGTCCGGGTCGACCCCGACCGGTGCGCCGAGGGCGGCAGAGGCCTCCACCTCATCGACTCCTTCAGCGCCGAATGGGGCTGGGACCTCCTCTCCGGCCAGGGCAAGGTCGTCTGGGCCGCCTTCGACACCGACGCCGACTGAACCCCGCCCCCGCACCCCCTTCGGAACGCCTCCCCGCACCCCCACTCACCTCCCCGCACCCCGGGACCCCGCCCCGGATGAAGAACCTCTCATCTTCGCTTCACGTCGGCGTGCGCCCCGGCGCGCCATGATCGGGCCATGACCCCGCTGATCCCGACGGCGCGGCCGCACGGCCCGCACCCCCGACCGCGGCCCGGCACCACCGGGAGGCGCCGGTGAGCCGCATCCTCATCGCCGAGGACGAGGAGCGCATCGCCTCCTTCGTCCGCAAGGGCCTGGCCGCCAACGGCTTCACCGCCACGGTGGTGGGAACCGCCCGCGAGGCGGTCGACCACGCCCTCGACGGCGGCTTCGACCTGATGGTGCTCGACCTGGGCCTGCCCGACGGCGACGGCTTCACGGTGCTGCGCCGCCTGCGCGAGTCCGGCTCCCCGCTCCCGGTCGTGGTGCTCACCGCCCGGGACGGGGTCGACGACACCGTCACCGGACTGGAGATCGGCGCCGACGACTACATGACCAAGCCCTTCCGCTTCGAGGAGCTGCTGGCCCGGGTGCGCCTGCGGATGCGCGGCGAGCGCGCTGCCGAGTCCGCGGTCCTGTCCGCCGGCGCGCTGTCCCTGGACCTGCGCACCCGCCGCGCCACCGCCGACGGCACCACCGTGGACCTGACCGCGCGCGAGTTCGCCCTGCTGGAGGTCTTCCTGCGCCACGCCGGCCAGGTGCTCTCCCGCCAGCAGCTGCTCTCCCACGTGTGGGGCTACGACCACGACCCCGGCTCCAACGTCGTCGACGTGTTCATCCGCTCGCTGCGCAAGAAGATCGGCGCCGACCGGATCCGGACCGTGCGGGGCATGGGGTACCGGCTCGCCGACTGACCGCCCGCGCGCACGGGTAGGACTCCTGCGGGTCCGGTGGACCGCGCGGAAGGAGGCGGCCGATGGCGGATCCCGTAGCCGGAGTCCTCAGCACCCCCGGGGAGCGGCGCGCGGCCCTGGTCCCGGCCGGGGTCGACGCGCTGCGCGGGGCGGGCCTGCGGGTCCTGGTCGAGCGCGGCGCCGGCGCGGGCGCCCGCTACACCGACCGGGACTACACCGGGCACGGTGCCGCGACCGCCTCCCGCGACGAGGTCCTCGCCGCCGAC
Organism: Nocardiopsis halophila DSM 44494; assembly: GCF_000341245.1. Classification (GTDB taxonomy): domain Bacteria; phylum Actinomycetota; class Actinomycetes; order Streptosporangiales; family Streptosporangiaceae; genus Nocardiopsis_A; species Nocardiopsis_A halophila. The sequence goes on from NZ_ANAD01000164.1 coordinate 4,563, forward strand.
CTGGTGCTGTGCGTGACCCGCCCGCCCGCCGCCGACCTGGCCCGGCTGGGCCCCGGCCAGACCCTGGTGGGCCTGCTGCGCCCCGCCGAGGACCCCGGCCCCCTGCGGGCCGCGGCCGAGGCCGGAGCCACCCTGGCCGCCCTGGAGGGGGTGCCGCGCACCCTCGGCCGGGCGCAGGCCATGGACGCCCTGTCCTCCCAGGCCAGCGTCGCCGGGTACAAGGCGGTCATCGAGGCGGCGCGCGCCTACGACGGCTACCTGCCCCTGCTCATGACGGCCGCCGGGGTCGCCCGGCCCGCCCGGCTGCTGGTGCTGGGCGCCGGGGTGGCCGGACTCCAGGCGATCGCCACCGCCCACCGGCTCGGGGCCGTGGTCACCGGCTACGACGTGCGCCCCGAGGCGCGGGAGGAGATCGCCTCGGTCGGCGCCTCGGTACTGGAGGCCGAAGGCCTGGACCGCGGCATGGACGCCGCGGGGCAGGGGGGATACGCCCGCGCCCTGACCGGGGACGAGCGGGCGGCCCAGCGCGCGGCCCTGGCCGGGGCGGCCTCCGGCTTCGACATCGCGGTCTGCGCGGCCCTGGTCCCCGCCGGCCCGCCGCCGCTGCTGCTCACCGCCGAGGCCGTGGACCGGATGCGCCCCGGCGCGGTCGTGGTGGACCTGGCCGCCGGGCCGCGCGGCGGCAACGCCGAACCCTCGGTGCCCGGCCGCCGGATCCAGACCGAGGGCGGGGTCACGGTGATCGGCGCCGGGGAGCTGGCGGCGACCGTGCCGCGGGCCGCCTCGGAGGCCTACTCGCGCAACATCACCGCCCTGGTGGCGCACCTGCTCGACGGCGGGCGCGTCGCCGTCGACCTGGAGGAGGAGATCCAGGCGGGCGTCGTCGCCGCGCACGGGGGCCGGGCGCTGCACCCGGCCCTGGCCGGGGCGCCGGAGCCCCCGGCGCAGGGCGCGGCCACCGCCGCCGGAACCGGGGAGGACCATGGAAGCCCTTGACGACGTGACCGTGTTCGTCCTGAGCCTGCTGGTCGGCTTCGAGGTCATCAGCAGGGTCCCGGCCACCCTGCACACCCCGCTGATGTCGGCGGCCAACGCGGTGCACGGCGTGGTCCTGGTGGGCGCCGTGCTCATCGCCGCCGGCGCCCACACCCCGGCCGGGTACGCGGTCGCCTTCCTGGCCTGCGTCTTCGCCGCCGCCAACGTGGTCGGCGGGTACGCCGTCACCGACCGGATGCTGCACATGTTCCGCCCGCCGGGCGAGCGTGCCGGGCGTCCTGGTGGCACCGGGGGCACTGGGAGCACCGGGGGCCCAGGCGGCGCGGGGGAGGCGCGGTGACCGCCCTGCAGGCCGCGGTCGGCGCGGTCTACCTGGGCGCCGCGGCCTGCTTCGTGCTCGGGCTGCACCTGATGAACGCCCCGCCCACCGCGCGGCGCGGCAACGCCCTGTCCGCCGGCGGCATGGCCGCGGCCCTGCTGGCGACCGCGGTCCTGGCCGCCGCCGAGGGGGCGTCGGCCGCGGCCTGGGCGGTGATCGCGGGCGGCACCGCGCTGGGGGCGGGCGGCGGGCTGGCCGCCGCGCTGCGGGTGCGGATGACCGCCATGCCCCAGCTGGTGAGCCTGTTCAACGCCGTCGGCGGCGGGGCCGCCGCGCTCATCGGCGCTTACGAGTTCGGGGCACGGAGCGACCCCGGGACGGCGGTCGCCGCGGTGATCGCCCTGGACGTGGTGATCGGCTCCCTGGCCTTCTCCGGATCCCTCGTGGCCGCGGGCAAGCTCGACGGGCGCCTGCCCGGCCGCCCGGTGCTCCTGCCCGCACGCGCGGCCCTGACCGCCGTGCTCGCGCTCGCCGCGGCGGCCGGGGCGGCGCTGACGGCGGCCGGGGCCGGCGGGGCGGCGGCGCCCGCGGCGGCCGGCGCGGCCGCCCTGCTGCTGGGCGTGGTGGGGGTGCTGGCCATCGGCGGCGCCGACATGCCGGTGGTGGTCTCGCTGCTCAACGCCTGCACCGGCCTGGCGGTGGCGATGGCCGGGTTCGCCCTGGACAACTCGGTGATGGTGATCGCCGGGGCGCTCGTCGGCGCGTCCGGCGCCATCCTGACCAAGCTCATGGCCGACGCCATGAACCGGCCGCTGAGCGCCGTGGTGGCCGGAGGGTTCGGTACCGGGGACGGCGGCCCGGCCACCGGGGGCGGCGGCGCGGACGTGCAGCGGATCGGCGCCGACGACGCAGCGATCCGGCTGGCCTACGCCGCGCGCGTGGTGATGGTCCCCGGGTACGGGCTGGCCGCGGCCCAGGCCCAGCACGAGCTGCGCGAGCTGGCCGACCTGCTGGCCGAGCGCGGGGTGCGGGTCGACTACGCGGTGCACCCGGTCGCCGGGCGCATGCCCGGGCACATGAACGTCCTCCTCGCCGAGGCGAAGGTGCCCTATGCGCAGATGAAGGAGATGGAGCAGGCCAACCCCGAGTTCCCGCGCACCGACGTGGTCCTGGTGGTGGGCGCCAACGACGTCACCAACCCCGCGGCGCGGCGCCTGGGGACGCCGATCTCGGGCATGCCCATCCTCGACGTGGACAAGGCCGAGACGGTCATCGTCGTCAAGCGCTCCCTGGGCCACGGCTACGCCGGGATCGACAACGAGCTGTACACCGCGCCGGGCACGCGGATGCTGCTGGGCGACGCCAAGGAGGCCTTGGCGTCACTGACGGCGGCGGTCAAGGCCCTGGTGGGGTAGGGCGGCACTCTGCGCAGCTCGCGGCTGACGGTGCCCGGGTCGCGGCCCGGGCGGCGGGCGGTCTCGCGCACGCCCCGGCGTTGTGCGTGCAGCAGGGCGGTCTCTTCTCGTTCGGCAAAGCCCAGCGCTCGTGTGCGCTGTCCTGACCGGGCCGGGGGCGTCACGCCGCCACGCCGGCGGAACCGGGCCCGGGCCTGCCGGGGTGACACGCCTGCGGCCGCGGCGGCGCTGTCGGTATCGGCTCCTCGGCGCACCGCGCTCCAGAAGCGGTGTTCGTGTTCGGCGGTCGGGTGGGGGTGCCCCGGTCGGGCGGCCATCACAGCACCTCCTGGGCAGGCAGGTGTTGCAACCACCCCTTGAACCCGCGGAGCGGACACCAGCGCGAACGGCCCGGAACGGATCCGCCGCACACGGCCGAAGGCGACGCCCCATCGAACTCCGCCGGGCGCGGTGTGCCGGCGATGGCGATCGCAGCGGCGCGGAAACTCCTGCGGGGCCTCCCTTCGTCTCTGATGTCCCGCGGGAGGCAGGGCCGAGCGTCGTCGCCCGCCCCCGGTCGGTTCCGGTGCACCCGGCCGTTCACTCCGCCGGGGCGCGGTGTTGCGTTTCGGCGGTCGCAGGTATGCAGGAACGCCCTGAGGGGCTTCTTCGGGCCCGGTGTCTCGCGGGAAGTGGGGCCGGGTGCCGTCGGTCGGTCCCCGCTCGGTTCCGGTGCCGGGGGAGACGAGGAAGGCCGTGGCCCGTCGAAGGTGTGCGGTGTGCGTGGCCGCCCGCTCGTCCGGGTGCGGCCGGTCGCCGGTATTCCTCCCAGGACCGACGACCGGACCTGTCTCGGCGGGCGTCGGCCCTCTCCTCCGGACTCGGGTGGGCCCTGCTCGGGCCTCAGGCGCTGTGGCGGCCGCGTGATCGGGCGCCGTCGGGACCGGCGCCCGCACCCGCGCCCGCACCGACACCGGCGGGCTCGGGCGGCTGCGCCCCCTCGGCGGTCAGCGGCACCAGCTCCTCCACCCGCTCGGTGGTGACGGCGTCCACGCCCATGCCGATCAGCCGCGCCATCTCCGGGAATTCGTTGACCGTCCAGGCGCCCACCCCGAGGCCGCGCCGGTGCGCCTCGGCCACCAGGTCCCGGGTGACCAGGTCGGCGCGCAGGTCGATGAAGCGGGGCCGCAGGCCGCGCCAGAGCTCGGCCGGCGGCAGCCCCTCGCGGTCCCAGGTGATCACGGTGCCGACCCCGGTGCGGCGCGCCGCCACCGCGTGCAGGGCCTCCACCGCGCCGGTGTAGGACACCCGGTCGGTCCAGGAGTGGTCGGCGGCGACCGCGTCCGCGGCCAGCGCCGCCTCCGCGGAGGCCACCCGCAGCAGCAGCGAGGCGGGGCGGGGGTGGCGGGCCTCGGCCACCACCTCCATCAGCGTGGGCACGCGGTGGCCGCCGTCACTGGTGACGGCGGCGATGTCGGCCAGTGTCAGCTCGCCGACCGGCCGCTCCAGGCCCCACACCTCGCGCGCCGCCTCCTCGCGCAGGAGGACGGCGTGGCCGTCGGCGGTCAGGGCCAGGTCGACCGCGAGGGTGTCGGCCCCCTGGTCGATGGCGGTGCGGAGGGCGGGGATGGTGTTCTCCCGCTGCCGTGAGGTGTCGCCTCTCAGGGCGATCGCCAGCGTCATTGGGCTGCTCCCGGTGTCGCGACTGCAGGTCGCAGGGGGTACTGGAGACCAGAGTGCCATCGACGCGGGCCGTGTGTGGGGAAGTCGGCGAAAACCCTGAAAAGAGGGGCCCCTGTGAGCGGGGCCGGGCCCTCGTGCGAGCGGGCTCACGTGCGCCTTTCGGGCATGGCGCCGCCCCGGGCTGGGAAACTGTTCGTGTAGCCCGTACGTTCATCACAGCAGTGCACAACCGTCCCGGGCGGCGCTCGCGCCGATGATCGCGCACCGGGCCCGACCAGAAGGCGAAAAAGGCGAAAGATGATCCCCGACCAGCGTCGCGAGCACATCCTCAAGCTCCTGCAGGAACGCCATGTGCTGAGCATCAACGAGCTCACATCGCTGCTGTCGGTCTCCCACATGACCGTGCGGCGCGACATCCAGGCGCTGGAGAACGACGGCAAGGTGCTGTCGGTGACCGGCGGAGTCCGGCTCGCCGCCCGCCTCAAGAGCGAGCCCTCCTACCTGGCCAAGGCCCAGCTGGAGGTGCCGGCCAAGCGGGCCATCGCCCGTGCCGCCGCCGAGCTGGTGCGGGAGAACTTCACGGTCTTCCTGGACGCCGGCACCACCACGCTGCAGATGGTGCCGATGCTGACCGACAAGGCGGGGCTGACGGTGATCACCAACGACTTCAACGTCGTGGGCCACCTGATGGAGTACCCCAACATCGAGCTCGTCCACACCGGCGGCGTCGTCTCGCACACCGACCACTCGTCGGTGGGGCAGTTCACCGCCGACTTCCTGAGCCGGGTCAATGTGGACCTGGCCTTCATCGCCAGCAGCTCCTGGGACGTGGACCGCGGCTCGACCACGCCCTCGGAGGCCAAGGTCGTGGCCAAGCAGCAGCTGCTGCGGATCGCCTCCAAGAGCGTGCTGACCGTGGACAGCACCAAGTACGGCAAGTTCGGCACGTTCCGGGTGGCGCGGCTGGGGGAGGTCGNGGAGGACATGCGCAGCCGGGACGTGCGCCTGCAGCTGGTGGCGCCCGAGTAGCGGGGCCCGGCGCCCTTGCCGGGCGGGGCGGGCCTCAGTCCTCGTCGTCGCCCAGTTCGGCGGGGGCGAACAGCTCGATCTGGAAGCCGTCGGGGTCGTGGAAGGAGAGCATGGACCCGGCGTCGCTGTGCACCACGGGCGAGTGGTCGATGTCCAGGTCGCTCAGGCGGTCCTCCCACGCCTCCAGGTCGGCGACCGAGCCGACCTGGAAGGCGACATGGTCCACCCCGGCGCGGCGGTGGTCGAACAGCGCCTTGAAGCAGTCCCGGTGCTGGGTGAAGCACAGGACGACGCCGCTGGGGTGGCGGCACTCGGTCTGCAGCATCCTCTTGCCGTCCCGGCTCTTGTGCTCCTTGAAGCCGAGCACGGAACGGTAGAAGTCGATGCTCTCGTCGCGGTCGCGCACCGAGAGGGTGATATGCGCGATCCCGGTCACCTGCGGCACGGATACCTCTTTTCGGCGGGCCGGCGTCCGTAGTTTCCGGGGTGGGAACAGCGTAAGCACGTTTTCCGAGCCTACGCCCCCTTTCCGGGTGCTCTGCACTGCGTTAACGGCCCTTTAACGCGGCCCTTTCCGGTCGTATTCCGCCGGGCCCGCCGGGGGCCACGGGAGGGCCCCTGACGCGGACGGCCGCCCCCGCGCGCGGGGGCGGCCGTCGAGGGCGTGCGGTCAGGCCGTGGCGGGCGCGGGGGAGGGCTCCTGGGGGCGGTACCAGCGCGAGCGCACGGCGGAGGCGGCGACGAGGAACGCGCCGACGGCGGCGGTCAGGGTGAGCAGGAACGCCCCGCCGAACCCGAACCGCTCGGCCAGGGCGCCGGCGGCCATGGAGCCCACGGACTGGCCCACGATCAGGCAGCTGACCACGATGGTCATCGCCTGGCCGAGCCGGGCAGCGGGGGCCGACCGCTCGGCCAGCCCGAAGATGGTCACGATGTGCGGGCCGATGCCGCAGCCCAGGGCGAGCATGGCGGCCGCGAGGGCGAGGGGGCCCGGGGCGGCGAGCAGCACCGCGGAGAAGACCGCCATGGCCAGGGCGGCCAGCCGCAGCCGGGTGGTGAGCCGCACCGAGGCGGGCACCGAGGCCATCATCAGCCCGGCCGCGGCGCTGCTGACGCCCATCACGGCGTACATCAGTCCGGCGAGGTCGCCGTGGCCGATCTCCTGGGTGAAGGCGGTGACGCCGGTGGAGGTGGCGCCGAAGAACAGGCCCTGGCAGAACATGGGCACGGTGAGCACCAGCAGCCCGGCGCTGGCCAGCGGTGCGCGGGAGGCGGCGGCCGGGGCGCCCGGGAGCGCGGTGGGGTGCAGGGCGAAGACCGACCCGAACACCCCGATGAGCACCGCGGCGCCGAGCACGGCGCCGACCGGGTCGAAGAGCACGGCCAGCACGCCGACGAGGGCGGGGCCGACCACGAAGCCGGTCTCGTCGAGGACGCCCTCCACGGAGAGGGCGGCGGCGACCGAGCGCTCCCGGTCGGGGCCGCGGCGCCCGGCCAGCGCGATCCAGCGGGACCGGGCCAGCGGGCCGATCTGCGGCATGAACAGCCCGGCCAGGGCGGCGAGCACGGCCAGGACGGCTACCGGTGCGTCGGCCTCGACCCCGGCGACCAGGGCGACGATCAGCGCGGCGTCGGCCAGGGAGGTGGCCAGCACCACCGGGCGCTGGCCGCGGCGGTCGGCGAATCGGGCGATGACCGGGCCGCCGACGGCCTCGCCCAGGGCGAGGGCGCCGGAGACCAGCCCGCCGGCGGCGACGCTGTCGGTGCGGGCGGTGACCAGGGTGAGGGTGCCGATGAGCGCCATCGACACCGGAAGTCGGGCCAGGAAGGAGGCGGTGAGAAGGGGGGCGCCGGCGATCGTGTGCATCCGGCGCAGAGTGGCCAGCGGTGACATGCGGCTCCTGCTATCTGCGACGTGGACCTATGCGCTGACGGGCGCGGCGGCCACGACGCGGGACCGGAGACGGTCGCCGCGTCCGCCGCTCTCGTCGGTGGGTCCGGGGGCGGCCCCACCGGCGGGCGCGGGGATGACGATGAAAGATCCCATCATCAGCTAACTACCGAACAAAAATACTACGCCGCACCTTCCCGTCGTAACACCGCGCAACCGGGCATGGAGGACTATGGGTCGGCGACGACGAGGCCGGGCGGTTCCCCGGCCGCCCCGCTTGGCCTGGGCCGCGAGCGGCCCGGCGGCCGGCCAGCAGGAGCGGGGAACCGCCTGGCGTCGTCGCCGCCCGGCCTCCGGTGAGCATCCGCATGCGTGGCGGGCGGCGGCGGGGCCGTGTGGGGGCCGCCGCTTCCGAGGGGGTGTCCACTGAGCCCCGGTCCTCTCCTGAAGGCCACAAGATCTAAGTTCTGCTTATCGACACTCGAAGAAAGAATAAGTGGTGCTTCTCATTCGCGAGTGGCAGAGTACGGGCCATGAGCGAGACCACCACCCCGGCCGCCCTGCCGGAGACCGCGACCCTGCACGTGTTGAGCGTCTTCCTGGGAGGCGACGCGTCCTCCCCGACCGGCGGGAACGCCCTCGGCGTGTTCTTGGACGCGCCCGGCCTGCCGACCGCCCTGCGCCAGCGGATCGCCGCCGACCTGGGGTACTCCGAGACCGTCTTCGTCGAGGACGGCGCCACCGGGCGGCTGCACATCCACACGCCCGCCGTCGAACTGCCGCTGGCCGGGCACCCCCTGGTGGGCACCTCGTGGCTGCTGGGCCGCAACGGTCTGCGCCCGGCCGCCCTGCTGCCTCCGGCCGGGCCCGTGCCCACCTGGGCCGAAGGGGACCTGACCTGGATCCGCGCGGACCCGGGCGCCGCCCCGGAGTTCGCCGTCCGGCAGCTGCCCTCGGCGGCCGAGGTCGATGCGCTGGAAGGCGGCGAGGACGGGGTCAACCTGCGGGTGTGGGCCTGGGAGGACGAGGCGCGCGGGCGCGTGCGGGTGCGCGTCTTCCCGCGGGCGATGGGCATCGAGGAGGACGAGGCCACCGGTGCCGCCGCGCTGCGCCTGGGCGCCCAGCTCGGCCGCCCCCTCACCATCCGCCAGGGGGCGGGGTCGCGCATCGAGGTCCGCCCGGCGCCCGACGGCCTGATCGACGTCGGCGGCCGCACCGTCGCCCTGGAGGAGCGCGCGTACCGCCTGCCCGTCGCGGCTTAGACCGGCCGGTGGGCCGCCCGGCGAACGGTGCCGCCGCCGGGCGGCCCCGGTCACTCCACCATGCGGCCGAAGACGATCAGGTTCTCCTCGTAGTGGCCGGTCGCGGGGTCGAAGTCGCCGGCGCAGGTGATCAGGCGGATCTCCGGGCGGTCGCCGGGGCCGTAGACCTCTTCGGCCGGGAACGCGTCCTTGCCCACCCTCTTCGTGCGCTCCACCTCGAACTCCGGCGCGGTGCCGTCCTCGCGCCGCACGGTGAACCGGTCGCCGGGGCGCAGCTCCTCCAGGCGCAGGAAGACCGACGGCCCCGTGGCGGTGTCCCGGTGGCCGGTGATGACCGCGGGCCCGGCCTCGCCGGGGGCCGGGCCCAGGGCGTACCACCCGGCCGCGCCGGCGTCCTCCAGCGGCGGGTCCTCCATCGCCCCGTCCTCGCCGAGCCCCATCTCCAGCACCCGCGCGCGCACCCCGATCGCATCGACCGCCAGGGCCACCGGCGCCGACCGGGTCAGCGGCTCGGGCCCCGACGGAGCGGAGAACGCGCCGCCGAGCACCGCGGCGGCCGCGGCGCCGACGGCCAGCGCCGCCGCCGCGCCCCCGGCGCGCAGCTCACCCGGCATCGCGGCCCAGGCGGCGGTGGACCGCGGCGCCCAGCAGGGCGAGCGCGCAGAGCACGCCGATCGCGGCGGCGGCCGGGCCCCGCGCCGGGCCGGCGGCACCCCCGCCGCCGGTCTGCGGCGCACCGGACGGCGTGGGGGCGGCGCCCCCGGTCACCGTGATGGTGCCCTCGACCTTCTCCTTGCCGGTGGCCCCGTCACCGGTGCAGGTGCCGCGGACCCGGTAGGCGCCGGGCCGGGCGTCCTCCTCCACCGTGACCGTGGCGCTGCCGAAGGTGTTGCTCAGTTCGGCGGCCGCCGTCCCGGAGAAGGCGGTGGAGGTGAACTCCAGCCGTTCGGCGGGGCCCTCGCAGGAGGACTTCAGGGTGACGCTCCCCCCGGGGGAGACGGCCGCCGGGGAGACGGCGATCGAGTCCTCGGCGGCGGCCGGGGCGGCCCCCAGGGCCAGGGCGCCCGCCGCCAGTCCGGCGGTGATCAATGGCTTCATGTCGCTGGACCCCTCGACAGGCGGTGCGGACCGCTCCTCGGACGGAACGGGACGATCATCACCATACGTATTGACTACGATTACTGTAGGTAATCATCCTCTGTCCTCTTTTTCCCGGGGCGAGGTCCGCGCTTGACCGTTCAGCCCGGCTCATCCCGCCCGTTCAGCCCGGCGTCGCAGGTGGGCGCGCTCCCGCGGCCGGAACCCCGCCATCTGCGTCCGAGGAGGTCACAAGTGCCGAATGGGGATTAGTGGTGCTACGGTCGTGCCTCAAGATCCACTTCAGTTCCGGTTCATTGGAAAGAGTTCCCGACATGCCAAAAGCACACCGCGAGCAGTGGGCCACCCGATCAGGGTTCCTGCTGGCGGCGATCGGGTCCGCGGTCGGTCTGGGGAACATCTGGCGCTTCCCCTACGTCGCGTACGAGAGCGGCGGCGGGGCGTTCCTCATCCCCTACCTGGTCGCCCTCCTGACGGCGGGGATCCCGCTGCTGATCCTCTCCTACTCGATCGGCCACCGCTTCCGCGCCTCGCCGCCCGTGGCCCTGCGCCGCCTGTCCCGGCCCGCCGAGGCGATCGGCTGGTGGCAGGTCCTCATCAGCTTCTTCATCGCCATCTACTACGCCGTCATCATCGCCTGGGCGATCCGCTACGCCGGGTTCTCCATCGGCGAGCAGTGGGGCGACGACCCCGGAACGTTCCTGCAGGGGGACTTCCTCGGCGTCACCGAGGCCGGCGACTTCGGCAGCTACAACGCCGGCGTGGCCGTCCCGCTGGTCGGGGTGTGGATCATCGTGCTGCTGCTGCTCGGCTTCGGCGTGCGCCGCGGCATCGAGGTCGCCAACAAGATCTTCATGCCGCTGCTCCTGCTGCTCTTCGGCGCGCTCGTGGTGCGCGCGGTGACCCTGGAGGGGGCCGGAACCGGTCTGGAGGCCCTGTTCGCCCCCGACTGGGCGGCCCTGGCCGACGGCTCGGTCTGGGTGGCGGCCTACGGGCAGATCTTCTTCTCGCTGTCCATCGGCTTCGGCATCATGATCACCTACGCCTCCTACCTGCGCCGCAAGGCCGACCTGACCGGCACCGCGCTGGTCGCCGGGTTCGCCAACAGCTCCTTCGAGCTGCTCGCCGGCATCGGCGTGTTCTCGGCCCTGGGCTTCATGGCGGTGCAGAGCGGGGCCGCGGTCGAGGACGTGGCCGCCGGCGGCATCGGCCTGGCCTTCGTCGCCTTCCCGCAGATCATCTCCACCATGCCCGCCGGCGACGTGTTCGGCGTGCTGTTCTTCGTCTCGCTGGTCGTGGCCGGGCTGTCCTCGCTGATCAGCATCGTGCAGGTGGTCGTCGGCTCGGTCCAGGACCGCTTCGGCATCGGCCGGGTGCCCGCCGTGGCCGCGGTCGGCGGCGCCACCGCGATCGTCTCCATCGCCCTGTTCCCCGCGGGTCAGGGCCTGATCCTGCTCGACACCGTCGACCACTGGATCAACCAGTACGGCATCGCCCTGGCCGCCCTGGTCCTGGTGGTCGCCGTCGCCTGGGCGGTGCGGGCCCTGCCCGCGCTCCAGCGGCACACCGACGCCATCTCGTCGGTGCCGCTGCGCGGCTGGTGGATCGCGGCCCTGGGCGTCGTCACCCCGCTGGTGCTGGGCTACATGATGTTCGACGGCCTGCGCACGGAGCTCAGCGCGCCGTACGAGGACTACCCGCAGTGGTTCCTCAACGCGGCCGGATGGGGCGTGGCCGGCGGCGTCATCGTCGTCGCGGTCCTGCTCACCGCCGTGCTCTGGAAGCGCGACGCGGGCACGGTCGACGACGACCTCGAACGCGAACGCCAGGAGTCCACCACCGGCCGCGCGGCCGGGGAAGGAGAGCTCTGATGTCCACCGGAGCCGTCGTCATGATGGCCGTTTCCATCGTGATCATCTGGGGCGGGCTGGCCGTCTCGGCGGTGTGGCTGCGCCGCCACCCCGACCCCGAGGACGCCCCGCGCGCCTGAGCGGGATCCTCCTGCACACCGGAGCGCCCGGCCCCGAGGGGGCCGGGCGCTCCGCCGTCTCCGGGGGCGCCGCACCTCAGGGAGGGGAGACCGGGCGCCAGGGCACCGGGCTCGACAGCACCATCGTGCTCGCCGGGCGCCCGTGCTCGGCCAGCCGGTCGATCAGGTCCTCGAACCGCTCCATCGAGTGCACCGCCACCAGCAGTACGCAGCAGGTGTCCCCGGTGACCCGGTGCAGCTGCAGGATCTCCGGCCGGGCCATCGCCTCGGCGTCGCGCAGCAGGCAGCGGGCGCCGAAGCACTCCATGCGCACCAGCGCGGTCACCGCGAGCCCGGCGGCCGCCGGGTCGACGCGGGCGTGGTAGGCGGGGGTGNGCACCCGCTCGGCCACGGCCGGCGCCGACATGCGCACCCGCCGCGCCAGTTCGTTGTAGGACAGCCGCCCGTCGGCCTGCAGCTCGCCGAGGATGCGCCGGTCGACCGCGTCCAGCATCGCCTTCCCCTCGTCAAGGTGATCGCCGGACATCCATTATGACCGTAAAGTCGGACACCGCGGCTGATCGGTGCCGTCCATTCTCAATCCGTGTGATCTGCTGCATGCTGAAGGTTCCGGGACGCCCCCGGCACCGAGTCGGGGCCTGAGCAGCGAAGAGGTGGGCAACGATGCCGATCCCGTCGACCGCGGCGGAGCGCAGACGCGCCGAGCGGGCCGCCCGCAGCGGCGGAGAACCGGAGCTGGAGTTCGCCGGGGGGACCCCCTACGCCCGCTACGGCGCCATCGACACCCTGCTCGACCTGCAGCGCCCGCGCACCGCGGAACCGTCCGAGACGTCCTTCATCATCGCCACCCAGGTGATGGAGCTGCTGTTCTCCCTGCTCGCCGAGCACTGGGAGCGGGCGCGCGAGGCCATGGAGCGCGACGACACCGCCGCCGCCGTGGCCGAGCTGCGCCGGGGCGCGCGGGTCCAGGACGTGCTGGTCTCCTCCTGGGACCTGCTCGCCGACCTGAGCCCCACCGAGTTCTCCCGGTTCCGCGACGCCCTCGGCGACGCCTCGGGCTTCCAGTCGCACACCTACCGGCGCCTGGAGTTCCTGCTGGGCAACACCTCTGCGGCGATGGTGCGGCCGCACCGGGGCTCGCCGCGGGCCCGCGCCGAGCTGGAGCGCGCCATGGAGGAGCCCGGGCTCTACGACGCGGCCCTGGGCCTGCTCGCCCGGCGCGGCCTTCCGGTGCCCGACGAGGCGCTGCGGCGCGACCGCACACGCCCCTACGCCGAGCACCCCGGGGTACGCGAGGCCTGGGCGCGGGTCTACGCCGACGACACCCCGGGCAACGACCTGTTCGTGCTGGCCGAGGCGCTGCTGGACACCGCCGAGCGGGTCACCCGGTGGCGCCAGCGCCACCTGGCCGCGGTCAAGCGCTCCATGGGCGCCAAGCCGGGCACGGGAGGATCCAACGGGCTGCGCTGGCTGGCCGCCAACGCCGCCGAGGACGTCTTCCCCGAACTGTGGTCCCTGCGGACCGAGCTGTGAGCGGGCACCGGAGCGGACGGCCGAACGGACACCAGGAGGGAAGGGACGCCATGGCGCCCGTCACCCGGGAAGAGTGCGCGAAGCGCGACGCCGAGGACCCCCTGGCCGGGTTCCGCGGTGAGTTCCGCCTCCCCGAGGGGGTGGTCTACCTGGACGGCAACTCGCTGGGGGCGCTGCCCGCCGCGGTTCCCGGCCGGGTGGCCGACCTCGTCGAGCGCGAGTGGGGGCAGGGGCTGGTCTCCAGCTGGAACGACGCCGGGTGGTGGGACAAGCCGCGCACCCTGGGCGCCCTGCTCGCCCCGCTGCTGGGCGCCGCCGCCGACGAGGTGGTGGTCGGCGACGGCGTCTCGGCCAACATCTTCAAGCTCCTGGTCGCCGGGCTGCGCCTGAACCCCGGGCGCACCGTGCTGCTGGGCGAGGACGGCAACTTCCCCACCGACCTGTACGTCACCCAGGGCGCGGCGGAGATCACCGGCGCCACGGAGCGCCGGGCCCCCGCCCGCCCGGACGCCCTGGAGGAGGCGCTGTCCGGCGGCGACGTGGCCGTGCTGCTGCTCAGCCATGTGGACTACCGCACCGGAGAGCTCCGCGACATGGCCGCCATCACCGAGCTGGCGCACCGACACGGTGCCCTGGTCGTGTGGGACCTGTGCCACAGCGCGGGCGCCGTCCCCGTCGACCTGGACGGGTGCGGGGCCGACTTCGCCGTCGGCTGCACCTACAAGTACCTCAACGCCGGCCCGGGCGCCCCGGGCTTCGTCTACGCCGCCCGGCGCCACCAGCCGCACGTGCGCCAGCCGCTGAGCGGCTGGCACGGCCACGCGCGCCCGTTCGCCTTCGAGGCCGACTACCAGCCCGCCGACGGGGCGTCGCGGCTGCTCAGCGGCTCCCAGCCGCTGGTCGCCGACGCCGCCCTGGAGGCGAGCCTGGAGCTGTTCTCACGGGCGGACATGGCGCAGGTGCGGGCCAAGAGCCTGGCGCTGAGCGAACTGTTCATCTCCATCGCGGCGCCCGGCGGCACCGGGCCGGACGGACTGCGCCTGGTCACGCCCGCCGACCCAGAGCGGCGGGGCAGCCAGGTGTCGCTGGCGCACCCGCAGGGCTACCCGATCGTGCAGGCGCTGATCGCGCGCGGCGTCATCGGCGACTTCCGCGCCCCGGACGTGCTGCGCTTCGGGTTCACCCCGCTTTACCTGGGCTACACCGAGGTGTTCGACGCGGCGACGGCCCTGGTGGAGGTCGTCGAGACGGGGGAGTGGCGCGATCCCCGCTTCTCCCGGCGGTCCCAGGTGACCTGACCCGTCCGCGGGCGGACGGCCGCCGCCGGGCCCGTCCCCCGGTGTGACGAGGACCGCTTTTTTACCCGATCGAGATGTGAAAGCCCCTGCGGTGCGGGCGCTCCCGCCGCCGCAGGGGCTTCCCTGTGGCCTCATTGACCTGCGTTTTTACCGTGCACCCCATCGCATTTTACTTTTTCGTGGGTTACAGTCCTTCGTGACCGGTTCGTGACCTGCGGGTCGCCGACCGGTGCCCGTCCCGGCGCGCCCCGATGGCGTGCCGGGAAGAACGAGGCCCCCGATCTTCCGGGGACCGGGAGCGCCCGGCGCCTGAGCCGGCCTCCGCACGGCGGCGCCGCCCCCGCGGCGCTCGGGGTCCCAACCCCCGCAAAACGCCGGTCCCCGCCCACGCGACGCGACCGCACCCCGCGGGCCACTCGGCCTGCGCCCGGTCCGCATGCTCAGAATCCGCCGCGCCCTTGATCCGCCGTGCCCGGATTCACCCGTGCCTCGTTCGGTCCTGTCTCCGACCCCAGTGGGTTTCACTCAATGAGCTCTGACAGTCCGATCCAGTACGGCAAGGTGAAGTCCTCCTACTTCTGGGACGACGGCTCCGGCATCAACGGCGACACCGGCGCCCCCGCCTCCGGCGAGCCCATGCAGAAGGGCCTCGCGGCCAGCCCCAGCTGGCCCCTGGGCACCGAGGGCTACGTCCTCTACGAGGGCAAGAAGGCCGAGTTCTTCATCGGCGACCGCGGACCGGGCCACCCGGCCGAGAACTGCGACGTCCTGCTCGACCTGGACGGCAAGACCTTCGCCGAGCTGACCGGCGAGTCCTGGAACGACTCCAGCTACACCGTCTCCGGCGGCAACGGCCACATCGACGTCGAGTACGTCATCACCGAGTGGGGCGACGGCCACGGCACCGAAGGCGCCCCCCGCCCCATGAGCGGTTCGACCGTGTGCGACAGCGCGGTCTCCTCGATCCCCGACGACCTGCGCTCCGATGAGGAGAAGAAGGCCGACGAGGAGAAGAAGAAGGAGGAAGAGGCCGAGAAGAAGGAAGAGGAGGCGAAGAAGAAGGAGGAGGCCCAGAAGCAGGCCGAGGCCGAGGCCGCGAAGAAGAAGGCCGAGCAGACCGACGAGGAGCTCGCCGCCCACGGGGGCGACGGGACCGGGTCGGGCGGCACTGGGGCCCAGACCGCGGCCAACAGCATGAACGGCTTCACCCTGGCCGGCGCCGACCTGCCGCTCGCGGCCGGCGCGCTGACCCTGGCGGTGCTCCCCGCGCTCCTCATCGCGCTCTTCTTCGCCCGCCGCCCCGCGGCCTCCTACGCCTCCGCCGGCCGCAGCGGGCTGCTGTCCTCGGTCGCCTCCCGGCTGCCCGAGTCCTGGGCGGCCAAGGCCTCCGACCTCGGCACCCGGGTCAAGGACTCCGGCGCCGCGGCCAAGGCCTCCGACCTGGCCGCCAAGGCCGGGCGGGTGCGCGACGACGTGGTCGAGCGCCTGCGGTCCAAGGGCCGCCACGGCGCCTGAGGCCCCTCCCGCCCCCTCATGGCGGCGGGTTCCTGCTCCGTCCCTCCGGTGCAGGAACCCGCCGCTTCTCGTTTTCGGGGGGCGACCTCGGGGGCGGCGCCCTCACAGATCGCCGAGCAGCAGCTCCGGATCCTCCACGCAGTCGGCGACGAACCGCAGGAACCCGCCGGCGGTCCCGCCGTCGCACACCCGGTGGTCGAAGGCCAGGGTGAGCTCGGTGACCGGGCGCACCGCCAGGGCGCCGTCGACCACCCAGGGCCGCTCGATGATCCTGCCCATGCCCAGGATCGCCGCCTCGGGGTGGTTGATGATCGCCGCCGACCCGTCGACCCCGAACACCCCGTAGTTGTTCACAGTGAAGGTGCCCCCGGACATGTCCTCGGGGGACAGGGCGCCGTCGCGGGCCCGGTCCGAGGCCTCGGTGATCGCCGCCGAGACCTCGCGCGCGCTCATCGGCCCCGCGTCGCGCACCACCGGGACCACCAGGCCGCGCGGGGTCTGCGCGGCCACCCCCAGGTTGATCCGGGAGAAGCGCACCAGCTCCCCGCGCCCGGTGTCGACCTGGGAGTTGAGGTCGGGGAAGCGCCGCAGGCCCAGCGCGCAGAACCGGGCGAGCAGCCCCAGGAGGCTCACCGGCCTCTCGGGTGCGGCCGCGTTCAGGCGCCGCCGCAGCTCCACCAGCCCGGTGGCGTCCACGTCGACCCACACCGTGGCCTCGGGGATCTCCCGCCGCGAGCGGGACAGGTGCTCGGCCATGGCCGCGCGGGTGCCGCGCATCGCGATCCGCTCCTCGGGGCCGCGGGGCCCCTCGGCGGGCCCGGCCCCGCGCAGCGCGCGGGCCGCCGCCTCCACGTCGCGCCGCAGCACCAGCCCGCCCTCGCCGCTTCCGGCGATGCGCGCCACGTCCACCCCGCTCTCCCGCGCCAGTCGGCGCACCAGCGGGGAGACCACGGGCGGGACCCGGCCCGCCCGCGGTTCCGGGCCGGGGGACGGAGCGGCGGAGGGGGACCCCGTCGTCCCCCTGCGCCGCCGCCCCCGGCGGGACGGGGCCGCCCCGGTCCCGTACCCCACGAGGACCGCCCCCGAGCCCTGGCCGTGCTGCGCGGCGCCGTTGCCGCGCGGGCCGGACTCGGGCGGGGTGCGGGCCTCGGGGACGACGGTCCCCGGTTCGGTGAAGGCCTCCTCGTCACCGGGGCCGGGCGCGGGGCCCGGCGCGGGCGCGGAGTCCCCGGCCCCCTCCTCGGCGACGGTGACCAGCGGTGCGCCCACCGGGACGGCCTGCCCCGGCTCGGCGTGCAGCGCGGTGACCGTCCCCGCGAAGGGGCAGGGCACCTCCACCGCCGCCTTGGCGGTCTCCACCTCGGCCACCGGCTGGTCCACGGCCACGGTGTCGCCGACGGCGACCCGCCACTCCACCAGCTCGGCCTCGGTCAGCCCCTCGCCCAGGTCGGGCAGGGCGAACGCGCGCCCGCTCACCTGCGCGCTCATGCGCCCACCTCCGCCGGGGCCGGAGCGGGGGCCGGGGCCCCGGTCCAGGTGCGCTCCCACTGCAGCCGGTCGAAGGCGTCCAGGATGCGGTCCACCGACGGCAGGTGGTGCTCCTCCAGCCCCGGCGGCGGGTAGGGAACGTCCCGGCCGCACACCCGCAGCACCGGCGCCTCCAGGAAGTGGAAGCACTGCTCGGTGAGGCGGGCCGCCACCTCGGCGCCGTACCCGGCGAACCCGGAGGCCTCGTGCACCACCACCGCCCGCCCGGTGCGCCGCACCGAGGCGGCGGCCGTCGCGTCGTCGAAGGGGGACAGGCTGCGCAGGTCGACCACCTCCACCGAGGTGCCCTCCTCGGCGGCGGCCGCGGCGGCCTCCAGCGCCGTCTGGACCATCGGCCCGTAGGCCAGCAGGGTGACGTCGTCGCCGGACCGGCGCACTACCGCCCGGTCCATGGGGGCGGTCCGCACCGGCAGCACCGCCTCCTCCTTGGACCAGTAGCGCCGCTTGGGCTCCAGGAAGACCACGGGGTCGGGGGAGTCGATCGCCTCGCGCAGCATCGAGTAGCCGTCGGAGGGGGTGGCCGGGGTGACGACGCGCAGCCCGGGGGTGTGCGCCCAGTAGGCCTCGGAGGAGTCGGCGTGGTGCTCCACCGCGCCGATCCCGCCGCCGTAGGGGATCCGGATCACCAGCGGCAGCTCCAGGCGGCCGCGGGTGCGGTTGCGCATCTTCGCCACGTGCGAGACGACCTGCTCGAACGCCGGGTAGGCGAAGGCGTCGAACTGCATCTCCACGACCGGCCGCAGCCCGTACATGGCCATGCCCACCGCCGTGCCGACGATCCCGGCCTCGGCCAAGGGGGAGTCGAAGCAGCGCTCTTCGCCGAACTCGGCGGTGAGCCCGTCGGTCACGCGGAACACCCCGCCGAGCGGTCCCACGTCCTCGCCGTAGACGACCACCGCGTCGTCGGCGGCCAGCGCGTCGCGCAGGGCGCGGTTGAGCGCCTGCCCCAGAGAGACGGTCCCGGCCATGGCTCAGCCCTCCCCGATCTCGGCCAGCAGCTCCCGGCGCTGCCGCTCCAGCTGCTCCGGGACCGCGTGGTACACGTGCGCGAACATCTCCTCGGGCGCCCCCTCGTCCTCGCCGGAGTAGCGCTCCCGGACGGCGGCGGCCACGCTCTCGGCCTCCTTCTCGAACCCGGCCATCGCCGTGTCGTCCAGGGCGCCCTCCGAGCGCAGCAGCGCCTCCAGCCGGATGAGCGGGTCGCGCTCCTCCCAGTGGGCGCGCTCGGTGTCGTCCCGGTAGCGGCTCGGGTCGTCGGAGTTGGTGTGCGGGTCCATCCGGTAGGTGCGCGCCTCGATGAGCACCGGCCCGCCGCCCGCGCGCGCCGAGGCCAGTGCCTCGGAGACCGCGGCGTGCACGGCGGCGGCGTCGTTGCCGTCGATGTGCACCCCGGCCATCCCGTAGCCGACGGCCTTGTGCGCCAGGGTGGGGGCCGCGGACTGCTTGTGCAGCGGGACGCTGATCGCCCACTGGTTGTTCTGCACGAGGAAGACCACCGGGGCCTTCCAGACGGCGGCGAAGTTGAACGCCTCGTGCGCGTCCCCCTCGCTGGTGGCGCCGTCGCCCATCATCACCAGCGCCGCCGCGTCGTCGCCGGCCCGCCGCGCCGCCCAGGCCAGCCCCACCGCGTGCGGGGCGCTGGTGGCCAGCGGGGTGCACTGGGGGGCGCACCGGGTGCCCCGGGGGTCGTAGCCGCTGTGCCAGTCGCCCCGGAGCAGGGTGAGCACCTCGACCGGGTCCACGCCGCGCGCGACCAGGGCGACGCAGTCCCGGTAGGTGGGGAAGAGCCAGTCGCGCTCCGCCAGTGCCAGTGCGCCGCCCACCTGGCAGGCCTCCTGGCCGCGGGAGGAGGGGTACACGGCCAGCCGGCCCTGGCGGGCGAGCGCACCGGCCTGGCGGTCGAAGCGGCGGCCGATGAGCATGCCGCGCAGGAGGGACCGGAGGGTGCCCGGTTCGGGAGTGTCGTAGGCGCCCCCGGCGATCCTGCGGCCGGTCGGGTCGACCAGCCCGACGGGCTCCGCGGAGGGGAGCGGCGGAGCCGATCCGCGTGCGTCATCGCTGCGCTTCATGTCTTGAATATGTGCTTCGTCACCCCATACTGTCCATATCCGGCGGGCGACCGCGGACGAACGGACGCCGGGGGCCGCTCTCTCCGGCCGGACGTCCAGCCGGTCCACGATCTGGACGGTGTGAGGTGAGACACATGGCCGCGGCCCTCGACGACGTGGACCGGAGGATCATCGGCCTCCTGCGCGAGGACGGAAGGATGTCGATGCGCACCGTGGCCGAGCGGGCGCACATCTCGCGCGCCAACGCCTATGCGCGGCTGGACCGGCTCCGCAAGGAGGGGGTCGTCAAAGGGTTCACCGCGGTGGTCGACCCGGAGAAGTGCGGCTACGGGCTGGCGGCCTACGTCTCGGTCGGCATCCGCCAGGAGTCGTGGAAGTCGTTCCGCGACCACCTGCGGCAGATCCCGGAGGTGCACCACGCGGCGCTGGTGTCGGGGGACGTGGACCTGCTGCTGCTGGTACGGGTGGCCGACGCGGCGGCGCTGCGCACCTTCGTTCTGGAGCGGCTCCAGCGCATCCCGGAGGTGGTGAGCACCCGGACGCTGTTCGTGCTCGACGAGATCGACGTGGCTCCGGCGCTGTAGCTGAAGGAGGGGCGCCCCTGGCGGGGGCGCCCCGATCCTCCTGTCGCCGGACCCGCCTAACGGGTCACGTAGTAGCTCATGACCGGGAGGTTGGTGGAGGCGCCGGGGGAAACGGGGACGGGGGACGCTGCCAGGCACTTCGGGGCCGCGTTCACGTACACCAGGGAGTCGGTGGCGTTGGTGAACCGCTCCGTCGGCTCCTCCCCGAAGTCCGCGACCGTGTGGCAGCCCATGGCCGGGTTGTCGTGGTGGTAGGAGAAACCGTCGGGGAAGGACCAGAAGACCGGCCCCGTTGCCGCCGCGACGGGCGCCGCGACCGAGAGGGCGAGGGCGGTGGCCGCCGCCGTGGCGGCGGCTGCGGTGGTGATGCGCTTCATATCTGCTCCGATCACTGAGGGAAGTACAAGCCTCACTCGTGGTGTCCGCGGCGGGGCGGCGGGAAACCGTCGAACCCCCGGATCGGTGCTCCAGGTGCCGGGAGAGGGGGGAATTGATGTGCTTGGTCCCGGCGAGAAAACGATCCAACGGCGTCCGTGCGCGGTTCGATCGCCGATTCGGGGCCGGGCCTATCCCGACCTCCGGTGTCGGCCGTTTGACTTCAACTTAACGTGAAGTATGAGGGTGGCCGCATGGCGAACACACACGACGACGTTGTCCTCATGCACAACACCATGCGCATCCACGGCGGCCGCCTGGAGGCGTACCGGAGTGCGGTCGCCCGCGCCGTGGACTTCGTCCGGGAGCACGGACCGCAGCTCATGGTCGAGGTCTTCATCGACGAGGAACGGCTGATCGGCCACTCTTTCCAGCTGCACGCCGGATCCGACTCGATCCGCAGGCACATGGCGATGTCCGACCCCTACATCAAGGGCGTCATGGAGCACTGCGAGGTCGTGGACTTCCGGGTCTACGGGTCCGTGGACACCGACATTCTCGCGCTGCTCCCCCAGGGGGCGGCCGTCCTGCCGCGCTCCACCGGCTTCACCCGCTTCCCCGCGGACGCGGCGGGGGCCGCCGAGCGCGTCTGAACGCGCCCGAGAGCGCGCCCGGGGACCGGAGGCCGCCCGTCAGGCGAGTCCCGCGGGGTCCTCGGGCAGCGCCTCGTCCAGGGCCGGGGCCAGCGACCGCGCGAACGTGGCGGTCATGTGGTCGTCGTCGCCCATCACCAGCACGTTCCCCAGGACCGCCGGGCACCGCCCCTCCGGGCACAGGTGCCCGGTCAGGTCGACCGGGGCGACGTTGGGCGGCAGGCGGGCGCCCAGCTCCTCGACGGGGGAGCGCGGCGCCAGCGTGGCGTCCCGGTCGACCGCGCAGCCCCGGCGCCCCCGGGCGTCGACGCACTCGGGGGCGTCGAAGTCCAGGCGGGGGGTGTCCCGCACCGCGATCACCCCCACGCCCAGTCCGGCCATCTCCTCCCAGCGGTCCAGGTAGCCGGCGGGAACGCGCTCGGCCCCGCCCCGGCCGGCCCACGCGCTGCGGGTGCCGTTGACGAACACCGCGTCCGGCGGCGCGCCGCGCAGCTCCGCGAGGGCCTGCCGCTTCCACTCCTCGCAGGAGGCGGCGGCCTCCCCGCCGCCGGGCCGCCGCCCGGTGCCGAACGCGCACCCGTTCTTGGTCATCACCTCGATGCGCCACCCGCGGGCCTCGGCCACCTCCAGCATCGCCGGGAACCACTGGCCCACGTGCGAGTCGCCCACCATCGCCACCGTGCGCCCGGCCGACTCGGGGCCGAACGCGCACACCACCAGCTCGGGGTCGGTGAGCTCGGCGTTGCAGCCGTTGGTGTGCGTCAGCCACGGGTCCACCGGGTCGGTCAGATCCGGGTAGACCGGCAGCTCCGGCAGGGACGCGGCCAGCCGCGCGTCGTCCACGACCCGGGCGCCGGGGTAGGCGCCGACGTCCTCGGCCTGCCCCGCCAGGCGCTCCCGCTCGGCCTCCAGGCGGGACAGCCACAGCGGGGCGGCCACCAGCACCGGCACCAGGAAGGCCGCCCCCGCGGCCGCGACCGTCCCCGGCCCCGGACGGGCGGGCAGCCGCCGCAGCACCCCGCCCTCCAGGAGGCGCTCGGTGCCCGCCGCGAGCGCGTAGGACACCGCCAGCACCAGGGCGCCGCCCGCCGCCCCGGCCTGCTCCCGCCCGGTCACGGCCAGGAAGAACACCAGCACCGGCCAGTGCCACAGGTAGAAGGGGTAGGCCAGCGCCCCCAGCCGCCGCAGCGGCGCCGTGTCGAGCAGCAGGCCCGCGCCCCGCCGCGGCCGCCCGCCTGCGCCCGCCGCGACCACCAGCGCCGCCGCCAGCACCGGCCACAGGGCGATCCATCCGGGGAACATGCGGGCCGCATCGAGGGCGATCCCGCAGGCCGCCAGCGCCGCCACCCCGGTCCAGCCCGCGGCGGCCCGCAGCCGCACCGGCAGGGGGA
>NZ_ANAD01000165.1:0-11724 GCF_000341245.1 Nocardiopsis halophila DSM 44494
CGCCCGCCCGGGTCCGGGCCGCCGCCAGGGCCGCGAGCGCGACCGCGCCCGGCCACAGCAGGGAGAACTGGCCCTGCACGGCCAGCGACCAGAAGTGCTGCACCGGACTGGCCTGGGACACCGCGCCCAGGTAGTCGACGGCGTTCGCGGCCAGCTTCCAGTTCTCGTAGTACAGCGCCGAGGCCGCCAGCTCCTCGATCACCTGCGTCCAGGAGGGCCGGGGCAGCAGCGGGACCGCCGCCGCGACCGCCAGCAGCACCACCCCGGCGGCGGGGGAGAGCCGCCGCACCAGCCGCGACCAGAACGCGGCGAAGGGCACCCGCCCCTCCCGCTCGACCGAGCGCAGCAGCGAGGCGGTGACGAAGAAGCCGCTCAGGAAGAGGAAGACGTCCACGCCCCCGGACACCCGGTCCGACCACACGTGGTAGACGGCGACGAGGAGTGCGGCCAGCCCGCGCAGGCCGTCCAGGTCGGTGCGCCGGTCGGCGGAGGGGGCGGGGGCATCGGTCATGGCGAGGAGGGGGAGGGGGCACGGGAGGGGCGCGGGGCGCCAGGGCCACCTTATGTCCCGCCGTCCTGCGGCCGCGGGGCAGGCCGTTCGTCCCCTTGCCTTCAAGTGCACTCGAAGTATTAGTTTCCTCGGTGAGCGGGCGGACACGGAACGCCCCCGTCGACGAGGAGGTCGAGCATGCCCATCGAGCTGAACCACACCATCGTCCTGGCCGCCGACAAGGAGCGCTCCGCGCGCTTCCTGACCGAGCTGTTCGACCTGCCGCCGGCCAAGCCCTTCGGCCCCTTCATGGCCGTGGAGGTCGCCAACGCCGTGACGCTCGACTACATGGACACCGGCGACCCGATCGTGCCCCAGCACTACGCCTTCCTCGTCGGAGAGGACGACTTCGACCGGATCTTCGGGCGCATCCGCGAGCGGGGCATGGACTACTGGGCCGACCCGGCGAAGGCGCGGCCCGGCGAGATCAACCGCAACGACGGCGGCCGCGGCGTCTACTTCGACGACCCCGACGGGCACCGGCTGGAGATCCTCACCCGGCCCTACGGCAGCGGCGGCTGACCGGCGGCGGGGCGCCCGGCCGTGCTCCTCAGCCCACGATCGGGCGCTCCTCGGGGTACTCGAACCGGCGGCCGCGCCGGCGCAGCGCCAGCGCGGTCGCCACGGTGATCGGCCCCAGCCGCCCGGTGAACATCAGCCCGACGATGATCACCTCGCCGGCGGGCGAGAGGTCGCCGGTGATCCCCGTGGACAGGCCCACCGTGGAGAAGGCCGAGATCACCTCGAACAGGATCTGGTCCAGGGTGAAGGGGGTGATCGCCATCAGCGCCATCGTGGCCGAGAAGACCAGGCCGATCGCGAGCAGGACCACGGTGATCGCCTGCTGGATCACCCCCTCGGTGATCCGCCGGTGCGCCACGTGCACGCTCGACTCGCCCCGCACGTTGGCGTAGACGACGAACGCCAGCAGGGCGAAGGTGGTCACCTTGATGCCGCCCGCCGTCCCCGCGCTCCCGCCGCCGACGAACATCAGCATGTCGGTCAGGAACAGCGTCTGGGTGTGCACCTCCCCGAAGGGCAGGGAGTTGAACCCGGCGGTGCGCGGCATCACCGCCTGGAAGAAGCCGGTGAGCACCTTGTCCCCCGCCGACAGCGGCCCCATGGTCGCCGGGTTGCGCCACTCCAGCAGCAGGAAGCCGGCCCACCCGACCACCAGCAGCACCGCCGTGGCCACCAGGGTGATCTTGGCGTGCAGCGTCCAGTGGTGGGGCTCGCGGCCCCGCCGGGCGTGCCGGTACAGCTCCACCCACACCGGGAACCCCAGGCCGCCGGCGATCACCGCCAGCGCGACCGGCACGCAGATCCACGGGTCGGTGGCGAAGGACTCCAGGCTGTCGGAGTACAGGGCGAACCCGGCGTTGTTGAACGCCGACACCGCGTGGAACAGCCCCAGCCACAGCCCGCGCAGCGGCGGCTCCCCGTGGCCCAGCACCATCCGCGCCGCCAGCACCGCGGTCAGCAGCGCCTCGAAGACCACCGTCACCTGGAGCACGCCCACCACCAGCCGGCGCACCTCGCCCAGGGTCAGGCTCTTGGCCTCCGCGCCCGCGCGCAGCTGCATGCGCAGCCGCACCCGCCGCGTCACCAGCAGGCCGAGCACGGTCGCCAGGGTCATCACGCCGAAGCCGCCGACCTGGATCAGCCCGAGGATCACCGTCTGCCCGAAGGCGGACCAGTAGGCCGGGGTGTCCGCCACGATCAGCCCGGTGACGCACACCGCCGAGGCGGCGGTGAACAGCGCGGTCAGCGGCGGGGCCGCGGCCGGACCCGCGGTGGCCGCGGGCAGGCTCAGCAGCGCCGTGCCGATCAGGACCACCGCGGCGAACCCGCCCACCAGCAGCTGGGGCGGTCGGAGGAGGGAGCGCATCCGGCCGAAGGAGGGCGGGGACAGCGTGCGCCGGGCCCGCCGGATTCGGGACCGCAGACTCGGCCTTCGCTCAGCGGGCGGCCACGCGCCGCCGGGCGCCGTACGTGGACTCACCGGGTTTCTCGGTTCCTTCGGATCGATCGCTTCACTGGACGGCGGGGGGCGCGGCGGCCGCCTCCGCGGCGGCCGCAGTGATCCTACGCCCGTCCCCGGACCCCCCTTCCGCGCAGGCCCGCTCCAGCGTGTCGTATTCCGGACATGCCCCACGGCCCCGCACGGCCGATAGCATCCGCAGACGGGGACGTCCGAGGACCGTCCGACCACAGGCGAGAGCAGCACGAACCGGCGAAGGCACATAAGGGGGCGCATCCATGCCGGGACGCTACGGCGGCGACCGAGGACACGGCGGCCGCGGAGGCGGACGCGGGGGCGGACGGGGCCGCCCGCCCGAGCCCGGGATCACCGGGGTGCGCGACGCCGCCCGGCTCGCCGAGGAGCTGCAGCGGATGGACGGCGCCTCCTACGGGCGCTACAAGTCCCTCGTCGGCGACTGGGACTTCGGCGACTTCACGCTCAGCGTGGAGAAGGTGCAGGCCGACCCGTTCGCCCCGCCGTCCCGCATCGCGGTGCGCGTCCCGGCCGAGGTCGCCGGCCTGCCCGAGCACGCCTGGGCCGACCCGGTGCGGCGCCGGGCCACCGCCGACTACCTGCTGCGGGTGGCGCACCGCGCGCTCAAGGGCGCCCGGCTGCGCATCGACGCCGGCGGCCAGCAGGTCCTGGACCGCGCCTCGGGGCGGATCCACGACGGCGAACTGCAGCTGCGCCTGGGCATCGAGATGCCCGGCCACGGGCGCCGCATCGACGGCCGGTCGGCGCGCACCGAGTTCTGCGAGCGCCTGCCGGAGATGGTGCAGGCGCTGCGCTGGCAGGCCCTGGACACCGCCGAGGCCACCGCCTTCGCCGACAGTGTGGAGGACTCGGCCGCCCTGCGTGCGGCCCTGGCCGACCGCGGGCTGGTGGCGTTCGTCGCCGACGGGTCGGTGCTGCCGCGCGCCAGCGGGGTCAGCGACCGGCCGATGGAGGGCGCCTTCGTCCCGTTCTCCTCTCCGCCGAGCATGCGGGTCGCCATCGGCCTGCCGCACGCGGGCGAGGTGAGCGGCCTGGGCATCCCCGAGGGCATCACGCTGATCGTCGGCGGCGGCTTCCACGGCAAGTCCACGCTCCTGCACGCCCTGGAGCGCGGCGTCTACGACCACGTCCCCGGCGACGGCCGCGAGCTGGTGGCCACCCGGGCCGACGCGGTCAAGATCCGCGCCGAGGAGGGGCGCCGGGTCGAGCGCACCGACGTGGGGGCGTTCGTGCGCAACCTGCCCACCGGTGCCGACACCTCCGACTTCCGCACCGACAACGCCTCGGGGTCCACCTCCCAGGCCGCCAACATCGCCGAGGCGCTGGAGGCCGGAGCGGGGGCGCTGCTGGTGGACGAGGACACCACCGCCACCAACCTGATGATCCGCGACTCCCGGATGCAGGAGCTGGTGCACGGCGACCGCGAACCGCTCACCCCCTTCGTCGACCTGGTGCGCCCGCTCCACCGGGACCAGGGGGTGTCCACCGTCCTGGTCATGGGCGGCAGCGGGGACTACTTCGACGTCGCCGACCAGGTCGTCATGCTGGACGGCTACCGCCCCTACGACGTGACCGAGCGGGCCCGGGCCCTGGCCTCGCCGCGCACCGACGCCGACTTCCCCGTCCCGGCGCGCCGCGTGGTCGACCCGCGCTCGGTGGACGCCACGGCGCGCGGGCGGATGCGCCTCAAGCGGCGCGACATGGACGTGCTGACGTTCGGCGAGAACGAGATCGACGTGCGCGGCCTCACCCAGCTGGTCGACCCCGGCCAGGTCATCGGCGTCGGGCTGGCGATGCGGGCGCTGACCGAGCGCGGCCTGCTCGACGGCGAGCGCACGGTGGCCGAGGCCCTGGACGCGCTGGACGAGCTGCTGGCCGGCGCCGACGCCGACGGCAGCGGCGCGGCCGCGGTGCTGGGCCGGGGCTACCTGGGCGACTTCGCCCTGCCCCGGCGCCTGGAGACCGCCGCGGCGCTGAACCGGCTGCGGTCGCTGCGCGTGCGCCGCTCGGGCTGACCCGAGCCGCCCGGGGCACACGGCGGTGTCGCCCGGGTCGTCTATCCTTGTGCGCGGACCCGGGCCCGGCCAGAGGGCTCCGGGCGGCCCCATCCTTCGGAACGGACTTCGGAACGGAGATCCCCACTGTTGCCCGACCCCGCAGACCTGTACGAGCTCCGCCCCGGCGCCGAGAGCGGCGGCGGTACGGCGATGCTCGTCGTGCTCGACGGCTACGTGGACGCCGGCGCGGTGGGCCGGCAGGCGGCCGAGGCGCTGTTCGCCGAGTCCAGCGCGGAGGAGGTCGCGGTGTTCGACCTGGACCGCCTGCTGGACTACCGCTCGCGGCGGCCGGTGATGACGTTCGTGGAGAACGCCTTCACCGACTACAACCCGCCCCGGCTGGCGCTGTACCGGCTGCACGACGCCGAGGGGACGCCCTTCCTGCTGCTGCACGGCCTGGAGCCGGACCACGAGTGGGAGGGGTTCGTCGCCGCGGTCCGCGGGCTGGTGGAGCGGCTGGGCGTGGACCTGACGGTGGGCGTGCAGGGGATCCCGATGGCGGTGCCGCACACCCGCCCGGTGACGGCCACGGCGCACGCCACCCGGCCCGAGCTGGTGACCGGGCACGAGCCCTGGCTGGGCCGGGTGCAGGTGCCCGCCGGCGCGGCGGCGCTGCTGGAGTACCGGCTGGGCGAGGCCGGGCTGGACGCCACCGGGTTCGCCGTGCACGTGCCGAGCTACCTGGCGCAGTCGGAGTACCCGCGGGCCGCCATCGCCGCGCTGGACTACGTCTCCGGGGCCACCGGGCTGGTGCTGCCGGTGACCCGGCTGGAGGAGTCCGCCCGGGAGACCGACGCCCAGATCGCCGAGCAGGTCGAGGAGTCCGACGAGGTGCAGGGTGTCGTGGGCGACCTGGAGCGCCAGTACGACGAGTTCATGTCGGCCCGCGAGGGCCTGGGCGCCCAGCGGCTGCTCGGCGGCGACGAGTCCGCGCTGCCCACCGCCGAAGAGCTCGGCGACGAACTGGAGCGCTACCTGGCCGACCGCGAACGCGGCGCGGAGGGGTAGCGGCCCGTCCTGCGGACCGTCCCGGGCGCGCACCGAGAACGAGGCCGCCCGCCGGGGCGGCGAGGGGGAGAAGACCGTGCTGTACCAGCTGCTGTTCCACGCCGTGCTCCGGCACACCGACGCCGAGTCGGTCCACCGGGCCGCCTCGGCCGGTCTGCGCGGGCTGGCCGCGGTGCCCGGGGCGGCCGCCGCCGCGCGCACCGTCCTGGGGCCGCGGGAGCCGGAGCTGACCGTCACCGCCTTCGGCCGCCGGTTCCCCGGGCCGCTGGGCCTGGCCGCCGGGTTCGACAAGGACGCCGAGCTCGTGGAGGGGCTCACCGGGGTGGGCTTCGGCTTCGTCGAGGTCGGCACGGTCACCGCTCAGGCGCAGCCGGGCAACCCCGCCCCGCGGCTGTTCCGCCTGGTCCCGGACCGGGCGATCGTCAACCGCATGGGGTTCAACAACCGCGGTGCGGCCGCGGCCGCCGAGCGCCTGCGGGCGCTGCGCGAGCGGCACACCGCCAGGGGGCGGCGCGGCCCGGTGGTGGGCGCCAACATCGGCAAGACCAAGGCGGTCCCCGAGGAGGAGGCCGCCGCCGACTACGCGGCGAGCGCGCGCGAGCTGGCGGGCCTTGCCGACTACATGGTGGTCAACGTCAGCTCGCCCAACACCCCGGGCCTGCGCGACCTCCAGGCGGCGGACCACCTGCGCCCCATCCTGGAGGCGGTGCGCACCGCCCTGGACGCCGAGGGCGCGGGCGCCGTGCCGCTGCTCGTCAAGATCGCCCCGGACCTGGCCGACGAGGACGTGGACGCCGTCGCCGACCTCGCCCTGGACCTGGGCCTGGACGGGATCATCGCCACCAACACGACCGTCTCCCGCGAGGGGCTGGCCACCGGCCCCGAGAAGGTGGAGGCGGCCGGCGCGGGCGGGCTGTCGGGGGCCCCGCTGAAGAGGCGGTCGCTGGAGGTGCTGCGCCGCCTGCGCGCCCGCGCCGGCGACCGGCTCGTGCTCATCGCGGCGGGCGGCGTGGAGACCCCCGAGGACGCCTGGGAGCGCATCCGCGCGGGCGCCACCCTGGTGCAGGGGTACACCGGCCTGATCTACGGCGGGCCGATGTGGCCGCGCCGCATCAACCGCGGCCTCGCCCGGCTGGTGCGCCGCGCCGGCCTGCCGTCGGTCGAAGAGGCCGTCGGCGCCGACGCCCCGCAGAGCGCGCCGGCGGCGACGGCCCGGTAGTCCCGTCCGCGCCGGTCCCGTCCGCGCCTCAGGGGGCGGGGAGGGGCACCGCGGTGTCGAGTTCGGCGCCGAGCAGGGGGCCGTCCAGGTGGCCGGCGCGGATGCGTACCCCGGTGACGCGCTCGGCCAGGGCCAGCACCGAGGCCGACGGGTCGTCCGGCCCGCCGCCGGACAGCCCCACCGAGGACATCTCCGCGGCCAGGGCGTCCGGCCGGGTGCCGCGGCGCAGGTGCGGCTCGCGGGCGTCGAAGAAGGTGCGCAGCACGCCGTCGGCGACCCACCGGAACTCATAGCGCCGGTCCAGCAGGACCCGGACCGACACCAGCTCGGTCTGGGCCGACAGCGCCCGGTAGCAGTCGGGGCGGGTCGCCCGGCAGCCGGTCGGCTCCACGACCACGGCCCACCCGTTGAGGGTCAGCGCGTGCGCCGTGGGGGGCGGGCCGTCCTCGCAGCACAGCCCCGCCTCGACGGCGTCGGCGATGGGCAGGGAGCGCAGCCGCTCCTGCGGCGCGCCCAGGCGCCGCAGGGACTCGGTCTTGGTCAGACCGCGAACGTAGGACAGGCAGAACGCCTCGGCCAGGTCGGGCTGGGTCTCCTCGAACCAGGCGTAGTCGGCTGCGCAGGCGCCCATCGACATCTCCCTTTCCCCTGTTCGGGTGGTGCCGTCACCGAACACCTCCCCTGTAGGGGAGGGCTCCATAGGTGTGACGAGGGGCGCATCGCGTCGAGTTCCCCTGCGGAACACCGGGTACCGGACCATTTCAGGCCTCCACCGCTGGGGTGCCGTGGGGCGCGCGGGGGCGCGCCGGGCGGATCTTCTTCACCACGGCGTCCGAGCATACGGCCCCGCCACGCGTGTCGTCGCACGTGGCCGGGGGTCGGGACCGTCGGGTGCGACACATTGCCGTATGGGCCGGGCGTCCGGGCCGCCCGCGGCCGCCCGGGCCCGGGCGTGGCGCGCACCGCGGCGGCGGCCGGAACCGGCCGTGCCGGGCAACGGCCCCTCTGAACTGCGGTGATGGTGAGCGGCGTTCGGGCGTGCACCGAGCCGCCCGCCCGATAACGTCTGCGCATCGACTCGGTCGCCCGCAGGACACCCCGGGTATCGGACGGTCCGTATCCGTCGCCGGGCGCGTACGGAAGGCCCCGAGCCCGTGTTCGGGGCCGGGGCCTGCGGCGGGGGAGAGGGGCCGGGTGGAGGAGGCTAGTCCTTCTCCTCCTTCTCCTCGCCCTTCTTCTCGTCCTCGTCCCCGTCGTCCTCGGGCTCGTCCGGGACTCCGTCGAGGTAGCTCTCGCCCGGCTCGGTCTCGCCCAGGAGCTGGGAGACCGTCACCATCGTGTAGCCCTTCTCGTTCAGCCCCTCCACGATCTCCGGCACCGCGTCGATGGTGGTGCCGTGGATGTCGTGCATGAGGATGATCGCGCCCGGCGCGGCCCCCTTCAGCGCGCGGTCGGCCACCACCGAGGAGTTCCGGTCCTTCCAGTCGTTGGTGTCGACGTTCCAGATGATCTCCGCCAGGCCCAGGTCCTCGGCGACCGAGGCGACCTTGCCGTCGGTGGCCCCGTACGGCGGGCGCATCAGCGTCGGCAGCATCCCGGTCTCCCTGCGCACCAGGCCGTTGACCTCGGACAGCTCGTCGCGCACCCGGCCCTCGCCCACCGAGGTCAGGTCCGGGTGGGTCACCGTGTGGTTGGCGATCTCGTGCCCCTCGGCGTACTCGCGGCGCACGGTGCGCGGGTGCTCGCGCACCGGCTCCCCGGTGACGAAGAAGGTGGCCTTGGCGTCGTGCTCGGCCAGCGTGTCCAGCAGCTCGGGGGTCCGCCCGCCCGGGCCGTCGTCGAAGGTCAGCGCGACGCACTTGCTGTCGGGGTCGGAGCAGTCCGCGCCGCCCGCGTCGGGGTCGAACCGCCCCGGGACCCCGCCCGCCGGGCCGCCGTCCTTGGGGGCCGCGGCCTCCTCCAGCTCCAGGCCCGGCGTGACCTGCGTGGCGGTCGTCCGCGCCTGCGCGCCGAAGTCCGACAGCAGCGGCTCGGCGTCCTCGCCGGGGACCACGGCGTGCACCCGCCCCTCGTCGGCCGGGGCCACCTGCCCCTCGTCGAACTCGACCACCAGGTCGCCGTCGGGGTTGAAGCCGACCGAGTCGTAGAGCTCGGCGATGGGGTAGAGCGCCTCCGGCTCGACCCCGTCCTCCTCCAGGCGGTCCTTGACCAGCCCGTCGAGCTCCTCCAGCTCCTTCTGGCCGGCCAGCAGCTCGGTGGAGTAGGCGGTGTGCCCCTCGGCGGTGTCGTACCAGTAGGTGGAGTAGCCGGTGCGCTCACCGTCGGAGTCCTTTTCGGACAGCTCCAGGCGCACCGCGAGCACGTCCGGTCCGGCGGCGCTCAGCGCGCCCCGCACGTCCAGCGACTCGGCGCCGGGCGCGGCCTCGCGGAAGTCCTCGGCCTCGTCCTCGGCGATGGCGTCCAGCCTCTCGGCGAACGGCTCGGCGCCGGGGACGGTCGGGTAGGCGATCTCGACGTCGACACCGCCCTCGTCCTCGGAGCGGCTCTCCTCACCGAGGCCTTCGACGGTGTCCGGGGCGACCGCGGTCAGGGCGTCGGGCTCGCCCTCGGGGCGCTGCGGGGCCTGCTCCTCCGATCCGCCGGTGTTCTCGCCCTCGCTGGGACTGCAGGCGCAGAGCAGCGTGGCGAGGGCGACCGGGACGGCGAGCACGGCACGTGCGGAGAACGGTCGGGGTTCGACACGGGAATGGCGGAGCAACGGCCTTCGACTTTCGCTTTATCGGAAGAAGCGGACACGACGGTTGGATCATCGCACCCGACGGCGCGCGGGGTTCCGGGTTTCGGTCACGGAAGGGGAAAACCTCGGGACGGATCGCCCAAGCGGGGTTCCGGGGGGCCGGTGGGGGAGGGGGAGGCGGACCCGGCCTCGGGGCCGGAAAGGGTGCGTGCCTATACTTCCACTCGCGGTCGGTACGTGCACGGCGAAACGCCGGGCGTGTCGAAAGAGGGAACCCGGTGCGAATCCGGGACTGCCCCGCAGCGGTGAGCGGGAACGAAAGCCGCCAGGAGCACTGGACGCGGCAGCGTCTGGGAAGCGGCGGCCGGTAGGCCGGCATCCTCCCCGGCAGGGAGGGGGCCACGCCCGTGAGTCCGAATACCTGCCGACCGCCCGTGGGCGCGGCCGCGCCCACGGTGGTCCGTGAGCCCCGAGGGAGGGCGGCGGTCGGCGGGACCGGTCCGCGCTGCGGGCGGCCCCGCCGCGCGCTCTGCCTCGACTCGCGGCCCAACGGCTGATCGACGAGGGAGAGACGAAGCCAGTGACGACGACCGTTCACGGATACCCGCGCATCGGACCGGACCGGGAACTCAAGCGCGCCTGCGAGGCGTACTGGGCCGGCCGGAGCAGCGCAGCCGAGCTGGACGCCGTCGGGGCGCGGCTGCGCCGCGCCGCCTGGGAGGCCTACTCCGAGGCCGGGATCGACGAGATGCCGTCCAACACCTTCTCCTACTACGACCACATGCTCGACACGGCCGTGCTGTTCGGCGCCGTGCCGACCCGTTTCGGGCGCCCCGAGGAGGCCGAGGACCGCGCCACGGAGCTGGACCGCTACTTCGCCATGGCGCGCGGTGTGCAGGAGACCGCGCCGCTGGAGATGACGAAGTGGTTCGACACCAACTACCACTACCTGGTCCCCGAGCTGTCCCCGCACACGGCCTTCCGGCTGGCCGGGGCCAAGCCGCTGTCGGAGTTCACCCAGGCCAAGGGGCTGGGATACCTCACCCGGCCGGTGGTCGTGGGCCCGGTGACCTTCCTGCTGCTGTCCAAGCCGGCCGCCGGCGCCCCCGAGGGGTGGAACCCGCTGGAGCTGCTCGACGGGCTGCTCCCGGCCTACGCCGAGCTGCTGCGCCGGCTGCGTGCGGCCGGGGCCGAGCACGTCCAGCTCGACGAGCCGGTCCTGGCCACCGACCGCGGCCGCGCCGCGGTGGGCGAGTTCGAGCGCGCCTACCGGGTCCTGGGCCAGGAGAAGGACCGCCCGCAGATCACCGTGGGCACCTACTTCGGCCCGATCGGCACCGAGGCCCTGGAGGCGTTCAAGCGCACCGGCGCCGAGCGGATCGCCCTGGACCTGGTGGCCGGGCCGGACACCGCCGAGGAGCTGGCGGCCGTCTCCGGGCTGGGCGACAAGACCCTGCTCGCCGGCGTGGTCGACGGGCGCAACGTCTGGCGCACCGACGTGCGTGCGGCGCTGTCCCGGCTGACCACCCTGCTGGGCCTGGCCCGCGAGGTGGTGGTCAACACCTCCTGCTCGCTGCTGCACGTCCCGGTCGACCTGGACGCCGAGACCGGCATGGACCCGGCGCTGCGGGCGCGGCTGGCCTTCGCCCGGCAGAAGCTGGACGAGACGGCGCTGCTGGGGCGCGCGCTGAGCGACCCCGACGGCGCCGCGGCCGACCTGGAGCGCGCCCGGGCCGACCTGCCCGAGCCGGAGGGCTTCCGCAACGCCCAGGTGCGGGCCCGCCTGCAGTCCCTGGGCACGGAGGGCGAGCAGCGCCTGCGCGAGGGCCGCTGGAACAGCGAGGGCGAGCCGCAGTACCTGCCCACCACCACCATCGGCTCGTTCCCGCAGACCGAGGAGATCCGCAAGGCGCGGGCCGAGCACCGCACCGGCGCCATCGGGGAGGAGGAGTACGAGGCCCGGATGCGGGGGGAGATCGACAAGGTCATCGCCCTGCAGGAGGACATCGGCCTGGACGTGCTCGTGCACGGCGAGCCCGAGCGCAACGACATGGTCCAGTACTTCGCCGAGCGCCTCGGCGGCTACACCACGACCGCCAAGGGCTGGGTGCAGTCCTACGGCTCCCCGCGCGGGGG